>JAFUFP010000027.1 GCA_017469845.1 Bacteroidales bacterium | reverse complement strand
GGGACCTGACTTCGGTGCCGGGTATGTCGACTTCGGAGCGAGGCAGTACAGCCCCATCCTCTCCCGCTGGCTAGTGCCCGATCCTATGGGGGAAAAATACTATGGCATCAGTCCGTATGCGTATTGTGCGGGGAATCCGGTCGTATTCAAGGACGACGGAGGTGCCGATATTGTTTTGGCGGGCAGCAACAAATCATCCGTCACAATAGTCACTGATCTTATTGACGTACATGTCAATCTGTCCCGTTTTGGGGTTGATTGGGGCGGCCAGCACCATTTGCAAGGTAATAGCTTGATTAGTTCCGCTCTTGATATTGTCGGGTTATTTGACCAAAGTGGGACGGCGGACGTAATTAATGCACAGATTCAATTCGATTCAGGGGAAAACTTTGCCGGTCTGATGAGCCTTGCCAGTGCGGTTCCGGCATTCGGTGATGCGGCAAAGCTGACTCGAATCGGCAAGGATTTTCGAATTCTGAATGACGCAATTGCAGCACTAGATTCAGGGGCCAAATTGACGAAGAGCCTTCGATCCAATATGGTCAGAGAGTTGGAAAGAGCAGGGAAGTTGGTACCCGAAGGAATGCAGGCTCATCACGTACTACCGAAAAAGTTCTTTAATAAATTTGATAATGCCGGAATAAATATAAATGATCCCCAATATGGTGTTTGGATGGAGTCGCATCATCATTTGTCCAAGGCTTGGCAATATAACATGGAATGGAAAAAGTTCTTTGGGAGCCACAAAAATCCAACAATAAAGGAAATTGAAGAAGAAGCCAAACGTTTAATGAAAACCGTATATGATTATGATTACTAAAAACGATCCATCTTTCTATGTGTTCAGTAGCGCAGGGTATTTAACAACCTTTTACGTTCGTCCTGATTTGTTTGATTATGCACTAAAAAACAATTTGCATGGCCCGGAAAGTGGACGTGACATTCACTATCAGTTGCTATATGGGGATGATTATGGTCATTACCCCGATTACATCAAATTCCCTGTCGTATATAGACAACGAGAAGGGAAGAAGATGCGAGATATGCTGGATATGAGATTTGATGGCAATTGCTTTTTAATCTCGGATCGAATGAAACAGTTGATGGAGGATAATGACATCACTGGATGGAAGAGCTATCCTGTACTGGTTTATGACAAGAAGGGTAATGAAATAAAAGGGTATCACGGATTTACTGTTACGGGAAGAGGTGGAGAGATGAAGTTATTGTTGCCGTACAACCAGATTCCTTATGATGAACGCAGTCGCTACTGTCAATGGGAGCAAAAAGAGTGGGACGGAAGCGACATCTTCAGAATTGGTCCCAATTTCTTAATCGTAACAAAACGCACGATGCTTCTACTTAAAAAGAATAAGATTACGTCTCCGGAGTTTTATCCTCTTTCTGAGATAATGTCCCCAAAAGTGTGTCCATGAAGTAAAGCTAAAAAGTTTGTAGTCATACATTCAACCAGACCATCGTTTATAGTATAGAGATTGGTACATGAGAATTAAAAGAGGGCAGTTTTGTTATTCGCCATCGTAATGTGCGGAGTTGTTTTGATGTGGATTAGAATAGTTAGAGTTGTTCCAGAATTCACATGGAAAGAAACTCATGGGTCTTCCTGAAGAGATGTCATTGTGTTTTCAGAGAAAGCATGTTCATTAAGAGGACCTATCGTTTTTCAATCAGAAGAAGTTGTGGGTGTTATCTTATTGTATTATCATCATAGGATTGTTTATTTATCGTTTGATGATTATTTGTCAGTTGGTACTTATATTCCGATATAGTAATGTTGGAGATGATTTCTAAACACAATATTTCGTTAAAAAATATGCTTTAACAATTAATATACAATCCTTTCGTTTACCTGATAAGGGAGAACTCTTCCGGAACCATACTTTTCATGGGAGCCTACAGAGGATAGCGCCTTTGGGGGACTTGACTGTCACGCTCCGGAAGGGCAAAACTCCGGGGATCGGTCGACAGCCTTATGACCTTGCCCGGAGAACGACATTCTTCGGGCTTTTCTTTTCCCATCCGACACCTGCGATTGCCTTAACAAAGTGTTTCCTGGAAACGCTGCACAGAATCTTTTCCCCGGTGAAGATTTTGATATGACAAATGAAGTTTATGGAATGCCTTCTTCTCCGGAAGTGGATATTTTTGCATCATGTCGGAGAAGCGGACAACGGGTCCCATCCGACAGCAGCATCAATCAACCAACACTATCACCTTCAACGATGAAAAGATTCACAATCTGTTTCATGGCCCTCGCCATGATATGCTCCTGCGGAACGACCAAAAGTGTTCCGTCTACGCAAACCGATGAGGAAAGCATCGACATGGGATACACGTCGACTTCCAGGAACAGCAACGCTTTCACCGTATCCGAAATCACCATGACGGAAGCGGAGGAACAGGTCTACAACAACATCTACGATTATCTTCGGAACAAGGTTCCGGGGGTGGAAGTATCCAATACCCAAGGAGCCGGTGACCGTCCCCATATCCAGATAAGGGGGAACCGTTCGATTCTGGGCAACGAAGGGGAGCCTCTCTTCATGGTCGACGGCCTTGAGTTTCCGCAGATCGAGGTCCTCAAACCCGACGAAATCCATTCCGTGAGGGTCCTCAAGGATTCAGCGGCATCGTCTTACGGTTCCAAAGGAGCCAATGGCGTCATCCTGATAACGACAAAGATTGCATATGAGGCGGCCCAGCGGGAGCGTGAGGAAAGGAAAGCCGCCAAAGGACGCAAGAACTGATTCTCGGAGTTTTTGAGTAACTTCGGCGATCATAAGCCATAAACAACATATTGATGAAAAGAATTATCTTCTTGGTGGCGATGATGCTGTCCGCCACGGCAATGTTTGCACAGCGCCAGGAAACGCTGCTGGAATCCGGATGGAGATTCACACGTGAAGACGGTGAATTCTCCGCCACGGCTTTCGATGATTCGGAGTGGGATCAGGTGAGTGTCCCCCACGATTGGGCCATATACGGTCCTTTTGATTCCAACAACGATGCCCAGGTAGTTGCCATCACACAGAATTTCGAAAGGATGGCAAGCCTGAAGACCGGCCGTACGGGAGGTCTCCCCTACGTCGGCACAGGTTGGTACAGGCTGAATTTCGACGTACCGTCCTTCGGTGAAGGCCGCCATGCCGAACTCCTTTTCGACGGAGCGATGAGCCAGGCGAAGGTGTATGTCAACGGGCAATTCGTCGGAGAATGGCCATACGGATACAATTCCTTCCATTTCGACATCACCCCTTACGTTCATCCCGACGGCAAGGACAATTCTCTTGCGGTAAGGCTCGAGAATCTCCCCGAATCTTCCCGCTGGTATCCTGGAGCGGGTCTGTACCGGAACGTACACCTCATCGTAACTGATGATGCCCACGTCCCGGTCTGGGGAATCCAGGTGATATGCTCCGACATATCGAAAAAATCCTCCCGGGTAAACCTCAAGGTTACCCTCACCGGTGGGAAGAAGATCAAAACAGAAATCCTCGACCCCTCCGGTAAGAAAGTGGCCTCTTCAAGGAAGGCCAAAGTGAAAGGGGATGTCGTGGAGCAGAAGATGAAGGTCCGCCGTCCTATGCTCTGGAGTCCGGAAAGCCCGTCCCTTTACAAGGCGGTGACTTCAGTTTGGGATGGAGGCGAGAAGGTAGATGAATACACCACCACTTTCGGTATCCGTTCCATCGAAATCATTCCTGACAAGGGATTCTTCCTCAACGGCGAGATGCGCAAGATAAGGGGCGTATGCAACCACCATGACCTGGGTCCCTTGGGCAGCGCCGTCAACGAGGCCGCTCTCCGTCACCAACTCACTCTGCTCAAAGAGATGGGCTGCGACGCCATCCGCACTTCCCACAACATGCCGGCCCCGGAACTTGTGAGGCTTTGCGACGAGATGGGATTCATGATGATGGTAGAGCCATTCGACGAATGGGATATCCAGAAATGCCGCAACGGCTACCATCTCTTCTTTGACGAATGGGCGGAGAAAGACATGGTGAACATGCTTCACCAGTTCCGCAACGACCCTTCGGTGATCTTCTGGAGCATCGGAAACGAAGTTCCGAGCCAATGCGACGCTTCCGGATACAACACCGCCAAATTCCTCGTCGACATCGTCCATCGTGAGGACCCCACACGCTTTACAACCTGCGGTATGGACCAGGTGATCTGTGTTCTCAAGAACGGCCTTGCCAATCTTCTGGATGTACCGGGATTCAACTACAGGGTCCATCTTTACCAGCAGGCTTATGACACGCTCTCCCACAAGATCGTCCTCGGAAGCGAGACCGCTTCAACCATATCTTCCCGCGGTGTTTATCACTTCCCCGTGGAAAAGACAGCCCGTGCACGTCACGAAGACCTCCAGTGTTCATCCTACGATCTCGAATACTGCAGCTGGTCCAATCTTCCGGACATTGATTTCGCGATGGCGGAAGACAAGGACTGGGAGATAGGTCAATTCGTGTGGACAGGATTTGATTATCTTGGCGAGCCTACACCGTACAACATCATGCCGAACCACAGCTCGAATTTCGGTATCATCGACCTGGCCTCTATCCCCAAAGACCGCTACTGGCTGTACAGAAGCGTATGGCGTCCCGAAGTCGAGACTCTTCACATCCTGCCCCACTGGACATGGCCCGGACGCGAGGGAGAAGTGACCCCGGTCTTCGTCTACACCAATTATCCGATGGCCGAACTCTTTGTCAACGATGTCAGCCAGGGAGTCCGCAAGAAAGACCGCAGTGACGAACAGGGAAGATACCGCCTCATGTGGAATGAGGTCCTTTACGAACCCGGCGAAATCAAGGTTGTCGCCTATGACTCAGAAGGTAACGCTGTCGCTGAAGAAAGCGTACACACTGCCGGGGAGCCTGACCATCTTGAATTGAAAGCCGACAGATCGGTTCTGGAAGCTGACGGGAAAGACCTTTCCTACATTGAAGTGAGCATAGTCGACAAGGACGGCAACCTCTGTCCTTCAGATGGAAGGCTTGTCACCTTCTCGACAACAGGAGAAGGCGGCTTCTACAGGGCTTCAGCCAATGGAGACCCCACCTGTCTGGATCTTTTCCATCTTCCCCAGATGCATCTTTTCAGCGGAAAGCTGACAGCCATCGTCCAGTCATCCGAAAAGGGAGGGACCGTAACACTTTCAGCGAATGCTGAGGGCGTCAAAGGAGGAAGCATCACGATTTCCGCAAACTGATCCACAATATTCACTAAAAGCTGAGAAGTCGGCTCCGGAGTTTTCCGGGGCCGATTTCTTTCATTACTCTGTTCGGAACCGAACTCTCTTGTTCGGCAGAGGAAAGCGAAACTCAGTACCGTGCGCAACAATCAATTCCATCAAAAATATGTATCTTCGTAACGTATTACGTATCGTCAATGACCCTATACCTTTCAAAAGTTCTCTCCCTCAGATCTCTGATGGCTGTGGCAGTGCTGTTCGTCTGCCTCGGTTCCGCCATCAAATCATATGGAGAGCCGCAAAGGGAGCTTTCGATATCACAGGCCCTTTCTTCTGATGACATTTCATCAATCGCAATTGATGAAAACGGCTTTTTCTGGATAGGGACCTCCCATGGACTCAACCGATATAACGGCCAATCTTTCAGGACATATTACAGCACTGATTCCCTGTCGCTTTCCAATGACATGATAACCACCATTCTTCCGGACACGGAGGGACGGCTTTGGGTCGGAACCTACATGGGGGTCTGCCTCATCAAAGACTACAAGGTCGCAAGAAGGTCCGAGGGATACTACAACATAGTGTCCGGAATGATTTCATACGACGAGGACCGGATTCTGTTCTCCTCGCCACACGGACTCGTGTTCTACGACAAGAATACCGGGGAAACTGCTGACGCCGTCAATGACGCCGACCTGGCGTTTGCCGACGAAATGCTGAAAGTAGGTGACGAGGTATGGCTAGCAAGCCAGGGAAAGAGAGGCCACATCATCGTCTTGGGCGGCGACATGAAGAAAAAAGGAAGAATCTCTTTCGGGCCGGAGACCTCGGTCGAAGACATGAGTATGTGGAATTCTGAAGTGATGGTATCCACATCGGAAGGGCTTTATTCCTTCTCCACTGACGGGAAGAACCGCAAAAAGGTGATTCCGAATTACACCTTCTTCGCGAAGAGTTCCGGCAGGAATCTTCTTCTCGCCGCAAGAGGCAAAGGAATCGTATCGCTGTCTCCGGACGGTACGGAAACAGCCCCGTTGGACAAAAGCCGCCTTTGGGAAGACGCTACCTCAGCTCTGTGCTGCATCGCCGACGATATGATAATGTACTCCATCGACAATAAGGAGATCCGCCTCAAGCCCACAGAAAAGAGCACGGTCATCCCGCTCTCCGGGAAATACTCTTTCGAAAACCTTCTCGCGAAGTACGACCTCGGGGACGGATCCTCCATCGGAACCGGCGATCGTCTGTTCTACCGGTTCAGAGGAATGGAGTGCGAAGCATTCTTTCCGGAGGGCTTCCCGGAAGGAGAGACGATGAAAGTTTCCGCCCGCGATACGGAAGGCAATATCTGGATAGGGTCGGACTCCGGAATCATCCTATGTTATACCGCCCAATCTTCACCCACACTTCTGACCATATGCAGCATACCCGGATTCAAGACCCTGTGGCCGGATAAGGACAATGGGGTACACATACTGTCCGAAGGAAAGCATATCCTTATGCACAAAGACGGAAGACAGGAAGAACTTACGTCAATTGACAATCTTGGAATCTGGCTGTCCGCTCCTTCACGTAACGGAGGGTCCTTCCTTTTCGGTGATGATGCCCTTTTCATCTATGACGGGGAAGAAATCCCCACAAGGATACCGGCCCGATTCCCTACCCCCTGCTGTGCTGACGGCCCTGACGAAAGAGGTCTTTTCGCCGTTGGTACTCTATCCGGCGGGGTTTTCCTCGTGAACAGGGAAGGGGACATCGTCCGGCATTTCACCTCCTCAGAGGGCCTGCCAGACCAACAGATAAGGAGTTTGTGTGTCGACACGGAAGGAAACGTCTGGGCCTTCTCCGGGAATGAAATCGCAAGGATTTCAGGAAAGGACAACTCGGTGAGTATCCTTTCAATGAACAACGACAATTTCGTGGCAGCCTTTGGAGCCTCGTCCATCGGAAGGGACGGAACAATCACGATTCTTGGAAACGGAATATACAACTTTGATCCTCAGATAACCTACTCTTCTTGGAAATCCGACGGTACCATGATCGATCTTGTGATGGTCAATTCTCAAGAGATCAGCACACCAACCGACGGGGGCGTCACTGTACTGCAACACAACGAAAACCAGATTTCGTTCTATTTCACCGCAAAAGGTCATAACGCCAAAGAGTATTCATACACATGCAAACTCGACGGATATGACAAGGAGTGGGTCAACATCGGCCAGAGCCAAAGGAGGGGTTATTCATACCTCCGTCCCGGCAAATACCTCTTCCACGCGTCACTGCTTCTTCCGGACGGAAGCGTAGATCCGAAGGAAACGTCTTTCGCGTTCAGGATAAAGCCCCATCCCCTGATGTCAGCTCCGGCTCTTCTTCTATACCTTCTTCTTATCGGGAATGCCGTATACTTCATTCTCCGTAACCTCAAACGAAGAAGGGAAGACAAAATGAATCTCCTTCTTTCGGAGCAGCGCCGTTCCCTTGAGGAGAGGCTTTCAAAGAGCAAGGCCGAATTCTTCACGAATCTTTCACATGAGTACCGCACTCCCCTTTCGTTGATTTACGGGCCGGCAAAGGATATCGCCAGAAGGAAAGACCTTCCTGATGATGTTACAGGCCTCGCTTCCCTGATCAGCGGAAACGCGGACCGTCTGATGAACCTCACCAGACAGCTTCTGGATTTCGAGGCGGGAGAAAAGGGGATGAAGGCATTGAGGGTTTCCGAAGGGGACCTGTCCGCCTGCATCGGGACATCCGTGAACGATTTCTCGTACCTCGCCGGGCAGAAAGGTCTTGACCTTAAGAGTGACATTACGCCGGGAATGACCGGATTCTATGACTCCGACAAATTGGAGAAGATCCTTTTCAACCTTCTCTCCAATGCGGTCAAATATACCGAGAAGGGATGGATCAGGGTTTCCGCAGAAAAGCTGTCGTCACAAAAAGCCTCTTCATTCCTTTCAGAGCCCCCCATCGCAGATTACGAGGGAGATTACGCTCTCATTGAAGTAACGGATACAGGCATCGGAATGTCCGAAGAGGACATAAGGAAGATATTCGACAGGTACAACCGGCTCCATCGTCAGATGGAAGAAGGCAAGGAACCGGAAGGATTCGGCATAGGGCTCAACTACGCAATGCTCCTCAGCGAAGCCCACAAGGGGAAAATCTCCGTGAAATCCAGCGAAAACGGAGGAAGCACGTTCTCTCTGATCTTCCCCATAGACAAGAACGCCTACACCGAAAACGAGCTTTGGCTCGGAGACACTCCGATCGGGGACACGCCCAACAGCGAGGCCATGACCGCAGAGACTGGCGAGGAATCGAAGAACACGACCATCCTCATAGTCGAGGACAATCCCCAGATGAGATCGTACCTCGCGGAAACACTCAGAAAGGACTTCGGTGTAGTGTGCGCTTCTGACGGAAACGAAGCCATGGACAGCCTTTCCATCTCCATTCCCGATATAATTCTGAGCGACATCCTCATGCCGGGGAAAGACGGGTTCTCCCTTTGCCGCGAGATAAAGGAAAACGACAATTACTGCCATCTGCCCGTTATCCTCATGACCGCCCAACCGGACCGGGACAAACAGATGAAAGGTCTCGACACTGGAGCAGATGCATACCTTCCCAAGCCCTTCGATTACAGTCTTCTGCAAGCGGTGATCGGCAATATCCTCGAGAACCGCCACCGGCTGCAGCGCTCTCTCCGCAACCGGACTTCGTCATCCACCGCTTCTGAAGCCTCTGATGAGGCATCTACCCTCTCAGCAAAAGATGCCGCTTTCCTCGAAAAGCTCTACTCGATAATGGACAGCCACCTTTCCGAGGAAGATTTCAATGTCCAGAGCATCGCCTTCGAAATCGGAATGAGCAGAAGCTGTCTCTACTCCAAGATAAAGACCCTTTCCGGAGAAGGGCCTCAGGATTTCCTCCAAGGATATCGTCTGAACAAGGCGATGGAACTTCTCAAGAAGGGAGAGATGAACGTCACGGAAGTGTCCTATACCGTAGGATTCGCATCCCTTGCCGGATTCTCGAGAAGTTTTAAAAATCGCTTCGGTGTGCCTCCGAGTGCAATATAGTGCTCGGTAGGGAAATTGATGCACAGAATTGGCACTAGAACAAAAGCACCTACGGAAACCGTAAGTGCTTCATTCTTTGTTGTGGGAGCAGACGGATTCGAACCGCCGACCCTCTGCTTGTAAGGCAGATGCTCTAAACCGACTGAGCTATGCTCCCGAGCATTATGTAATCCCTCACCATGGCAGTCTTGCCTTAGATGGGACTGCAAATATAGGCATTTTTTATTTCTCAGCAAGGATTTTTCTTCAAAAATTATTTCCGGCGTCAAAAAAACATCCGTCCAGCATTATTCAAGACGTTGCTGAACGGATGTTCTTATTACTGCATATGAGATTTACTTCACATCGAAGTTCTTCTTGTAGGGAGCGTCGTGCTTGTATGCCGGCCAACCGGGATTTCCGCTCTTGCAGAAATTCGTCCAGGCATCGACCATCTCAGAAGAGAGCGCATAGTCCGCCGGAGTGAAAGGACGCCAACTTTTCTTCAGGGTTCCGAACACATACCAAAGTTCTGCGGAATGGAAGGCTCCCGGATCCTTGGAGGGATCATCGTCATCTCCCGGAAGATTCCTCATGAATTCATACTCATAGATAGGGTATCCGAGGGAATCCCTCACTGCGCAGAACCTGTCCACCGGTTCTCCCGCGAGAATGCCCATGTCGTTCTTGTTGTAGCCTATCATGACAGGGACTTTTGCAAGTGACCCGTCATAAAGGGCCGAGTCGAAGTCATTCACAAGAACCTTTCCGTCGTTGTGAGGAGACATCATTCCCCTTCCGGAAGAGAACACTTTCTGCGCGGAAGCGCTTCTCATCCTTTTCACAGTGTTTCCGATGGAGAAATGACTTCCTCTATTTCACAGTCATATTCCCTCCATAACCGGCGTTCGCCCTGTAATGGGGAGCATACAGGGATTCTATCTCAACTACAGGGGCATGGAACACTCCTGTCTGCATGACATAGAATTCTTCCTCGACGGTCGTGTTTTCCTCCGGATAAGTATCGAAATAGTATTCGGTCCTGTCGGAACGGACATCCCTGTATCCGTGAGGTTGGAAGAAATATCCCTCCGCGATCCTCATCGGGCGTATTCCCCAACCGTACATTCCCGAAAGCTGCTGGACGGGACGGAGAGTCGCCTCCCTGGGAGCCTTCAGAAGAACAAAACTCCTGTTCTCCTTGTTCCAGATCTTGTAGACCGCCTTTATCCTGTCTCCCTTCGAAAGGACAGTTCCCGGAGCTATTTCCTCTTCCTTCATGACGACAACAGTCTTACCGTCCTTGTCAACGGTCTGCATCGGCACGATGCGGTAGAATTTCCTCTCTACCGACATCTCATTGCCCGCGGCCCTGATGGAAGAGAACGGTTTCTGATATGTCTTCTTTATGAGGATGATCCTTGTGGCCTTGACATCTTCATCCCCGCTCATGATTGAGTAGATGGCATCCACGAAAGCGGGATCTTCATCCCATTTCTGGGTTTCTTTCTGGAGCATCAGCCAGATACGGATTCCGTCGGATATCTTCGAGGTCGTCTCCGAAGACCGTCCTCCCCTTCGGGAATAGTCAGTGAACAGGTCGCAGATGAGGGCGTGCGCATAAGCTTCACTCTCCAGAAGCCCCCTGAAAGGCATCACGGCATTGGGATAATACATTCCGCCGCCATCATGTTCGATAGCGTACTCAACAAGTGAAAGAACGTCATCTTCAAGTGAAGAGCGGAGACGTGAATCCGTCGCGAAGTTCACTCCCCATGCTTTCGCAAGTGCCGTTCCCCCTTCACTATTGACCAGGTTCGAGATCGTAAGAAGCCTTCTGGCCTTTGCGAGTATCTGTCCGTTGAGACCCCTTTCCTTTGACGGAACGAGGTAATCCTTCACATAATCCTTGAACTCCTTCATCCTCTTGTCGAAGACAGCCTTGAGACCGTGGGTGTTCACATCGAAGGAGACCTCGGGATAATATGACCGCACAAGGAGGTACTGATTAACGGAAAGACCTCCGCACCATACCGGCCATTCTGCGTCGAACTGGTTCTTGTCAAGGAACTTCACCGAAGGCTCAAGGGACTTCATGGTGGAAGCGTCCATTCCGACAAGGCGGTTCAGCTTGGAGTATCTTTCAAGCACCACGGCCGTCACTATCGGAGAAGAGCTCATCCCTTCGAACCATCCGAATCCTCCGTCAGCATTCTTGCATGCGGCAATCTTTTCCTTCAGTTTGTACGTAGGTGTCTCATAGGAAAGAAGAAGATCATCCTTCTTCTGTCCCTCGAGAAGGCTCTCGGCGAGAAGCCTCACGTACAGGGCTTCGGACAGGGAGAGGACATCGTTCGCAGCCGGTTCAACCTTGGAAGGGATAGCATCCTTGACCATGTCTATGATCGAAATCTCGTCATATGCGGCTCCGTATCCCGACACGTTGACGAACTGGGAGCGAAGCGAAGAAAGGATCTTGCTCTTGTCCATCCCGGCCAGATAAACCGCCGAATGGGCTTCTGTCAAATTCTGGAGATTGTCCTCAACGGGTACACTGACGAATACCGCATCCGAGAACGATCCGTCGTCAGCCTTGAATACCACCATCATTCCCCTTTCGGCTTCTCCCTTGGAAGGTACATTGACCGGGAAGGATTCGGAAAGTCCACCGTGGGCTTTCACAGTAACTTTCTTGGATGAAGAAGCTATAGGTGAAGAGTTCTCGTGATCCTTGCCTTCATACTGGTAGAAGGTGAGGATTCCCGGAACATCATTGTCTACAGTGGAAGAGAGAGTGACCGCAAGATTGTACTTGTCGCCGGCATAGAGGAACTTCGGTTCAGCTACCGAAACCTTCACCGGAATCGAAACAACCATCTCGCGGGAAATTACTGCGTTGCGCATCTTCCTGTCGTGTGCGTAGACTTTGACGAGGAAAGTTGAGAGTTTGTCCGAAGTCGAGAACTTCACGTCAGCATTACCAGAGGCGTCAGTATGGATGAACGGCTCGAAGGCGAGGGTCGTTGCGAAGTCCTCCCTGACATTCTCGGGAACGCCGGCGTCCGAAGATTCTTCCTCCGCGGCTTCGGACACGACCAATGCGTCGTGCAAGGCGGGAGCGGCGGCATCCATGGCGTATTCCATCTCGACGGCATCGTCCATGACCATGGCGTTCATGGTGACACCGGCTGACTTCGCCATCATCCTTGAATTCCTTCTTCCGCCGCCATAACCCGTAACCACCATTTCCTCCAGTTCGTAATAGCCTCCCTCGCCGCCTTTGAACGAAAGATCGTCCACTCCTGTTCCGCCTTCAGCGCTGAAGCTGATATAAGGAACGCTGAAAGCTCCCATCGAAACTGTATTCCACCAGGTGGAAGAGATCCTGTCGACGCTCTTGTCGTAGATTGACATCAGCGCTTCGACATCGGGTGAGGATTTCAGGGATAGTGTATACTCCCTTCCTGGGAAGGCCTTGTCCTGGAATGAAGAGAAGGAAAGAGGAAGATCTAGATTATGCCTTACCCTTCTGTATTCCCTCTGGAATGAGTGGAATTCCCCGTTCCTGAAGAATACTATGGACACCCTCACCGCATCGGGATATTCCGCCTTGTAAGGGAAGGATACCGATTGGGCAGAACCTGCTTCTCCCCTTTTGCCCTCAAGGTGCACCGGTCTTGACTCAAGGAGAGTCATCCGGTCTCCGAATAGTTCAACGACAGCCCAAAGAGGAGCGGTGGCCGAAGCGATCTGGACCTTGATGTCCTGTCCGCTTTCAAGGGTCGTGGGGCCGCTTCTCATGATATGTTCTACCGGAGAATCAACCCTGTCAGCATCCTCGGGAAAATATACGAACGAAATTCCCTGCTTGCTTTCATATGGAGTATCCTTGTGTTTGCCTTTCACGGAAGTGGTGGCGTCGAGAGAATAGAGCCCCTGGCCGAATGCGGCAAGGTCGAATACAACCTCCTCTCCGGAAGTGGCCTTCCCCTCTTTGAGTGTACGTCCCTTTTCATCGGAAAGTTTGTATGAGATCTCAGCGGGAACGACCTCGTACTCGGTATTCCGGACAGTCATCCTGACCTTGGCCTTGTCCCCGTCTATGAGCGAAGCGTACCTCTGATGATATGGTCTCACTACCGGCATATCGGAAGGTGAATCGTCCATACCGGCAATGCTCATGTCGGCATCGGCGCTGTTCTGGAGCTCAAGCGTGAGATTGACGGAATCCGACACATATACTCCCTTCGAGAACTCCTGGGTCTCTCCGGTCTCGTCGACCACTTTTATCTTTACGGACACATACTGCCTTCCTTTTTCCGGATCAGTGGGAACGTTGAAGGAGAATCTCCCCTGGTCATCGGTCTCGAGATCGCCTTCTCCGAGAACCGTATCCCACCTAGTGAGGTTATAGGTCACCTTTGCGGCTGAAAGGTTGTGTCCCGAATATGATGCGATCTTTCCCCCGATCTTCACTTCGTCGCCGGGGAAATAGATTTCATCCATCTTGTCGAATTCGAGGTAGAACGAAGGGAGGACGAACTC
This sequence comes from Bacteroidales bacterium, assembly GCA_017469845.1. Classification (GTDB taxonomy): domain Bacteria; phylum Bacteroidota; class Bacteroidia; order Bacteroidales; family UBA932; genus Cryptobacteroides. The sequence continues at coordinate 18,316 of JAFUFP010000027.1, read as the reverse complement.
GTCGACTCTCAGTGACTGGGAAGCTCTCCACTTGTTTTCGCACTCAACCCTTACAGAGAAGGTTCCGCCACGGAGACCTGTGGGGACCACAAACTCACCGGCGACGGAGCCGAAAGAGTTGGTCGACAGGATCTTCTCTTCGAGGAGCTTCCCCGTGGAATCATAGAATGCGGCGCTGACTTTCTTTCCTTCACCGACGCAAGAAACTTCCTTCACGAGATCCCCCTGTCCCAGGACGGCCTTGAAATGCACCGTCTCTCCGGGATTGAACGCACCCTTGTCGAGATATACGTTGGCTATGTACCTCATTCCGGAATTGTCCGAAGAAGACCATACCTTCTCCCTTCCATTGAAGGAGAGCGGTTCACTGGAGCGGAGCACTCCGTTTTGGTCCCTGTAGGACACTCTGAGGTCATAATATGAATCTTCCTCTATCTTTGAGGCGATCGCCTCCGGAATGCGGGTGAATCCTTCTCCGAATGCGAAATCCTTGACCGTGGCGATTTCGTTTCCGTTCTTAAGGAGGGTGAGATCGGCCTTACGGAGCGGTTGTCCGCTCTTTGAAGCCGCGGCATAAGAGGCCCGTCCGTCGCTGTCGAGCCTCTGCGCGAGCGCAAGGGAATAGCGGCGTATCCCGACGGATCTTTTTCTGTCCCCGTTCTCGGCGAACACTTCGTAGTCCCCGTCATCAAGAACCGGTATCTTCACCTTCACAGTATCGGGTACATAGAACTTTTTGCCCGCGGTCCTGACCTTCGTGGAATACGCCTTCTTGGAAGAGCCCCGGGGGAATATCGACACTTTGGCGCCAGTGAGATTTCCAAGATACACTTTTATTTCATTGCCGTCGGCGCTGAGGGAAACGGATTTCCTTTCAAGTGAATTGATGAGCGATTCGGCAGTGCACGTGGATGCCATCGCGGACTCCTCTCCGGAAAGGCTTTTGCGCCGCTTCTCGAATTTCTGCAAATCTTCATACAGTGCCTTGGCCTCCGCTTCCGCTGTCACCCCCTTCTCATCGGCGGCGTCACCCTTTTCGCTTATCCTACGGGTTAGGTCATTGAACCTCAGTCTCAGAAGCGAAAGTCGGGGATAGAAGGACACCGCTTTGCCGGAATACTTCTCCGCCACTTTCTGAAGGGCTTCCTTCTTCTCCTTGAGTATCCTGAAATCGGAAGAAGTGGTGTTCTCCGCCTCAAGGTATTCGAAATACGCTCCCAGAGGATAGCTAAAATACTGATCCCCGGGAGTCGGTGGTCCGACCAGCTTTCCGGCTTCGTATTCCTTGATTTCTTTCCTGGAGATGCTTCTGTCCATCATGTACAGGGTCCACAGGGCGTATTCGTAATCGTTGCCCAGATACTTGACGAGCTGACCTGAAAGGGCGCTTTGCAATTGGGGAGTGTTTTTCCAGAATACGTGATTGGATGAAGAAAGGAACTTTTCCCTGTTCGACATCAGATACGACTTCATGACTGACGAGCCGGAGTTCTGCATGTGATAGTAGAAAGTCACTATCGGTTCATCGAATTCTTCGATGTCTTTCTTCAGTTCCGCCTGCTTCTCCTGGCGAACCTTCCAATTACGGGAAGCAGCCACTGAAACGTACTGCGACGCCGCGTCATAGAAATCCCATGCAAGCCTTCTTTCCCTTGCCTTGGTCTTTATGTCCAGGAGGATCTTTTCCTGCTCGGCGGGACGGTCCTTCTGCTGAGCGGTAGCGAACGCGGCCCATTCTTCAAGGAGAACATGTCCCCTGGAATCGGTAGCTATGGTTTGAGGGGAAGATTTATGTTTCATATCGGAAGACTTGTTTGCTGAAAGAACATTATCGGCGCCTACGCACGCCAAGACCATGGTCAGCACGGCTGCTGCCCATATCCTTAGATGATGATGAGGTTTCATTACTTGGCTGTTTTGGGTGCCCTTGATGGTTTGCGAAGCAAGGGTACAGCTTCTGCAACTGCAAAAGTGCTGCCACCGATGTAAATGACGGGCTGCAAAACTCTGTTGTTGGAATCTATCTTCTTGATATTGGATGCAAGTTCAATGGCCATAGATACTGCCCCCCTCACGGAATCGCAGGTATAAAGCCTTGATGTAGAGACCCCCTTTTCCTTCCGATAAGCCGTATACCTTGAGAGGATTTCGGATGCGGGCATTGCGCGTTTCGTCTGCGGTGTAGTGAAAATATACGTAGCGTCAACGGGCATGAGCGGCATTATCGAGTCGAAGTCCTTGTCAGCCATCACGGCGTAGACGATAATGAGGGATGAGCACTCCTCATTGGAAAGCATCGTGGCGAGCTGAGAGAAGTTGTTCCTCAGCGCATGGGCATTGTGCCCGATGTCACAGATCACGAGGGGTGAATCGCAGATCCTTTCCCACCTTCCGTGGAAATCCATTATCGTAGCGGTATGGACGATTCCGTGGATAACGTCCTTGGTGTTCTCGAGTGAAGGGAACTTTTCCTTAATCATATCGAGGGCGCACAGAACGGTGCGGAGGTTCTTCTGCTGGTATGTTCCCCGGAGGTCCATCCTCGAAAGGATCATCTCCCGGTTGTTCCAGATGGGCGGATCGCCCGCCTCGGCATAGCGGATGGTACATCCCTTTTCGGAGGCGATTCTCTCAAAGACCGGCCTCGTTTCGGGAAGGACTTCCCCGACAAGGGCGGGTACACCTTCCTTGAAAATTCCGGCTTTCTGGGTGGCTATTTCAGCTAGGGTGTTGCCAAGGAGGTCGCAGTGGTCAAGGCCTATGCTCGTCACTATCGAGAGGATGGGCCTTATGATGTTGGTGGAATCGAGAAGGCCTCCGAGGCCAACTTCGATAATGGCGACATCGACTTTCTGCTCGGCGAACCAGGCGAAGGCCATTCCGGTCGTGATCTCGAAGAAGGAAAGGTCCAGTCGGGAGAAGGTCTCCGAATTGCGGGTCATGAAGTCGTAGACCCATTCCTTGGGGACCATCTTGCCGTCAACCCTCATCCTTTCCCTGAAATCCACGATATGGGGCGAAGTGTAGAGCCCCACACGGTAACCCACTTCCATGAGGGAAGCGGCGATCATGTTTGATACCGAACCTTTGCCGTTGGTGCCGGCCACGTGGACTGTGGGATAAGAGTCCTGAGGGTTGCCCAGGACTGAACAGAAGTCCACCATGTGCTGGAGGCCAGGCTTGTAGGCGGTGCTGAACGTATTGTTCTGTACGGAGGGATATCTTACGAATATCCTTCCGAGCATCTCATCGTATCGTTCTTCGCTGAATTCAGGGTTCTCGTTGCCCATCACAGTATCGGCCATTTCAGAAAATGTTTGAGAGTTCAAAGGTATGCATTTTTATCGGCTTTGGAAAGTATTTCCGGGACCGTTTCCGACCGGAAAACATTATCATGAGCCTTAAGCCTTATCGGAAAGGAAGATGGTCCGATCACAATCCCGCCATTTTCGGAGGAATGTACCCAAGATCGATCCTTTTTATCCCCTTCTGTGAAATTTCCAGCATGATCGACTCCCTCGGTGAAAACTCCAGACGGTACTCTTCGCTCTTCCCGTGATGGTTGAGAATAACCGTTCTGCCGCTCCCCTTGTCTTTGAACGCATAGCCGTATTCCATGGGATAAGATACGTCTCCGGAGGTGGGATTCGCGAAGAAGACGTAAAGCTTGTCCCCGTCCTTCCTGCACCAGAAATCCGGCAGATCCTCTCCTTCAACGAGGGGTTTCCCCGGAAGGACGGAGTCGTCCTCCGACACCGAAGGAAGGGACTGAAGCTTTCTGAGAAGATCCCCGTAATCCCCGTGGAGATTGCGTCCAGGCTCCTTGGGAGAACGCGCCAAAACTACCGGGAGCCCCTTTTCCGCCAGGGACACTATGCTCCGGAGGGAGGAGTAGTCCATATACCCGACATCGACATAAAGGGAAGAGAAAACGGCATCTCCGCAGAAGAGTTTTCCGTCCCGGAAGGAGGATTCGGAAAGGAATTTCCCGTTCACCCATACGGGTTGACGCCCTTTGTACTTTTCGGGAGTGTCGATGTACCTCATCTCATACTGTCCTCCTGCCCAAGGCATCATTGAGAGGATTTCTTCGGAATAGGGTCCGCCGATCCATGCGTCCTCCATCGGGATGTAAACGGCCATGTCGGTGTAGTTCTCCCCTTTTCTCATGTAGGAGGACACCTTCGTCATATAGCGGTTGAAACGCGATAGATCTTCGCCCGAGAGGTTGTTCCTTTCGTCGCTGCTCACCTGACAGGTCGTATAGAACCAGTTGTCCGAACGTCCCACCTTGTTGAACGGGAAACCGTGCCATATTATCTGGTTGGTGCCGTTGGCGAAGAGGGCGTCGCAAACAAGCTTCAGGTCAGCGATCTGCTCCTCGCCCTGGTGGGGGCTCTTGCCTCTTCCGTTCTGGTTGAGAAGTCCCGTCCAGCCGTACATGCAGGTGAATGTCTCGGAAGTAACTGCATCCTTCTTGGAAAGGGTCGCCGCCGATGCGGCTATCTTGCTGAACATCGGTTCGTAGAGTATGGCCTCGGTTTCGGGGATGTCGACCAGGGTGAATGCGGTGAGAAGGTCGGTGGGGGCACCTCCGCACTGCGCCCTCGAAAATGCGCCGTTGGCTGTGGCGTTCTGGGCGAAGGGGGTATAGAACTCATCCATTACATACCCGGACAGGGTCTTGAAGTAGTCATACAGGACTCCTTCATTCCCTTTGTCCATAAGGGTCCTTTCTTTCATGTAGGGTTCGATGTCATATCCGTGGTCGGAGAGGAACTTCTCCCCGAACCCTTTAGTCCAGATATAATAGGTATCCACCTCCCATGAGTCGACGAAGACTCCTGACTTTGACCCCTTGTAGGCCTCCGAGAGTCCTTTGTTCATCTTGTCGGCATAACGGAAGAAGGCCTCCTTGTCAAGGTGATTGAGTATCTTTCCGACCTTCGGATGATCCCAGGTATATACCCTACGGGCCACTTCGACGGAATCATGGTAGTTTCTGGTCCCGTCCCCTTCCGGAAGGTCGACGTCATTGAACGGCCAGAGCGTCCCGAATGTGAAGTCGCAACCCAGTCCCAGGGAATCGGCGACCCTCTTCGCATAGACCACAGGTTCACTCCACTCCGGAGAGAGGAAATCCGGATGGGCGGTGGCGGTATCGAGGAACATCGGGTAGATCCAGGCTATCTCCACTCCCCCGAACTCGTGGTCCTTCAGATACTGGAGCTGGTCCCTGACATCCTTTTTGTCCACATAGGAGGAGAACCACCACCATCTGGTATATGGTTTATGACTGGAGTAGAGGGAATCCGGGGAGGAGACATTTCCCCCGCAGGAAGAAAGGGCGAGACATACCGCCACAGCGGCAACCGCCTTTACCGCAGTATTTTTCAGAAAATGCAGGACACTCATATCAAAAAAGGCGAAAGGATGAACAATCATGTGGTGAAGTTTTCGGTCATTTTCCGGCCATTATCCGCAAAAATACTAATTTTGCACCTAAAGTCATCCCGGAAATGAGCACACCTGTACCTTATTGGAAAAAAGGCGCCGATTATTCGAAGGTGCCCTTCTTCATCAGGAAACTTTCCTCAGGCGGAGGAAGGGTTCCGTCGATCCCGACAGCGTCCATCCCGATAGAAGGTTTCCTGTACCTGACCGGCGGGGAGGTCCTTGTCGAAGCGGGCGGAGAATCATACCTCTGCGTAAAGGACGACATTCTCCTGATTCCCGAGGGTGTCCCCTTTTCGATAAACTTCCACAGCACCTGCAGCGGATTCAGCGGAGGATTCTCGATCCACCTTCTGAAGAACATCCCATACAAAGTCCTCCAAAGCGGGAAACCCGTACAGTACCGTTTCCCCGAAGAGAATTCGAAACTCATAAGCGAACTGTTCTCCCTGATGGAAAGGTCCTTCATGGGAGGAGAGGGACAGATGATCGTGAAGGCCCTGGACATAATCCTCCCCCTGGTGGGAGAGCCCCGCAGTCCGTTCTCAAGTCCTTATGTGGGCAGATTCCTCGAAATGATATTCGACCGGAACTCAACCCCGCAAAATGCGGGATACTATGCCGGTGAACTGGGGATAACCCTCAACTATCTCAACAAGATTGTGCACCAGCAGACCGGCAAAACCGCCACCAGTTGGATTGACATATCGAGGGTGAACATGGCGAAGAATCTTCTCCAGGACAAGGACATTCCCATAATCGATGTAGCCGTCGCGGTCGGTCTTGACGACCAGTCGTATTTCTCCCGATTTTTCAAAAAATTGACGGGACTGACACCCTCGGAGTACAGGAAGACGTTCTGACCATCTTGCCCCCAGTCACGGATAATCCTAATAATACGCTCCCCGCTCCTAAAAAAGGACAAAAGTTACCATTACCTTTGCAGCCGTTCCAGAAAACAAAGGTATGTTCGGTTTTGTTCTTTCAGTTTTGACACTCCTCTCACTCCACGGCAACGTGGACACGGTTTCCGTGATAACGACCCCCGGAGTGGTCACAGCCGTGAGACAGACCGTCGAAATCGGGAGAATCGCTTCACCCGCCACTACCATCGGTATCGGGGAAATAGCCGAGCTCCACATCACCACTCAGAAAACCCTTTCCGCAATAGTTCCATCTCTGCATATACCGGACTACGGAACCGGTATGACCTCGACGATCTACATGCGGGGTATGGGCTCCAGGATGGAAAATCCCGTCCTTGGTCTATACATCGACGACATACCGATCATTGACAAGAACACCTACGACATTCCGATGCTGGGTCTTTCGGGGATGACGCTCCTTCGGGGTCCCCAGGGGACGGTCTACGGCAGGAACTCCATGGGAGGAGTGCTGTCGCTCCACACCCTCTCCCCTTCATCTTTCAAAGGGACCAAGGCTCTCATCGAATGGGGTACGGCGAACACCGCTTCGGCTACAGTTTCCCACTACCGGGGGAAAGACGCCCTCACCATAGGCTTTCATCATACAGACGGATTCTTCGACAACGTCTTCACAGGTAAAAAGGCGGATCCGGGAAACGGAGTGGACCTAAGATGGAAGCGGGAATTCGGCTCAGGTGAATGGAACTTGACCAATACGGCCGTCGCTTCCTTCTCCGATGAAGGCGGCTTCGCATACGGAAGATTCCTTGACGGAGAACTGCAGAGAGTCAATTACGACGGAAAGGCCGGTTACACGAGACTCTCCGTCATGGATGGACTGAAAGCCGGAAAATCCTTTGACAAGGCTTCGCTCAACCTCATCGGCAGCGTGCAGCTGCTCGCCGACAGGATGAGGATGGACCAGGATTATTCTCCGGAAAGCATCTTCAGCCTCGAGCAGAGTCAGAGAAGCGCCGCCCTCACCTTCGAAGCCATTCTGAAGCCCTTCCACAGCGATGAGCGTTGGCACTCCACGACAGGGCTCTTCTTCATGGGGAAATTCAACCACATGGACGCTCCGGTGAACTTTTTCAGGGACGGTATCGAGTCGCTGATCCTGGAAAACGCCAACAAAAATATCCCCGAGAGCATCGGATATATCGACTTCATGATGGACACCTTGCCCGTCAGCTCAGTTTTCGGGATATGGACCGGTGACCTCGCCCTTTATCATGAGTCGGTGCTTTCCTTGGGAAGGTGGGATCTGACCGCAGGGCTGAGGCTTGATCTGGAAGGAGGTCTGATGAACTACGACTGCGCTTCGGACATCACTTACCGCTTCTTCCCTACCATGCGTTCCCCGAAGATCCTCCCTTGCACTTACAGGGGAGACGAGAACCATCTGGGATTCGAGATCCTTCCCAAACTTTCCGCGATGTACAACGGTCCTTCCCACGGCCTCAAGCTTTACGGCACGGTTTCGAAGGGATACAAGGCGGGTGGTTTCAACACACAGATATTCTCCGACATAATGCAGAGCGTGATGATGAACGCCCTGATGGATGACCTGGGAGTGCATTTCGATGAAGAGTTCCAATCCGTCGGAGCCGGGAATACGGAGTACAAGCCTGAAGAGGCATGGAACTTCGAAGCGGGGATAAGGATTTCACCTGCGGAATGGTTCCGCCTGGAAGCATCTCTTTACAATATCCTCATCCGCAACCAGCAGCTCACGGTCTTCCCTCCCGGAAAATCCATCGGCAGGATGATGACGAACGCCGGAAGGTCAAGAAGCACCGGAGCGGAAGTGGAAACGGACCTTAGGAAGGGAGGATTCCACGGAATGCTGTCCTACGGATGGAATGACGCCAGGTTCACTTCCTTCCATGACGGGAACGCGGAGTACTCCGGCAACAAGGTCCCATATGTCCCGTCCCAGACCCTTTTCGCCATGGCGGAATATTCTTTCGCCATAGGAGGCAAAGCCCTCAAGGAAATCTCCCTCCAGGCGAGTGCGAACGGTACCGGTGAAATCTACTGGAACGAGGCGAACACCATCAAGGAGCCGTTCCATCTTCTTTTGGGCGGAATGGTTTCATTCTCTTTCCCGAAGGCGACGGTTTTCCTCAGAGGAGATAACCTCACCGGAGAAAAGTACCGGACTTTCTACTTCAAGTCCATCGGAAATGAATTCTTCCAAAGCGGGAAGCCGAGAAGGATCACCCTGGGGGTATCCCTGAACTTCCCGAAACGGTGATCAAACAAATCCAAAGACATCAAAAACAAAACAAATAGACACATGAAACATCTTGTAAAATGGGCTCTTCTGGCCTTTATGATCCTCCTTTTCTCATCCTGCAAAAAGGATGAACCGGCTCCCGTTCCCGTCAAGGCCGACTACCTCGGCACCGTTACCGTAACGTTCAGGGGAGAGGATGTTGACACCGATAAAATAGAGGTCAACTTCACTCCTTCCGCTGACGGAAAAACAGCCGACATACTCATCAAAAAAATCAAGTTCGTTCCCCAAATGCCCGTGACCCTTGACATCACTATTCCCGGCGTCACACTGACGGCCAAGAACAATGGTTTCGAACTGAGCGGTGAAGGACTTGTACCTCTTGCCATGGGCGGAGAATTTCCCCAGTACACGGTTTCCGGACTTTACGGACTCGTTGCCGGAGACAAAATCAGTTTCCTTCTCAAATTCGGAGACTACCCTACAAAATACACGGGTACGAAACTGTAGAACGATATGGCCGGCCACATGACCGGCTATGAATCCGCTTCTTTATTTATCGGCCGGAAAGGGATTGTCCTGTGCAAGGGGCGGTCCCTTTCCTTTTTCCGGCTCGTCACCGGTAACGAAAGGCGAGATTTCAGAAAGCGGTGCAGTCCGGATAGACTTTTTATCTGCGGAATCAAGGAAAATCATAGCCCCGCTGAAATATTTGCGAAACTTTTGTTTAACGTCGCACGATCATCATTACTTCAAACATGAAACCGCTTCCAAATATGCCAAGAATCAAGAGAAGACTTTTGATCATCTCTTTGATCTGTCTGTCCGGTATCATCACCTTCGACCAAAACGCTCAGATTGACCCTTTCTGCCCTCAGGATTACCAGTTCACCAACACAGCCCTGAAATAAGTCAAACATGTTATATTTGATGCGCCAGTCCTAGTGAACGGAGTCGACAGAATACGCCAAAAGTTTGTTTTCCGCATAAAAATCCCTAATTTTGGAGTGGTCGTCCGGAAAACCTTTTCCGGAAAAGGCCAACCTGAATTGTTTTTTTATGAAGGAACACTCCCGAGCCCTACACTCCCAATACATCATAAGCGGGACAAGAATGGATGTCCCGCCTTCGGCCATGCTCCGATCCGCCCAAGGGAAAAACTCCGAAGAGGAAGACAATCGTGAACTGTTTCCCGACCCCATAGTCGACGAAACCGTCGACCCTTCTCCGCTGTCCCTCGATACGGATTCCGCCAAAATATCGGACTACCTCTCCCTTGTGAAAAAAAAGCTCTCTTCCCCCAAAAGGACAATTCTTCCGGAATACGCCGAGCCCCTTACAAGGGCGAAAGCGGCGAAAGCCCTTATCGACGCCATCTGGCAAAGAGGGCATTTCAGATTGGACGACCTGAGCCTATCCGCCGAATGGAAGTGGAACCCCGACAATGTCGGCAACATGGCCGCGTTCTACGCTTCGGTTTCCGCCCTCTGCGATTATCTTGATTACCTGGGAGTGGGACTGGATTCCTACACGTATTCGGAGAATCCGGACAAGTGTTCCCTTGTCATGAAGGCAGGAGTGAACTCTTCGACGGAAGCTGAGCCACCTCTATCCGACCGGACCGAGGCCGAGGCGGATCTCGACATGCCCAAACAGTTCTCGGACGCATACTCCGATCCGCTTATCGCGGAAATGCCTTTCAAGACCGCCAACCCCCGTATCGGAAAGACTCGCAAATGTCCCTCTTCCCTTCAAGGCGATCCATCCAATTGGCTCATCTACATCCCTTTCGACACCTGCCCCGCAAAAATGGGAGGATCCGTACTTTCCGAAGCCCTTTCAGAAAGCGGAGGAATGGCCCCCGACATCCTGGATCCGGATTATCTTATCGACTGTTATGAAGTAGTCCGGGAACTCGTCGAAGACGGGATCGTCCTTTCCGGTGTGACCGTCTCCGAGGGAGGTCTGATGACGGCTCTTGACAGACTGATTTCCGACAAGGGTGCGGACATCGACATAAGCGAGATAATGAAATCCTACGGCGAGTCCGACATGGTGAGGGTGCTTTTCAGCGAAATCCCCGGAGTCCTCATCGAGGTGAGCGACTACGATTACGACTACACGGACGCCGAGCTCCTTCTCCAGGATGTGGCCTACTACTTCCTCGGACACCCTTCGGACAAGAAGAGAGGACTTTCGATTTCAAGCTCGGACATTTCCTCGATTTCCGGGATTCTTGAATCCCTCCTGAGGAGCCAAACCTCGGAAGGCGAAGATTGACACTGCCCCGACCACACAAATTGACACAAAAACACAAACCGAATATGCCCGCATACGCCAACAGCCCCAAACAGAAGAACAATCCCGGGGGCAAAAAACCTAAGATCTTCGTTCTTGACACGAACGTCATCCTTCATGACTACAAAGCGATAAGGAAATTCCAGGACAATGACATCGTCATTCCCGTCGCAGTAATAGAGGAACTGGACAAGTTCAAGAAAGGAAATGACGCCCTGAGCTACAACGCCAGGGGGTTCATGAGGGACATAGACCGCCTCACCGACAGGAAGATGTTCGGAAAAGACGGAGTCCCCATCGGAAAGAATCTCGGAAACATCAAAATCGAGCCCAATCATCCTTTCCCTGATGACCTGAAGGACCTCTTCCATGACGACACCCAGGATCACCGTATCCTTGCAACCGCCATCTGGGTCAGGGACAACCATCCGGGAAGATTCACCGCCCTGGTGACGAAGGACATCAACCTCCGCATGAAATCCAAGGCCGCCGGAATGATAGCCCAGGACTATCTGACCGACAAGGTTGAGGAAGAGAAGGTCGAAGGAGCCCAGAGAGAGGTCCAGATAATAGAAGGCGCCCCCACGGAAGCGCTCCAGAAACTCGCCTACGGACAGGACACATGCTGCGATTGGCAGGACATCCTGGACAAAGAGCCCAAGCCCAACCAACTCTTCAAGTTCCGTTGGGAGGGCAAAGAGGATGCGGCTCCCGTTTGCGCGAGATATGATTCCAGAAGGGACAAGGTCGTTTTCGTCAGAAGCCGTCAGGCTTATGGCATAAAGCCCCGCAACGACGAGCAGAAATTCGCCCTTGACGCTTGCCTCAATCCCGCCATCCAACTCGTTTCCCTCACCGGTGGAGCCGGAACCGGAAAGACACTCATCGCCCTCGCCGCGGCTCTCGAACAGGAAAGGGATTTCGACCAGATCATCCTTTCACGTCCGACCGTCATCCTCGGCAACCAGGATATCGGCTTCCTGCCCGGTGACCAGAAGACAAAGATGTCGCCGTTCCTGCAGCCCCTGATGGACAACCTCAATGTCATAAAGGCCCAATTCCGTCCCTCAAGCAAGGAGGCCCTCAAGATTGACGGACTTCTCACTAACGAGAAACTCCTCATCTCCCCTCTCGCCTACATAAGGGGACGAAGCCTCGGAAAAGCCTTCTTCATAATCGACGAGGCCCAGAACCTCACTCCCCATGAAATCAAGACCATCATCACCCGTGCAGGAGAAGGCACGAAGATGATTTTCACGGGGGACATCTTCCAGATTGACCAGCCGTACCTGGACCAGTGGTCCAACGGACTGACCCACCTCGGGGAGAAGATGGCCGGACAGCCTCTGTTCGAACACGTATTCCTCAGAAAGGGAGAAAGGAGTGAATTGTCCGAAATAGCTTCCAAATTGCTATAACAAAGCGAAAAATTGATTACATTTGCATCCCTGCGGGACAGAATACCTAAAAATCCTCGCAAGGATGCTTTTTTGCGCATCACGAAGTGTGTGTCAATCCCAAGATGACTGAAAAGGAATATCCAATCAAATTATTATAGTTTATGTTCGAACAGAAGAAAAGAGTTTACCGTTTCGGTGGAAAGAAAGCCGAAGGAAACGGCAAGATGAGAGAGCTGCTCGGAGGTAAAGGTGCGAACCTTGCGGAGATGAATCTGCTCGGTATGCCCGTACCTGCCGGCTTCACCATCACAACAGAATGCTGCGCGGAGTATTACGCCCTCGGCGGCGGCTACAGCAACGATCTCCGCAGGGAGGTAGCCCAGGCCATGAAGGCGACGGAAGATATCATGGGAAAGAAGTTCGGTGACCCGAATGACCCCCTCCTCGTCAGCTGCCGTTCCGGAGCACGCAGCTCCATGCCCGGTATGATGGACACCATCCTCAACATCGGTCTTTGCTCCGCCACCATTCCCGGAATGATCAAGAAGACGGGCAACCCCCGTTTCGTATATGACGCATACCGCCGCCTCATCATGATGTACTCTGACGTCGTCATGGAGAAGGCTGAGGGCATCGAGCCCGAAGACGGACAGGGAATCCGCCAGCAGCTTGACAGGATGATGGCCGAACTCAAGGAGAAGAAGGGTTACGCATCCGATACCGACATCACTGCAGAAGAACTCAAAGACCTCGCAGAGGCTTTCAAGGTCCGCATCAAAGAAGTTCTCGGTGTTGAATTCCCCGACTCGGCTGAAGCCCAGCTCTGGGGCTCCATCGGTGGAGTCTTCAAGTCATGGAACGGAAAGAGGGCCATCGCATACAGAAGGATCGAAAAGATTCCTGATGATTGGGGAACGGCCGTGAACGTCCAGTCAATGGTCTTCGGAAACATGGGTGACACTTCCGCTACAGGTGTGGCATTCTCCCGTAACCCCGCCAACGGTGACAACCGTTTCTACGGTGAGTGGCTCATCAACGCACAGGGTGAGGACGTTGTCGCAGGTATCAGGACCCCGAACCCCCTCAACGAGGCTACCAAGAGCGAGAAGAACAAGAACCTCGCTTCCCTCGAAACCGCGATGCCCGAGGTTTACAAGGAACTCGACGAGATCCGCACCCACCTCGAGAACCACTTCCACGACATGCAGGACATCGAGTTCACCATCCAGGAAGGCAAACTCTGGATGCTCCAGTGCCGTATCGGAAAGAGGACCGGTCTGGCTGCTCTCCAGATGGCTATGGACATGGTGAAGGAAGGAATGATCGACGAGAAGACAGCCGTAATGAGGGTCGCTCCCTCTCAGCTCGATGAGGTTCTCCACCCCATCCTCGACCCCGCTTCCGAGAAGAAGTCCAAGGTTATCGCCAAGGGTCTTCCCGCATCTCCCGGTGGAGCCGTAGGAACAATCGTCTTCACCTCCGAGGCCGCCATGCAGGCAATGAAGGAAGGCCGCAAGGTCATCCTCATCCGCGAAGAGACCTCCCCCGAAGATATCGAGGGCATGAGGGCTTCCGCAGGTATTCTCACCACACGTGGAGGTATGACCTCACACGCCGCACTCGTAGCCCGCGGATGGGGCAAGTGCTGCATCGTGGGTTGCGACTCCATGAAGATCAACTTCGAGAAGAAGACCGTTTCCTTCGGTGACAAACCCAAAGAGTACAAGGAGGGTGATTTCATCAGCCTCAACGGTTCCAAGGGATACGTCTACGCCGAAAGGATCGAGACCATGGACGCTACCGAGAATCCTCTCTTCGTCGAGTTCATGAACATGGTCGACAAGTTCCGCAGACTCGGTATCCGCACCAACGCCGACACACCGGAGGATGCCGCCAAGGCAATGAAGTTCGGAGCTGAGGGAATCGGCCTGTTCCGTATCGAGCACATGTTCTACGGAAAGAACAGCGAAGTTCCTCTGACCAAGATGCGCAAGATGATCCTCTGCGACACCGACGCTGAGCGCAGGCAGGCTCTCAATGACCTCGAGCCTTACATCAAGGCCGCTGTCAAGGGCACCCTACGCATCATGGACGGCAAGCCCGTAGTCTTCCGTCTCCTCGATCCTCCTCTGCACGAGTTCGTGCCCAAGACCGATGAGAAGAAGAAGGAACTCGCACGCGAGCTCGGAATCAGCGTAGCTGAAGTCGAGAAGAGAGGTGAAGCCCTCCAGGAGGTCAACCCCATGATGGGACACCGTGGTGTACGTCTCCACGTCTCGTTCCCTCTCATCGCGGAGACCCAGTACAGGGCTATCTTCGAGGCTACCGCGGAACTCCAGAAGGAAGGTCATCACCCCATGCCTGAAATCATGATTCCGGTCACGATTTCCGCACGCGAGCTCAGTTTCCAGAAGGCTATCTGCGACAGGGTCAAGGCTGAAGTTGAAGGACGTTCAATGGAAACCATCAAGTATCAGTTCGGTACCATGATCGAGATCCCTCGTGCAGCCCTCACCGGCGACAGGATGGCAAGAGCAGCCGAGTTCTTCTCATTCGGAACCAACGACCTCACCCAGATGACATTCGGATTCTCACGCGATGATATCGGAACCTTCATGGGCGACTATCTCGGAAACAAGATCCTCGATTTCGACCCGTTCCAGACCATCGACGTCAAGGGTGTAGGCAAGCTCGTCGAATACGGCATCACCGCCGGCCGTTCCCACAGGCCCAGCCTCAAGTGCGGAGTCTGCGGAGAGCACGGTGGAGATCCCGACTCGATCAAGTTCTTCAACAGCATCGGTATCGACTACGTTTCCTGCTCTCCTTTCAGGGTGCCTATCGCAAGGCTCGCAGCGGCCCAGGCAGCCATAGAGGAGTAATCGAAAGATGCTGATATTCAACTAAAACCAAGACAAGAACCTGTTGCTAAGTCCTTGTCTTGGTTTTAGTTGATATTTTGCACATTACGTATGCAAGACGCATGTATATATGAAGTAGAGTAGAAATAGCAGGTGTTTTAGGCTCTATGTACTACAAGACTTTCGTGTCACTCTGTTAGTAGAAATGTCGGATGATTCTTAATTAGGGTGTGTAGTATTCGCCCCTTTTTCCCCGTTTCTATGAAGCAAACTTCATGAGTTCCCTTCTTCTCTTCGCTGGACTTTCGGGAAGTTTGTCTTTCTTTCACTTTTCGACATCACGGTAGTGGACGTTTTCAATCACACTGAAGTCGAAGTCTTTGAAGTCACAGTGTTCGATACCAGTCCCTCCCCTCCGGATCCACCAGGTCCACCGGATTCCCCGCACAGTACGCATACGGACTGACGTCATAGTACTTTTCCCTCAACGGATCGGAACGAGCCGGCGAGAGAGCGTAGTGCTGTACTGACTCGCGCCGAAATCGATATACCCGACACCGAAGTCAGGTCCTTGCTCCTCCTTACCGGTGAATCCGTCACGGAGGGAGACCGCCGAATCGGTTGAAGCCAGACTGAGGTAAGAGGACGCACTTGAGGTGGACTTCGTACCGAACGGTGCGTAGTCGTCTACCATGCAGAACCCCGCCAGCGGATATGTGGTCATCGACGCATTCCCGTCTACGACCGCCCTGACGCTTCCGAGGTGGTCGGTTTCCTTGTAGAGGACCTTGTCGGAACCAGTGCCTGACAGAAACCTACTGCCTTCCCAACCGGCACTTTTTACCGAGGCGCTTCTAGCAGCCGTCCGATTCAGGACCATACAGCCGATATAGATTCTCTCCGGCGTACTAGGACTTCTTTCATAGATCGCGGGCAGGGTTCCGTCGGTGGCATAGACGAGACGAGCAGTGTCAGTCCCGTCGTAGATTGAACACGGGAGAGCTAGGATTTTCCACTCGATGGTGGTACCGTTGGTTGGGTAGGCCGTCACTTAGCAAGCGTATCTGTGATAGAGCACGATTCGACTTCCAACGACTCTATTGCCATGTCGAATAGTTTTTGGGATTTCTTCTTGACAGCATAATAACCCACCGTCCATTTTCTTGTCTGGACATCTCGCCAACAACCTTTTAACCAATCTCGACCACTGTAATCCGAATTCGGCGGTATTCCATAGGCCGTGATTATTTCAGGACTCTCAAACAACTCGTTCCCAACAATATCAAATCGTCCCATAGGGCCAATCAAATAACAATCCAAATGCTTTGAGTTACGCTGTGATGGAATATTCCCAATATAAATAATGGACCTATCTTTATAATGAAGTTCATAGCAAACCCCTCCCTCCTCATCTGTGATTGTCAATAAATCTTTATATCCACAAGGGACAGAAATCGTAAATGTATTGACAATCAATTTATCACTGTTATTGGACAAGTCGGGGAAACTAAAAAATAATGTTTCAAAACTGCCTTTACAAGTAGTATTTATTGAAATAAGTAAGAACAATAATATGGCTTTCATTTTTTTCATTTATACCAATTTAGTTCTTTAGGTTTGCCCCATCTGATCATCCTCGCACCAACTGGATGTAGCACTCCCTCGGAATCAATTCCTTTCATGTAATATGTTCTCAAAGGTAAACCTAATTCTTTTCTTAAACGGTTTTCATTATAAACTGCTTGCCACTCATCCTTTTTTATTCTCTTATACAGTCTATTATCCAGCACACCATGATTTGCATCCATTCCATGAAACATTTCATGTGCCAAATCTGTTGTTGCATTGATAAGCAAGCCTTTTTGAGTAAATAGTGGACTTCCTTCAGAATTCCAAAAAATAGTACCACCTGATCCAACTACTTGATCCTCTCTTGATTGTTGGATGAGATTCCCTACTGAACCTTGGGTGTTGTCTCTTTTAAATTGCGAAAACTCAGCGGATCTTATAATAAACGTAAAATCGGAGTATTGAAGTTCGTCAACTAGTTCTCGTCCGACAGCTGTCGTGTTAATCTCTGCAAGAGCATTGAATGCATCAAGTGTGAATTCATCTAATTCTTTAATATCGATTAGTTCCCCAGTTTGATCAAATAAACGCCCTTGGAAAAAGAGGTAGTCGCCAATGTATAAGAATTCTCCCGTTGGATCCACGAGATTCACCGGATTCCCAGCGCAGTAGGCGTAGGGACTGATGTCATAGTATTTCTCCCCCATCGGATCCGGCACAAGCCACCTTGAAAGAGTCGGGCTGTACTGCCTCGCGCCGAAATCGATATACCCGACACCGAAGTCAGGTCCCTGCTCCTCCTTTCCGGTGAATCCGTCGCGCAGCGAGACCGTCGAACCGGTTGAAGCCGGACTGAGGTAAGAGGATGCGCCGGATGTGGACTTCGTGCCGTACGGGGCGAAGTCGTCGACCGAGTAGAACCCGGCCAGCGGGTATGTGGTCATCGATGCGTTGCCGTCGATGACCGCCCTGACGCTGCCGAGGTGGTCGGTGACGTGGTACCGGGCCCCGGCCTCCGTGAGGCGTCCCCGGTCGAACGGGGCACTCTCGAACGTGAGCGTCCCTCCCGAACTGCGCCTGTATGTGAACGGCCCGCGGTACACCAGCCCAGCACCCGAGGCGTCCAGCGTCGAGACCTTCGTTCCGTCCGCAAGGTAGGTGTACTTCGCCTTCAGCGCGGTTCCCTGTGATATCCGCTCAGGCAGGTCGAGCGCGTTGTACGTGATGGACAGACCCGCCCCGGCGTCGGTCGTCATCCTTGCGAAGGAGTCGTGGGCGAATGACACCGCCGGCGCTGTCCCGACCTTTCTGGTGGCGAGACGGTCGCCGGTGTAGGTCATGGTGACGGTGCCGCCGGAGCCGTGCCTGGGACTCCGCGAGGTTATGTTGCCGCGGGCGTCGTAGGATATGTCCTCCCCGTTCGATGAATCATCCCATGCGGACAGCCTCGCGGCGTAGTCGTAGACGTAGTCCTCCGTCCTCGACACGGACTGGACCTGTGAAGGGGACTGGCCTATCGGTATCGACCACGTCTCTCCCTTCCGGGTGATGAGTCCCGTATATGACGGC
>JAFUFP010000026.1 GCA_017469845.1 Bacteroidales bacterium | reverse complement strand
GCACAACTAGGATAACACCTACCGCTCGAAATACCCTAAGCTGGTGGAGAAGAGCATCACCTTCTTCCGCAGGCTGGGCGAGTATGGACGGCTGATTGCCATCTTCCCGATGGACGCCCCGAAGTTCTTTGTGACGTATGTGGGACGGAGGACGAAGGCGGCTTTTTAAGATGATTATCGACCGGAAGATGAAGCAGATCGTGCCGGAATACAAGAGCAACAATATTAGATGATCAAACTTATAAGGAATGAGAACGATAGACAAAGTAAACACAGCACAGGCATATATTGAAGGTATGCTATGGGCTGCATACGGCGTGAGAATCTTCAGTGAGAACGTGGCTGAATGGCAGATAGAGGCTGTGAAGAAGTATGCAAAGAAACTGAAGGAGGAAGAGATAGAGCATTCTGCACTGACTCCGGCAGAGATAGATGAGCAGAAGAGGTTGTGGAAGCAATGGATAGACGAAACGACCAAGGGCTTCAAAGAGGTGCTGAAGAAAGAGGGGAGGATGCTGGATATGGAGAACGGGGAGAAAACATAATTGATGAATAATATAGAAATGACAGCGGAAGATTTGTTCCAGAACGAAGGGAATACACTCTTAATATTCGGGAACGGTTTTGACATAGACCTCGGTTTCCCTACAGGCTATAAGGATTATTTCCAAAGCGATCAGTTCCCATTTGTGCATAATGACCAATCTTGTCACTCTCTTGGACATTTTGTGTATGAGAAAGGGGTATAGGATAAATAGATTACAAGCGTCCTCAGAATGATTCTATTGCAGCTAATATCCTTCGCGCAGCGAATGACACACTTGTCCCACCTACTATCTATACTTTCAACTACATTGATCATGAGGTGACTTCAGCTGCTATAGGTGCGGAATATACAAATGTACATCATGTTCATGGCAGTCTGAAGAACAATGATATCGTGCTGGGAGTGGGAGAATATGTTAAACTGGGAGAGGATGCGTCTTATTTGCACAAAACGTCAAATCTTGGTTATAATGCGGGAGGGATCCTAAATGTCTTCGACTCCTATGATACCATCATCATCTTCGGATTGTCGTTGTCGCAGGTGGACTATCCCTACTTTGAAGACTTCTTCAAAGATGTGGCTTCCAGGAAGTATATGGGTGACAAGAAGAAGTATATCCGCGTCTTCACATATGATGAGAAATCGAGATTAGAAATACTTGATAATCTGAGAGGAATGAACAGTGGCCTCATTAAGCTGAGAGGTTATTCCGATTTTGACATTATCAGGACGAAAGATGATATGGATATGCTCAAAGTACAAGAAGTAATTGACCATCTGAAAATACGTTAGGAAGTGGATGGAGGCAGCGTTGGATAGGAAACCAAAAGGAAGATTACGATGAAGGATACCATAACAATTGATGGGGAGATATTCTATACGGATTACGAGATTCCTAAGGATGATTCGGTAATCTGGCGTTTTCTTGACTTGGCGAAGTTCATTTCTTTGCTGAAGGAGAAGGCTCTTTATTTGACTCGGGCTGATAAGTTTGAAGATCAGTTTGAGGGGGCGGTATGCTCTCTTGAAGATTCGGACAAATATGACGAGGCTTTGATGGACTATTATTTCGAATGCCTTGAAGGTAGGCCTGTTAGCGAACAGTTGATTCAAAATGAGCATTATGCCATCCAGATGATCAGGAAGAACTCGTTCTTGAATTGTTGGTTTGAAGGTTCATATGAATCTGTCGCGATGTGGAAGTTATATGCCTCTGGAGGGAATGTGAAGGGTGTTGCCATCAAAACGACAGTCGGTCGGCTCAAGAAAGCTATAGGCCGCATTGCTGAGATTGGTAGAATATCATATATTGACTATTCCAAGGAGTGGCCAAACGCCAATGAGGCTTTGTGGAGAAAAAGGCTGTCGTTTGAATACGAACACGAGGTGAGAGTCAGGGTTATCACTGATGGTGGTTTATCCCCGACGCCACCAGAGTTTATGTTGCTCCCTGTTGATTTGGACGAATTGATAGAATCGGTGTTTGTGTCGCCCATGGCAGAATCGTGGTTCAAGGAACTGGTTGTGGACGTGCTGCAGAAGTATGGGCTCAATAAGGAAGTCTTTCATTCTACTTTGGACGATAAGGCATTGTATTGAAAGGGTATGTTATGGAAGACTTGTTGTTGCCGGCATATCAGAAATTGTTTGCAGCTTTGCAAAACCTTGAACTGTTCAATAAAGAGCAGGATCTTTTTGAGAATATAGCTTGTTTAGATTCGTTCTTGTCGGAATTCCGAAATGTTACGTTTGTCCTGTAAAAGTCGTTGGCGCATACGGATCACTTCGGAGAATATGAAGCATTAAGAGAACAACATTTGAAGAACGATGATTGCTTATGGTTGGTTGCGAAGAGAAATGAAGTCCTGGAAGAATTAGTTGTTGTTTTGTGTTTTTGCTTGTTGTTTGGGGTTCAGGAGTAAAGTGCCACACCATTCCAGTTGCTGGTGCATGTTCTATACTGTAACAATTCCCGGCTTCTTTTTGGGAAACCGGGAATCTTCTGTACAAGTATTATATCCTTAATGCAGACTGGCAGGTTTTGTTTTCTATCATCAGCAAGTTCTCTGATGAAGTTCGCAATTTTCTTCGTGATGGATTGGTTTCCATTTGCGAAACAGAAGCTGTCAGAAGCTATTCCGCTATAGATTCTGATCAATGGTTGGATCAACTGACTACGGAATTCAATTAATTAATGAACGCTCAACGTCTTTCATATCTTGATGTTCTAAAGGCCATTGCGATTATTGCAGTGGTCCTGTATCATCTTGGGCTTCTTCCGTATGGATATTTGGGCGTTGATGTCTTTCTCGTTGTCGGGGGCTTCCTGGCAACGAAGAGTCTGCTTAATAGGTCTAGGTCTGACAATGGCCGGGGATGGTATTGGACTTTCTTGGTCGACAGAGTCAGCCGTTTGCTACCGGTATTGCTGGCAGCTGGAGTGGTCGCTATGGCCGTAGGCTGGTTCATGATGCTGCCTGACGATTATGAGAATCTCAGCCAGTCGGTTGTCGCCACAAATTTCTTTGCCAACAACATACTTTCGGCAATTACTACAGGGGATTACTGGGATGTGGTGAATGATTACAAGCCTCTGATGCATACATGGTATGTGGGTTTACTCATGCAACTGTATGTTCTGTATCCGCTTTTGTTCCTTGCGGCTGGCCTTGATCGGAAGAATTCTTTGCGTACGCTGCTCGTCATTGTTTCGTTGCTGACGGTTGTGTCTTTGCTTTTCTACATCGGCAGTTCAAATGATGCGCACCGTTTCTACTTTGTTCCGTCCCGTTTTTTTGAGTTCGGCGTAGGAGGAATTATCGCCTTACTGTATGATCCTTCTGAGGATCGTCCTTTCCATCCGGCGTTCTCTTTCATCTGCTACGGGGTTTTGCTCGCTTCGTTGGTTGTCGGATATGGTTTGATTTCTGACGAAGCTCGCTTGGTGCTTGTTGTCGCGCTTTCTTCCGTCGTGATTTTGTCTGCCGGATCCTTGAATAACCGGGTTACTTCAAATTCATACCTTTCCAAGATCGGGGTTGCGAGTTTCAGTATATATGTATGGCATCAGGTGATTATCGCCTTGTGGAGGTATATCTTCGGAAATCAATTCACTGCGTGGGAGTATGTTCTGATTCTGGCCTTTGTGGCTTTGATTTCCTTTGTGTCATATACCTTGATTGAAAAGCGGGTTTCCGCAGCTCTTCATTCTCGAGGTTTATATGTCTCAATTTCCGTTGCGTGGCTACTTTTGACACTGTTTGCAGGATATGTGTATTGGAATGCCGGTGTAATTCGGGATGTGCCGGAACTTTCCATCAGTAAGACTGACAGACATCGCAGGATGAATGCCGAATATACCGAGCGGGGCTATCAGTACAACAAGTCTTTCGCTTCTTCCGATAAACAGCATTGGCTGGTGATAGGGAATAGTTATGGTAGGGATTTCATGAACGTTGTCATGGAATCTTCCGTCGCTGACAGTGTAGAACTCTCATATATCAACAGCAGGACAAGCAGTGTCTCGGATGAAAAGTTCCAAGAACGTTTTTCCGGTGCGGACAAAGTCTTTGTTTCCACAAGGGGGCTCACCCGTAGGTTTGTGTCCGATGTTGAAGTCGCATGTTTCAGTAGCGGCTTGACTCCGGACAAAGTAATTGTCGTAGGGGACAAGAGTTTCGGTGAGAATATCGGACCGGTGTATGCGAAACGACAAAGGAAGGATTACTTTGAACAAACCGTCGAACCCTTGGGCGGGAAGGATTTCCTTGACAGAAACCTTCGATTCAAGGAATACTATGGTGATCGATTCATTGACATTATGTCGATGGTGACGGAAGGTGAAAGAATCCGAGTTTTCACACCGGACCATCATTTCATTTCTCCGGACGGAAAACATTTGACAAAAGACGGGGCACGTTTCTTCGCGGAACGGATTGACTGGGGAAGACTGTTGGAATAGAAGATGAGAAATGGTGAGTAGGGAGTAGGGAGAAGAGAGCAGTAGAGCTGGGAATAAGGGATAAGAAGTTTCTCCATCCTGAATGTAAGTAGCCGGATTTTTCTCCGATTATTATTTTGCGGCAAGTGTATTAATGTTTTAGTGTTCTATGTTAATATGTGTTGTTTCTTTGTTTTTCTGTTCGTCGGTTCTTCGGAATCAACTCGATTCCTCAATCCTTTGACAACTTCTCCGGAATCCCTATATTCGTGGAAAATTGAATCTCGGATTCATTGACTCCAGGATTCATGAATATCAACCACGGGGTGGAGCTGAATCGAATCCGATCTAATCAATCCAGTCAAACAGCACTGGTCGAATCATTATCATGGCAAGAGTTAGAGGTAAGAGTGGAACAGGCAGAAAGCCTTCCCGCAAAGTTATCTTCCCCAAGGATTGGGTAGGTGCCCGTCCATATGACAAGGCGGGGGAGGCGGATGTGTATTATTCTTCGATTGCGAATGAGATGTATTCCATTCTTCGCTTTTCACCTGCTTTTGACGAAGTCATCCATACGGAGGATAGGGCGAAGCAAGCCGCGATTGTCCTCACGTCTCAATTCGAAGATATCATTTCCGGCCTCGGCATGTGGGATCTCGTTGTCGGGGAATCCCTCCGTAGATACGGAAGGCTGCTTCCATTTTATGACACTTCCGACTATGTCCGTGGAGAAATCAATCTCCAGGATGTGTGTCTCCTGCTTTGGGATGTTCTGCAGAGTTTCAGGAAAGACACCGTTTCGAATCCCGAGAATCCTTACCTTCATTCCATCGCTACAGAGATTTTCTCGGTATTCGATTCCGAGTACGAGTACGCGATAGAGAATGTTCCTTTGAAGGAATTCCTCTCTTCTCCCGAAATTTCTTCCGGATATTGGAAAGTCCGGTACCGCCTGGAGTGGATCCTTCAAAGCAGTTACCTCTGCCATAGATTCCTTTTGGAACTTGGCGATGAGCTTGACGATCTGAAGAGTTCCAAGGGCGCTGAGAATATGACCATGGAGGATATGGCGTATCATCATGAGGTTGACAGTTTGTTCAATTTCCGCAGTAATCTTCTTTCGATGCGTTGCCCCGAGATCCTTTCAGGAATCTGCGGATGCGATACCGGGGGAAAGATCGGGAAGATGCGCATTGTGCCGGTTCTAAGCTATCTTTACCTCGGCAAAGATGATTCCGCGCTTTTGGTGAAAAGGCTTGCCGACGGAGAGAAGTTCCGTATCGAACTTGATTCTTTCTCATCTCTTGACACCTCCAGGATGAAAGTTGGGAAGACTATCCTCGCTTTCAGTATCGTCAACTACGGGGATAAGTGGTATCAGTGCGGAATCATGTCGGAGTATCCTGAGAATGCCGACTATTCTGAATATAGGAGGATGATGGAACGTGAGGTTCTTTCAAGAAAGTTGCCGGAGAAAGTTGTGAAGACGATCCTGAGGAAGTTCGGAGGCCGTAACTGGGAAATTTTCCCGACAGCTTCCGATGTCATTGACTTCTATGAAGAGTACCTCGGTGAGAGGATAGAGGAGTCGGATTTCGGGAAAGAGGATCTTTTGAGACCCTATCTCGTCTGTTTGGATTCTTCGTCTCCGTGGGTGAGCTATCCCGACGTCTGCCCTTGTATATGCGCTCCGGACAATCCTTTCTACGACAAGGCCTTCGCGGAAAAGAACGGGTTAAGTTTCTTTGTTGATCCCGATACTTGTCCCTATGAAACTTCCCTCAGTCTCGTTGAGGAAGGATTCCTGCCAGATGCCGGCCTTAACAGCCTTTCAGGAGCGGAACACGGGAGAGAGTTTCTTCACGAGCATGCGCATTTCTTCCTGGATTATTTCTTCCATAGATACGAAGGAGACGGGGAATAAGGAGTCGGTTTGGTCGGTTTGGTTGGTTCAGCCGTTTTCGTATGGATCAAATGAAATCTACCGCATGATAAGATGTTCATGCAAGCGAGTCGAATAGTTGTCGGTTAGGTTAGAATATCTTCTGTGGGAATATGGGGAATATGGCTATAGGACTCGTATGACTCCTTGTTGTTTTGTTTTTTGTTGTTTGGATTATTTCGATATTAGATCGAACGCAAGATATTATGAATACCAATACTGAGCTGAGAGAGAAGCGTAAGCAGATGTTCTCGCAGATGGAGCAACATCTTCAGGAAATACATACCAAGGAGGAAGACAGACTTTTCTTCTATCATTCTTCTGAGGATCGTGTTATCCTGTCGCATGCCTTGTTTTGGACAATGACCATGCCCCAGTATCTGAAGGGCAAGATAAGGAATGAACAGTTCTTTATCCTTTTGCGGAAGTATGAGGAGGAGATGCTTGATGCTTATTTGCAGGAGGACGACTATTTCTCCGAACTGCTGCATTATTGCAACATCCTGTACGAGATGCTGCCTGTGGTAATGATGCCATCCTTTATCAGAACCGAGAAGGATGCCCGCAAGCTTTCCGCCATTTCCATTGTCGCCGCCGGGTTCGGTGGTGATATGGATGAAAAGCTGGCTGATGAACTCCTGGACGACATCGACTATAAGTTCAATAAGGTTGCATGCAGGAAGATAGAACAAATGATGCCGACTCTTCGGAAGATGGTGGAAAATGAGATGTCGGGGTTTAGATATTGATCCGGCCCTTCGAAAAACCATACAGATGGTGGCGATGGCGACGTGACAAAAGGCGCACCGGTTGCCTGGGCTCGTTACAGCATATTGATTGAAGAAGGTAAGACAGTGTCTGTGAAGTGATTCGTAATCTGTGAAAGTGTAACGCTATCCATATGACTGTCTCGGAACTGAAACGGGAACTGTCACGTGGAATCGACCTTTCAAGAGAAGCATCAACGGGGCTATCGGTTCAGGCAGGGGCTGGTGCTACGTGGACGGCAACCGCATCAAGTTCCGCTACCATTCTCAGTTAAGGTCAAAGTGACGACCTCAAGGAAGGTCAAATCTATAAGTCTGCTCGTCAAGATGAGTTAAATCAATAAATTTATTTCGAAATTTCGTGAAAAATCGGCTAGATTGTGAAATAAAGTTGTTGATTATGGTATTTTATCGTATCTTAGTGCCATGGTTTAATGTAGAATCAAGATGATAGCTGAATTCAAAATCGCGAACTTTTATTCTCTGCGCGACGTGCAGACTCTGAGCTTTATCCCCACAAATGATGACACATCCCGTGATATATATACTGAAGAAGTTGCGGACGGAGTGTCGTTGTTGAAGATGGGGTGTATCTACGGATCCAATGCTTCCGGCAAGACCAATATCCTCAAGGCTCTTGATTTTTTTGCCGGGTTTATGGTTAATGATGGCCTTAATAAAGGCGATGAGATTGGTCTGGTGCCTTTCTTGTTGGACGATGTGTCGGATAAAGAGCGTACTTCATTTGAAATGACGTTCTATATAAATCGCGAGAAGTATAAGCTCAATTTGGAATTGGATAACAGGGTCATTTATGAGGAGACTCTGCAGGTGTATACTTCAGTTCAACCGACCCTGTTGTACAAACGGACATATGATGCTGAAACGGCATCAACGGGGATTGCGTTCGGAGGAAAAATCGGGCTGGTTAAGAAAAGCCGCGAGGCTATTTCTGCCAATACCATCAACAATAGGACGGTTATCGCTGCCTTCGGGGTATCGAATGTCGAGAAATCCAAACTTAATCTTGTATATGATTTCTTTTCGAACAGGATAGCTCCCATTATGTATCCTCAGAACAATTTGATGAGTTTTACGAAGCGACGCTTGACCAAAAATAAGGACGGCCGTTTGAAGAAGTTCATACTTCATTTTCTGAGGGCTTCGGATTTCAACATCTCTGACATCTCTATCCACGATGATGAGGTGATGATTACTCCGGAGATGGAGCTGATCATCAAGAATACACCCTCGTTGTCGGAATACGCAAAGGAGGAGGTACTGAAAAGGAGGACCTTGCGTTCGGACGAAATGTTCTTTGTGCACCATACTGACAACGGGTATAAGGAACTCGACGAGGAGTTGGAGTCACGGGGAACCAAAAGATATCTGGGACTGGCGACGCTTCTTTATGATCTATTGATACATGGATCAATTTTGCCGATTGACGAAATAGAGTCGAGTATCCACTATGAGTTGCTTTCGTACTTTATCAAGGTATTCCTGGTCAACAGCAAACGGGGTGGACAGCTGTTGTTTTCCACCCACGATATCAACTTGTTGGATGAAGACTACATTCGAAGGGATGTAGTATGGTTTACCGACAAAAACGATTGCGGGGAGACTCAGTTGATAAGACTTTCGGCGCTTGGCCTGCATAAGACCCTGTCGGCGTACAATGCATATAAGCAAGAGAAATTGGTGAATTTGCCTTTCCTTGACAGTATTTACATGGATCTCGATGAGTACTATGACGAAGAGGTCGCAGAAAAGTAGGGTGCGGAAGAGCATCGCCATTATCGGCGAGGGGCTTACGGAGTATCGCTATGTGGACGATATCCGTACGACTGAGCGATATCGTTTCAGCCTTGTGCCCGGCATCCCGAAACATTCTGACATAGATGACATCGTGAGGCTTGCGCAGGAACGTGTTAAGGCTGGCTATGACTATGTGCTGTGTCTTATCGATATGGACGTTATAGAAGGCAACCATGAAAAGATGGAGCACTATCGTGTGCTGAAGAAGGATAATCCGGAAATCATCTTTGTGGAGTCAAACCCCTGTACGGAATATTGGTTTCTGATGCACTTTATGTCAGCGCCGTCGAGCAAGGAATATACTAACTACGACGTTGTCGCTCAGGCGCTGAAGCATCATATTCCCAGTTACGACAAAACTGATGTCTTTTTCAACAAAACCCATATCTACAGGGAGTTGAAGGAAAAAGGAGATATGGCACGTGCTATCAAGATGTCGCGTGAACTTGAAAGATTGAGAGCCAAGGAACCGGAGGTGTACAAGTCGTATTCGCAGATGTATAAACTATTTGACGTGATTGATATGGTGAATAAATAGCTATTGAAGTGATATTGTGATAATCAGACCATTGACAGATAAATCGTTGCGCGAGAAATACTTCTGCCAAAAGAAGAAAACAGATTGGCTGAAAGCTTATCAGGGCATGCGAGATGTTGAAGGGAGAGTTCTGAAAGAGATGCAATCTGACTCACCGCAAGTTGGAATAGTATGACCCTTCCTTCGCTCTCGGGGATATTACTTTGCCGAAATATATCCTTACATTATTCGGTCTCTGTCCTTGCACGCAGTGACCGAGGCTACGGATGCGGAGCGATCGTTTGATCGTTTTCTAAAGATGAGCAAGGCAGAATCCCCGGACGACATATTTCTCCATTTCCTTTTTTTTGATTTTTTCAATAACTTTAAGCGGTTTATCCTGTTTTACAGTAGTTCCAAATCGTATAGTCATGAAAACAAAACCCGTTTCCTCCTTTTATACCATAGCTCAGAGAGCGGAGCAATATACGAAAAAAGACTTTGAGTCCTTCACCTACGCCCTCGGGATCAAATTCCCCCGCAATGCCAGGAAGGCTTCCATATGCCGTGGCTATGCGGATTATATCCTGAAGAATATAGACTCCATCCTTTCACGCATCAACTCCTGGGAGTTGTCTCTCATACGTGATATCGTGAATGAAGGGCGCGGAAAAGCAGTCGGAGTGAAATATTTCATGCCGTCGTCGTTACTTCTCGATGTCCTTATGATGAAGATGCAGTACGATCCGGCGGATGGTCTCACCTGGGTTGAAATGCCCAAGGATCTTTTCGATGCTGTCGGTGATAAGCCGGAAAAGATTCTGTCCGATCCCGCTTACAGGAAAAGGGACGAATATCTGCGTTGCTTCAGGGGATTCCTTACGTTGTACGGATTCTATCCGCTCCTTAACCTAATGGATGAATTCCAGAAACTGTATCCTGAAATTTTGGACGATGACGGATACGAAGTTTTCCTCTGCCCTGAAATCCAAGGGGCCATCTCCAGTGTCGGCACCGATGACGATGAAGTTTTGCATGTAGCGGTTTCTCCCTTTGTTTGGGAAGTATACGGTAGCGTTCAATCCTTGGCCAAGGATATAAGGGACGGAATTGAACCCAGGCCGTTTTCGAAGAAGGATGTTCTCGATGCCGGAAGCACTCCTTTCCCCAAGTTCGATACCGAGGCTTCACGTCGGCTCAGATCTTTCCTCCGGTCGAAATCCACCCTTTCACCGGAAGACACCGATGAGTTCCTTTTCGAACTTTGGCTCGGCCATCAGGATTTCCGGAAGTCTCCGCTGGATTTCATGGACACCTTTTCTGCATATCTGAATCTTGACTCCATGCAAGATTACAACGAAGCGCTTCAGCTCGTCATGGAATATGTCAATACTGTTCCATGTTGGGCCCTCGCTGGAAATTCCTCAGCGGGGATTCAGAGGCGTCAAGGACCATGGGTTCGTCCTCCGAAGATGGTTGTCGGTCCCAATATGAGGAAAGCCGGATACACGGACGCCGATGTTCAGAAGATGGCTGATGCCGCATTCTATGGAGGTGTGGCCGAGAGTCTGCAGTACAAGGCCGGCAGGAATGATCCCTGTCCGTGTGGATCGGGTCTGAAGTTCAAAAACTGTCACGGCAAAGGGAACTGATTCTTCCCTGTGTCCGTTCTTTGTAAGACTTGCAAAGATTTGCTCGTGTGGACAAGCTATCCGTAAGTTTGCGGAAAAATGCAAGAACATATGGAAAACGGACAGAAATGGATCAATGAAGACGGGGTGTTCTACCCCGTTTCGGGAGAAACTCATCTTTTCCCTTCACCGGGGAAAGGTGTTTTCGTTGTCGTGAAGTCATCCAGCCCTATGATGAGCCGTATCGGCCTTCAGAAAGTGTCTGAAAGGTTCGAGTTCGGATTCAAGATCTATGAATTGGGGACGGAGCCAATAATCGGTCTCATCAAAAAGACCTGGAATTCCGAACCTTTCGTTTGCGGCAACAAGAATCTCGGCGTCATCTTCAACGGAATCAAAGGGACGGGAAAGACCCTGTCGGCGAAGCTTCTCTGCAATGCGATAGGGCTTCCTGTCGTCATCGTGCAGAACAACGTGGATGGCCTTCTGCCTTTCCTTCAGTCTTTGAACTTCGAGTGCGTCATTTTCATCGATGAAGCGGAGAAGACTTTCAAAAGGGGGGAAGACGATGACGTTCTCCTCCGTCTTATTGACGGGGTCTACAACGCCAAACGTCATCTCTATATCCTTACAACGAACCAACTCACATTGAATGACAATTTGCTAGGTCGTCCAGGCCGCATCCGTTACCGTTTCGAGTTCAATAACCTCCTCCCTTCGGCGATTGAGGCCTACATTGACGACAATCTGTTGCCGCAGTACAGTTCGCAGCGGAGAGATATCCTCCGGCAGATAGACCTTCTGGAGATTTCGACGATAGATATTCTGAAGGCGCTGGTCGATGAAGTGAACATCCACGGTCATCTTCAGTCGAGTCCCTTCATGAACATACCCACTTCGGAATACACCTTCGAAGTCGTCTCGTTCCCTTATGTGAACGATTACTCGCGTCGCTCCGAAATCCTTTCGTTCATCGAAGAAAAGGCGAAGGAGAGCGGACTCCCTTCAGTGAGGGAATGGCTTTCCTCCTGGAAATCCTCCGACGGGGAGAAGGACGCCTATGACATTCTTGACGAAGAGTACACATACGTCAGCTGGGACAATATCTCGTCCCCGTCCCCATCCCTTACCGAGGGAAGTCACACTTCCCGCGGCACCGTCGTCATCGCTCCGGACGGTGACGGATTCTTCCTCAGGGCCGGAAGATACGGTGGAGAAGATGTGCTCTGTCTTCTTGTCGGCAGGAAAAATGCTCCGTCTCTGTACAGGGGCTCACTGTTTTCGTGATAGGGCATTTCAGCCTATGGTTGAAACTTCTGACACTGGTATATGATAGGTATGGTTGATTATTCTTCGGTTATCGATGTCCTCCGTTCACCCTATTATGTGGACAGGACTGGGTGCTTCTCCACTTTCGGTGATTGGGAACATGTGACGCTTCTCGGGTGTGAAGGCACTGGCTCGTCGTTGTTTTTGCGGACTTTTGCCTGTTATCTCGACAAGGAGGCGGATTCGGTAGATGCCTTCCGGTATCTTGATATCGGGAAGAGCGAAAGCTTTTCCCGCTGCGTCAATGCCTTCAAAGTGCTGTATCTTGACTTCTCTGATTTCGGTGCGGAGACTTTCGAAGATGCCCTCGGTTACCTTGCGATGAAAATGATGGAAGCGTACAGGCTCCATTATCGGGATCTTGTTCCGGATGAGAAGGACAGCTGCTACAGTTTCAATAGTTACGGAACAGCTCTTGACATTATTGAGGGCATTGTCTCCGAGGATGACCTTCGCGGCTCTTTGAGGAGTCTTGTCAGCTCTCTTCGCGGTTATGAATCCTACCGTAAGAAAGGAGTGAAGCTCGCCCTTCTCATTGACAATATGGTCCGTCTGGAAACTGTCTCCGCCAAGTGGGGATACTATCCCAAGATGAAGGAGTTTTTGAAGAGGTTCATTGTTCAGGATGTGTACAAGTACACTGACATCTTTCTGCAAATCTCCGACATCGCTGAAGAAAGGTACGATTGCTATTTGGGCCGTAATATTACTCTCCGTTGGTTCTCCGCTATGGACTACGACATGATGGACTCCACATACAGGGAGATTGCCGTAGGAGAAGGGAAGTATCCCTTCGAATGCAAACTGGGGGTTTTGGATGACACTGCTTGGGATGAAGTTGTGCGTCGAGGACGCATCCTTGTCGCCAAGGAAAGAATCCGGGACCGCCTTTCGGAAAGATCCCATGAGAAGGAGATGAAGGCGCTTTATGCGGAAGAACTCCCACTTGAAGTCTCCAGATGTTCAAGAAACTTCGGAGTCCGGATAAAGACTCTTCCAAAGGGAACTCCCGCGTATGAAAAGATGAATGCTCTTCTTCGGGAACTCCATACAAAGTTCTATCCCGATTTCAGGCAAGGGGACATTTATAAGTTTCTTCAGAAACTTCAGATGGATGTTCCCGTCATCAAGTCGGAAAGTGAACTGGAGAAGATTCTAGAAGATCTTCCCGGCGGAAATCCTTATTGGGAGAAAGGCTCCGTCAATCCCACTCACGGGGTCTGGATGCAAGTGATGTACTCAGTTGCGGACAAGGATAAGCAAACTTACCCCGGGGTGAGTGAAAACGTCAAAGCTTATGCCTTCGTGAAAGACGGGGATCCGGAGGATCTTTTCGTCGGATCGCTCCGCTACCTTCTTTCCCATGCGAAACATTGCTTCGCGGCCAAACTGGGCTACTTCTCCCGGTCCGACCAGATGTGTTTCTGGTTGTCTGAGGATGATTTCATCTTTCTTGAAGAATTCTTCAGACCACATTTCCCCTCGATGGAGGCTTCTCTTCCGTTCGTTGCGTATAAGGGGAAACTGGGCATAAGTAAGGAATTCTCCGGATTTGATGACAGTCACAATGCGACTGTCGCCCATATCCTTTCCGATTATCTGAAGCGGGTGAGCGCTCCGGATTATGTGGATATGGAGAAGATGGTCGGAGAGTATGTCGGCAAATGGAATGGTGACATATATGAGGATAGCCGATACGGCTCTTTCAGGGAACAATCCGCACTTTCGCTTATTGTCATGTTGGATTCTTTTGACGCTATTCTGGAGAATGGGGGACAGCTTGGGAGTGATTCTTTCCTTCTTCGGGGAGGCAGCATGTGGACAGTCCTTTCCCGGAGCCGTTGCTGGGCGGATGTCGGAAAGAACTACCGGAAGATGCTTTCAGGAGAATACTTTTGACTATTGATATTGATTTGGTGTTATGTTGAACGATCACTCCATAGATGCTGACAGAATGAGGAGTTACTCCTCAGCTTTCTCCCGTGGGGCTATAATGGATGTTATCCGGTTCAACGATTTCAGCCGCCTCTCATGGGTCTATAATCATTATGACAAAGAACTTGTCCATGTTGATTCCTATTTCGATTATCTCAGATTGATGTATGAGGCTCTATCTTCGGATTATCGCTGCGAATATGTGTACAAGAACGAAGTCATACGGAGTCTGTTGGCAAAATACGGGACTCGAAATACCGCCATCTTCAATGAATTCAAGGTGGGGAAGTCAATTGCCGACCTTGTTTTCATTAATGGCGAGAGTAGAGCTTTTGAGATAAAGACGGACCTTGATACACCCAATCGACTGGAAAAACAGATTTCCGATTACCGGAAAGTTTTTGATGCATGTTACATCGTGATTCCTGACAACAGGTACCAGCAATATGCGGAAACCATTGCTCCGGAAACAGGTATAATCACCATGTCTCAAGTGGGGAAGAAGTTGGCTCTGGAGGAGAAGCGTCGAGCCATCAAAAACGAGACGATTGATGTTGATGTACTGATGAACATCTTTCATACCGATGAATACAAACGCTTGATTATTCAAGAATTCGGTGCACTTCCACCAGTCCCCGGACATGAAATGTATGATGCCTGCCGAGAGATGATGCAAGAGATTCCTCTCCAGAAGCTTAAATCCTTCTTTCATGATACATTGAAGAGACGGAAGAGCAATACATCTCTGTTGAAAAAGGCCCCGATGGAGTTTCGTCAGATGTTCTTGAGCCTTGGATTGGATGAAAAAGGTGTCGAAACACTTTTGCAAAGATTGAATACCCGATTAGGCTGATTCATGTGGGTAAGTGATAATTGAGAGGCTGCCTTCATCGGAGAGATGATATTATCAAAAGTAGGTCAGGAATGGTCAAGAAAGATGTCAACACCAAAGACATTCCTGATTATATCAACGGATAAAGATTATTACCAATCGATATCATCAGGAATGGCATCGAATAAACTCAGAAATCGTGAAGCATGGATTTCCAAGGCGAAATCAGAGATTGAGCATGAAGAAGAATTTCTCGCATGCCGACTGATCGCCCTGAAAATCCTCCGCTTCATGAAAGATAACAACCTCAGCCAAAATGAACTTGCTCAGAAGCTTGGAGTCAGCCCACAATGCGCCAACAAGTTCCTGAACGGGTTGGATCTGGGCATGAAGATATCCACTGCCATCAGATACGGGAACATCCTTGGCATCAAGCTGATAGAGGATTGATCGGATTGCTTACCCAATCAATAGTTCTCCGCCAGCAATTGGAAATAAGCCTTCGGATGGGCGCAAACGGGGCAGAGTTCGGGTGCTTCTTTCCCAATAACGATGTGACCGCAGTTCGAGCACTGCCAGATGCAGTCTCCGTCCCTTGAGAAGACGACCTTGTCTTCGATGTTCTTGAGGAGCTTTCTATATCTTTCCTCGTGGTGCTTTTCGATGGCTCCGACCATGCGAAACTTTTCCGCTATCTCGGTGAATCCTTCCTCGTCGGCTTCTTTCGCCATCCTTTCATACATGTCGGTCCATTCGAAGTTTTCTCCGTCAGCGGCATCTTTGAGGTTCACTTCAGTTGAAGGGACTTTGCCGTCATGGAGGTACTTGAACCAGATTTCAGCATGTTCTTTTTCGTTTTTGGCGGTTTCCTCGAAGATGTTCGAGATCTGGACGTAACCGTCTTTCTTTGCCTTGGAAGCATAGAAAGTGTACTTGTTTCTAGCCTGGGATTCTCCTGCGAAAGCTTCCTGGAGATTCTTCTCGGTCTTTGATCCTTTGAGTTCCATGTTGTAGAATGTTAGTGTGTTATTTATTCTGTGCTTTTTGTTGTCTTTGCCCTATTCCGACGAAAGTATTCCGATGAGGGTGTTTCTCTTACTTGGAAAGTATCGGACAATGCAAACTTATGCTTTTCTTTCCTGAAAAACAACTGAGAATCCGGCGATGCGGATGATAATATGCAAAAGAGAGAAAAGTTGTTTTTTATGATTACCTTTGCCATGCCTGTGTTTCGCGAAAAGAATTCATAAAATGATACTGTCAACTTTCAGGTCTGCAGACACAAGCAAAGAGTATACTCCGTTTTAAGGCAATAAGGTAAAATGCAAGATCACAAAATATGCTTCTTCAACAGAAGTTCCGTCCATTACAGAACGAACATTTATATGCTGATGGACAAGGAACTACCGTGTGACTTTTATTTTGGAGACTCACGACCGGGAGGAATCAAACCGGCACCTCTTGAGTTGTTGTCCAATGTAAAAGGACAATTACACAATGTGCCTATTGGGTCTTTCTATTGGCAAAAGGGTGCTCTGAAACTTTTGCGAAGCGGCTATACCGATCTCATTACACCGGGGGATTATTATTGCCTGTCCACATGGTTGATGCTATTGTTGGCGAAACTGTTCGGAAAGAACATCTATCTGTGGACTCATGGGGCTTATGGAGATGAAACCGGGTTCAAGAAGTGGATCACACTTATGAGCAAGAAGTTGGCTAAAGGTGTTTTTCTCTACGGGAACTATGCCAAGGATATTCTCATCAAATGGGGTATTCCGGCGGAGAAGATGTTCACGATTTACAATTCCCTCAGCTACGACGAGCAGTTGCCTTTGAGGAAGTCCATCCAACCTTCCGCAATCTATGGGGATCATTTCCATAATGACAATGACAACATTGTTTTCATTGGGCGTCTGACGGCTGTGAAAAAACTTGACCAGATTCTTCGTGCAGTGAAGATTCTGAAGGACAAGGGTGTTCAGTACAATGTCACTTTTATCGGTGACGGGAATGTCAGGGGCAAGTTGGAAACAATGACATCCGAACTCGGATTGCAGGATAGCGTGTGGTTTTACGGAGCACTTTATGACGAGAGGAAAATTGCGGAGTTCCTTTACAATGCAGACCTTTGTGTATCCCCGGGAAATGTAGGATTGACGGCGATGCATGCGATGGCTTTCGGATGCCCGGTAATCAGTCACGATAATTTCCCGCGCCAGATGCCGGAATTTGAAGCTATAGAAGTCGGGAAAACGGGAAACTTCTTCAAGGAAAATGATGTCGACAGTCTTGCCCAGGCTATCCTTGACTGGAAGGAAAACTCCGGTGACAGGAGTACGGTCAGGGAGAATTGTTACAAAGTCATAGATGAGAAATATAACCCTCACGTCCAGATAGAAGTCATCAAAAAGGCGATTTATCAATAATTGTCAGTACAGCATATGAG
The DNA here is from genome assembly GCA_017469845.1 of Bacteroidales bacterium. Taxonomy (GTDB): domain Bacteria; phylum Bacteroidota; class Bacteroidia; order Bacteroidales; family UBA932; genus Cryptobacteroides. The sequence continues at coordinate 39,132 of JAFUFP010000026.1, read as the reverse complement.
TTTCAAGTATTATAGGAAATCATACCTGTCCATCAAGAAGTTCAAATACAAGTACGTGTCTTTCACTTCTTGTTGGGACAACAGGTCGACATTCTCGGAAACCTCGGCATTGGGAAGCTTCTCGAGATTGTATAATGTCAAACTCGGCAATTATTCCAGCATCAGGAATAACAGCAAAGTGATGAATGCTGAAATCGGCAATTATTCAGTGATCGCGAAAGATTGTCTTATCGGACTTGGAGTTCATCCCACGAATTACCTTACTTGCCATTCGATTTTCTATAAGAATTCACCGTGGGGCTTCCATCCGGAGTGGGTCAAACCTGTCGGAAGGATAATGAGGGTGACCCATATCGGGAATGATGTATGGATAGGAGCACGTTCCATAGTGATGGACGGTGTGATGATAGGGGACGGTGCCATTGTCGCCGCCGGTTCTGTAGTCGCCAAAGATGTTCCTCCTTTTGCCATTGTAGGAGGAGCTCCGGCAAAACTGATCAAATATAGATTCCCTCAGGAAATCATTGAGCGTCTTCAAGAAATCAAGTGGTGGAATCTTCCGGATGATGAAATCTCCTCTCATGTGGACCTGTTCCATATACCGAACCCCACATTGGAGGACATCAATCATTTCTTTCCGGTATCGGATTCCAAAGTAAATGATTGATGATGAATTCTTCCGCATCTGACGGTGTAGGACTTTTCATTCCTCAATCATTTGATCACTTTCTCTCCGGTTTCGGGATTGACGCAATTGAACATGTTCCCGATCGCAAGAACTGCGGCCTTTTGGGCTATATAGGCATTGTCATCTGTTACGTCTATTGGATCGTATTTGTAATCCGAGGATGATGAATGAGACGTTCGCGCTGAATTGCCAAGTATGGAAACACCGGTTCTGGGTGCGATGATTGTTTCATAGTAGCAGCATGCGGCCGTATATCTGCAAAGCCCTATTCCGCAATGAGTGCCGTCACGAGTGAGGTCGTGTGAATCATTGAGGGAAGAAGAACGGAGATTCTCTACTGCCGTACCGTATGGCACTACAAAATCAATCCGATGGTCATTCTTCAGATTGCGGACGCCGGTAGCGATCTTATGCCATCTGATGATTGATGAACCCTCTCTGTTGCCGGAGTAGTTGTCCCAGTAACTGTGTATGAGCAAAAAGCCGATTTTTGCATCCGGTTGATGCTTTTTCAGGATACCCAGAAACTCGTCAAGATACCCACCGTCCCATTGGGTGAACCACTTGTCATAATCGGTGGCAAAACCACTTGCCTGGTGGATTATTATAAGATCCCATTTCTCCTCGGTGAGGACTCTCCGGAACAACTCTCCATTATCCCCGGTGTCTTTACCTGTCGGGATTGTCGTTTTCAGTCCTCCCACTACTTTGCTTACCGAATAAGTTGAGCCTTTGTCTTTGCCGTTATACACGTCCATCCAATTCTTGAATGAAGCTGAGCCACGAGTGGCTTTGTAAAGACACATGTCATCCAGACTCAAGTCCGCGGCCTTGACCAAAGAGGGAAGATGGTCTGTTGCATCATTTGTATAGCTGTTGCCTATATCCAGAATCTTCAGGTCGGGTTTCGAAAGAAATGATATGTCATCATTCGTTTCTATGGGGTATTCGATCAATTGGTAATTGTCGTCCTTCATTCCGGAGCATCCTAAGAAAAAGAGAAAAGCGATGATCGGAACACAAAAAGAGACAATTCTTTTCAGGGATATTGAATTCATGTGAGTGATCTGTCTTTTGATATTGTTCTTGCTTCCCGAAAGAAGAACGATGCGTCATGGCGATTACTTTCGGGGGGCTTTTTTGACAGGCAAAATTAATCAATGCAAGGGATTTATCCAATGGGTTCCAAGGTGAAGAAAAACAATTTCCGGTGAAAACGTCATACTGAATTGTTCGGAAAGCGCTGTCCAGTTCGTGCCCTGTACCATGTGATTGTCAACTGATGAAGTTTCCCTCTTTTCCAGGGATTAATCCACAAATGAACTTATTTGGACCTGCGTCTTGAATTCTCCCTTATTTTGACTACCTTTGTAGGCCCGAAATTTCCCTTTAAGGGAGATGCTCGGGACAAGGTTGCAGTATCCTCCCTTGGATAGGGGAGTGACTGCTCAGAGGGATAATTCTGAATACCTGCTTTCTACCTGATTATGTATGCTCATGAGGACGTTTAGCCCCCATGCTTTGCACGCATAGTCGGGGAGTCGGAGAAGTCGGTCTTCTCCGTGGGGCTTTGCCCGGTTTTTCCGCCTTCATTTTGGCGGTCGTTTTTTGACTATCCATATTTCTCATACATAATCAGGTTCTGCCTTTTCGGGTCTATCCAATTTACCGTCAAGGCTTTATTTTAAAGTTGTTGCGGCCAGGGCTTCTCCATGTGGGGACATGTTGAAGACAGCCGTTCTATTTTTTGAGAATCTGGAGGACATAATCACGGTATCCCTGCTTTCCGGTTCGGCCAATTTTGTCGGCACTTTTCCTGAATTCCGGGGGTTGATGTTTTCGTGAAGGCGAGATTGGCTCAAAATCCCGCCCCGCTAATCGTATCCTGTAGTCACCCTGACTTTTGGTGGTTTAAGGTTTTGTCTTCCTGATTCAGTTTTACGTAAACTCTTATGAAAGTTCTTGTTACCGGAGCCGCAGGTTTCATCGGCTCAAAGCTCATGTTCACTCTCGCCAAAAGGGGCGATGAGGTCGTCGGGATCGACAACATCAACGACTATTACGACGTACGACTGAAGTACGGTCGTCTTTCCGAGTGCGGTTTCCCCGATAGGGAACCGATCGAAAAAGGGGAGATGTGCCAAAGCACTCTCTTTCCCTCGTGCCGTTTTGTCCGGATGGACATTTCGGACAAGGAAAGCGTTGACCGACTTTTTGAAGCTGAGAAGTTCCAGAAGGTTGTGAACCTTGCTGCCCAGGCCGGAGTTCGATACTCCATCACCAATCCGTATGCATATCTTCAGAGCAATCTGGTAGGGTTTCTCAATATTCTAGAGGCGTGCAGGAACTTCGGTGTTAAGCACCTTGTCTACGCTTCATCGAGCTCCGTATACGGCCTCAACGCAAAAGTGCCTTACAGCGAGGCCGACAAGGTCGACAATCCGGTGTCGCTTTATGCCGCCACGAAGAAGTCGAATGAGCTGATGGCTCATTCTTACTGCAAGCTCTACGGCATATCGATGACGGGTCTTCGTTTCTTTACGGTCTACGGTCCTTGGGGAAGACCGGATATGAGCCCGATGCTCTTCGCCGGAGCGATCTCCAGGGGAGAACCCATCAAGGTGTTCAACAACGGAGATATGATCCGTGATTTCACCTTCATCGACGACATCGTCGAAGGAACCATCGGAGCACTCGACAATGAGCCTACTCCCAATGAGAACGGACTCCGTTACAGGGTGTACAACATCGGTTGCAGCAACCCCGTGAAGTTGATGGATTTCATTTCGGAGATTGAAGGGGCGATGGGAAAGGAGGCGAAGAAGGTGTTCCTTCCTATGCAGCCCGGTGACGTTTATCAGACAAACGCGGACACCACTCTCCTTGAAAAGGAAGTCGGATACAAGCCTCATGTGAGACTTCACGAGGGTATAGCCGCTTTCGCCGCCTGGTATAATTCCGACAGGAACCCTCTGAAGTAGGATTCGTTCTTCATTACAATTTGAAACCTACATAATCAAGTACCAGATATAACCTTACTAAAACAAAACACACATGAAAATAGCAGTTGCGGGAACCGGATACGTGGGTCTTTCGATAGCGACCCTTCTTGCCCAGCACCACGAGGTGAAGGCGGTTGACGTGATTCCCGAGAAAGTTGAGAAAATCAACAACCACCTCTCTCCGATACAGGATGACTATATCGAAGATTATCTTGCTAACAAGAATCTCAATCTCGTAGCCACCCTTGACGGAAAGGAAGCCTACAGGGATGCGGAGTTCGTCGTTATCGCGGCTCCGACAAACTACGACAGCAAGAAGAACTTCTTCGACACTTCCCATGTCGAGGAGGTAATCGAACTTGTTCTCGAAGTGAATCCCGATGCTGTGATGGTGATCAAGTCCACTATCCCTGTTGGATACACAAAGAGCGTCCGTGAGAAACTTTCCTATAGGGAAAGACTCTCTGACGGTACGATGAAGGTTGTAGTCCCGAAGATCATCTTCGCTCCGGAGTTCCTTCGTGAGAGCAAAGCTCTTTACGACAACCTTTATCCGAGCAGGATCATCGTCGGGTTTGATGAACCGGCTCTTGAAGAGGCAGCGCATACCTTCGCTTCCATCATAAAGGAAGGGGCCATCAAAGAAGATGTGCCCATCCTTTTCATGGGATCGACCGAGGCCGAAGCCGTGAAGCTCTTCGCCAACACTTATCTCGCTCTAAGGGTAAGTTACTTCAATGAGCTGGATACTTACGCCGAGATGAAGGGACTCGATACCGAGTCCATCATAAACGGTGTTTGCCTTGATCCCAGGATCGGATCCCATTACAACAACCCTTCATTCGGTTACGGAGGATATTGCCTTCCGAAGGACACGAAGCAGCTTTTGGCCAACTTCCAGGATGTCCCCGAGAACCTCATCAAGGCTATCGTTGACAGTAACCGTACGAGGAAGGACTTCATCGCTGACCAGGTGCTCGGCAAGGCCGGATACTATACCGCTTCCAGCGCATATGATACTGCGAGGGAGAAGGATGTCACCGTCGGTGTATTCCGCCTTACGATGAAGTCCAACTCCGACAACTTCCGTCAGAGTGCCATCCAGGGTATCATGAAAAGGATCAAGGCCAAGGGTGCCAAGGTCATCATCTATGAGCCTACGCTCCTCTCTGGATCCACTTTCTTCGGAAGCGAGGTCGTGAACGATCTGGCCAAATTCAAGGAGAATTCCGACGCGATCATCGCGAACAGGTATGATCCTGTTCTGGATGATGTGCAGGAGAAGGTTTATACGAGGGATATTTTCAAGAGGGATTAGTACCTGCCCCTTTTTTATACGAAATACAGACAAACATACGATATGTCCATTTTCAAAGACAAAACGCTGATGATAACCGGGGGAACCGGATCATTCGGCAATGCGGTGCTGAAGCGTTTCCTCCGCACAGATATCGGTGAGATAAGGATATTCTCACGCGACGAGAAGAAACAGGATGACATGCGTCACGAATATCAGGCGAAGTTCCCTGATGTGGCGAAGAAGATAAAGTTCTATATCGGAGACGTGAGAAGCCTCGAAAGCTGCCGCAGCGCGATGCCGGGAGTGGACTACATCTTCCATGCCGCCGCATTGAAGCAAGTACCTTCTTGTGAGTTCTTCCCTATGGAGGCGGTACGCACCAATGTCATCGGAACCGACAATGTGCTCACTGCGGCTATTGAGGCTGGAGTTAAAAGCGTCATCTGTCTTTCTACAGATAAGGCGGCGTATCCGATCAACGCCATGGGAATCACCAAGGCCATCGAGGAGAAGGTCGCCGTGGCGAAGAGCCGTCAGACCAATACAACCAAGATCTGCTGCACCCGTTACGGGAACGTGATGTGCTCAAGAGGATCTGTAATCCCTCTTTGGATTGACCAGATACGTTCCGGTCAGCCCATCACTCTCACTGAACCTTCGATGACAAGGTTCATCATGAGTCTTGACGAGGCCGTTGATCTCGTTCTCTTCGCATTCGAGCATGGACAGAACGGTGACATCCTTGTCCAGAAGGCTCCCGCCTGCACTATCCAGACTCAGGCTGAGGCCGTGTGTGAACTCTTTGGAGGGAAGAAGGAGGATATCAAGGTCATCGGTATACGTCACGGAGAGAAGATGTATGAGACTCTCCTGACGAAGGAAGAGTGCGCCAAGGCTGAGGACATGGGCAACTTCTACCGTGTGCCGGCCGACAACCGTGACCTCAATTACGACAAGTTCTTTGTCGAGGGGGATACCAAGAGAGTGACAATCGAGGAGTTCAACTCCAACAACACTTACCGTCTCTCCCTTGAAGAGACCAAGGAAAAGATAGCTTCGTTGGAATATATCCAGGAAGAGCTTGCGAAACAATAAGTCTCTTTATTTCCGGCATTCCGAGAATACAAAACAGAACAGATTTCCCCATGAAAAACAGATTCATCCTTTTTCTCGCTTCACTTCTTGTCCCTGCTCTTTGCATGGGTATGAGTTCCGCGAACATTGAAGAAATTCTCCAGGATGAGGACAATATCCTCAACTACTGCTATACCCCGATGCAGTTCGGCGCTGTAGGCAACGGTAAGGCTGATGACACGAACGCACTCAGGAAGGCACTTTACCAGTCAGACAAGGATGGAAAGATATTGTATTTCCCGTCCGGAAAGACTTTCAAGGTTACGGGAACTCTGAATTACTATCAGGGGAAGTATCAATCGTATACTCTCAATATGATGGGAAGCATTCCCGTAATGAAAGGATCATACGTTCCTGAAGAGTATGGGGGAATTACAGTGGCCAAGGGGGTGAAGCTATTCAAGGACGCCTCATTCAAGGGCAGTATCGAGAAGATGTGCATAACCGGTCAACGTGATCTGGAGACCCATGTCTTCAACAACTGCACATGCTCTGGACTTGTAGTATACGGGTGCAATTTCGCGAATTTCGGGGCAATGTTCTTTGATACTTCGGTGGATAAAGTGAGTCGTATCCAGGACAGCAAGTTCTTGACCGTGTTCTATTTCGCCCGTAACGTTTCCAAATCATGCGGCTTTACGGACTCGATGATATCGGGATGCTACATCAATGGAGGAATGGAGCAGAATGACAACGCCTGTTTCGAATGGGGATATTATAATGGAGTGACCATCACCGGTAACTTTATTGATTACTATAGGACAATTTATGCTCCGAAGGCGGTTTCGAAACAAGCCTTCGTGGGTCCGACCAGTTATGCCAATCAGTACCAGGTCTTCAGGTATCTGTATTATCCCGGTGACAATATCACCACCGTCACATTCTCGAGTGTGAGTGATTCATTCAACTGGAATGATCCTGAGACTCTCGACAAGTTGGCCAAGTTCGTTCCTATTAAATACAAGGGCAAAGACGGGAAGTCATATGATCTTCCGCCGTTCGTTGCGATGTGCAATACCACCTGGAACATAACGGTTGCCGATGCGAAGATAGAGAGGAACATGAAGGCTCTTGTTTTCGTGAATTCGTCTCTCACCGAATACGAATATAACCGTTTCGACGTATCTTTCACCGGAAACAACCAATACAAGGAGGGGCAGATCAATTACAAGAAGGGTGACCCGAAACCTTTCTACAACAACGGCAAGTATCCCCAGAATGCGATGAACATCTCCGGAATCGTTGAGGTTCTGGATAAGATGCCGTCCGTCAATGCAGGTTGGAGCGAATCGGTGCCGGGCAGAAATATTCAGGTAGGAGGTAAAGTTTACAAGTCGGTAAACAGTGTGAACGGGGGAAAGATATCCTCCTCATCATGGCAGGAAAAGAAATAGAATCGCTATCGGCAGGGCACGTGCCTGTCAGCAAAGATTGAACAATATTCGAGGATGAGCACGGGTAAGAGAGTAGTCAGGAACTCTGTGATAATGTACGTTCAGCTGATACTGAACGTACTAATAGGACTTGTTACCGTCCGGCTGATTTTGAGGGCCCTCGGGCAGTCGGATTACGGCGTCTATGACGTGACCGGCGGAGTTGTCGGATTACTCAATTTTATCACTACTTCACTTGCCCAATCATCAATGAGGTTCATTTCCGTGAGCCTTGGGAAGGGCGATATATCGGATACCAACAAGGTCTTCAATTCATGTTTTTGGCTTCATTTGGCCATAGCTGGAGCCCTTGCTTTCATACTTGAATTCGCGGGACTGTTCCTTTTCCACGGTTTCCTCAACATACCCGAGGATAGAGTCCATGTCGCGAAGATCATTTACCACTGCATGGTGGTATCGCTTTTCCTTCGGGTGAACATCTCTCCCATGAACGCCCTTATCGGTTCATTTGAAGAATTCTGGTACGTGGCCTTTGTTTCGATTATGGATTCTGTACTGAAGTTGGGGATAGCGATTGCAATCACATACACCGTCGGAGACAAACTCCTTCTCTACGGTTTCCTTATGATGGGAATGTCATTCGTAAACCTTTTCCTCTATTTCGGATATTCGAGAATAAAGCATGGGAACGTCGTCCGCATCAGGAAACCTGATTTCTCCGGAATAAAAAAAGTGATGGGTTTTGCGGGCTGGACATTCATGGACACATTCTCATCAATAGTGAATCGCCAAGGATATGCCATCATGCTGAACAAGTTCTTCGGGCCCGTGATGAACTCGGCATTCGCCTTGTCCAGGCAACTGGAGGGGCATATGTTCTCCGTATCTGCGGCTGTCGTCAATGCTATGAAGCCACAGGTTATGAAGAGCCATGGGGCGGGAGACGATGCCAGAATGTTCCGTCTGTCGATGACGGCAGGAAAATTCGGATTCTATATGATGTCCCTCATTGTCATTCCGCTTGTCGTGATGATGCCGGAAGTGCTGGATCTGTGGCTGGGTGAATATCCTTCCGAAACCGTCACATTTGCCCGCATTCTGATGGCTGCATGCATGGTGGAACAACTTACCAGGGGACTGGTTCATGCGAATCAGGCGGTGGGTAACATCAAATGGTTTTCCATCATAGTATCTTCGATGAGGATACTTGCTCTTCCGGTATCCATTGCAGCTCTCCTTATGGGAGCTGAAGCGTATGTCGCGATACTCATTTTCCTCGTTTTCGAAACCATCGGGTCACTTTGCAGGGTCTTCATTTTGGCTAGGATTACCGACTTCAACCCGGGACATTTTGTGCGTGACGTCCTCGTTCAGGTCCTTCCTCCCAGTGTCGTGGCTCTGGCGTTCTGCTATTTCTTCTACCATTTGTCCGGTGGAATTCTTTGGATGTGCGTTACCCTTGTGGCCACTTGCATTGTGATGGCAGTAATCGTTTTCCTCTTCGGGCTTACACGGGAGGAGAAGAATTTCATTCTTTCTCTTGTCGGCGGCCATATCAATCGGTTGATAAAAAAATAGCCTCCAATGGGAAAGAAGTTCAGCTGGGTAACTACGATAACCATCAAGGATATACAGTATATGCTGCTGTATCTGCTCCTCTTCATGATGCCCATTTCGTATCATCCGATAATCATGAGGATGAGTGAAGCGGCAGGTTATGAGAGCGGAACCATTCTTTCGAAATATATTCTGCTTCTTTTCGCTGTCCTTTTCATGGTTTCGTTTTTGCGGACCACCAAGCATATACCGACACTTCTTTCCAAATATCTGATCTGGACAGCTCTTATCGGTTTCTCCGGAATAGTCCTTTTCATGATTTACCAGAACAAAGGTCTGATCACGATTCTGAGGACCTTCTTCATAGTTTTCGCATCGGTCTTTGTGGGATGGACTCTGAAGCCGGACCGCAAGCGTTTGACATGGATGCTGATGGTGTTCAGTCTCGCCACTCTCTTTTCGGGCTTGATGCAGGTCTTTCTCAATATCGGAGGGTTCAGAATCGCGACTCTTTATCTGACCGACAGCAAGAACTCCTTGGGAGCAATGCTTGCAAGTTCCGTTGTCGCCCTTTTGTTCATTTTCATAAATCAGGACAAGGGAAGATTGAGAGTTTTCTCGTTGGCTTGCGCATTCCTTGGTCTTGTCATCATTCTTACGATCAGGGCGAGGGCGGCGCTCTTGTGCGTTTTCCTGGTTGGACTTTACATGCTCATGTACAATTCCAGGATGAAGAAACTGCTTCCATGGATAATAGCGGGAGGAGTCGTACTTGTCGTCGGTTCCCTCTTTCTGCCGGTCAATATCTTCGACTATATTAAGCAGAGCATGACTGCCGGAACTCAAGGTGATGATATCACTTCCGGCCGAATGCATACTTATATTTCCGCATTGAGTTACATCGCCTCCCATCCACTGGTGGGTGATGTCCGTAAAGAGACGACTATTTTCTGGATACACAATTTCCCGCTCAGGTATATGTATGATTATGGCCTGCTGTTCTGTTGGCCTATATTGGGACTGTATCTGTATCTTATAATCTTTTCGATCCGCCGGTCATCGCAGACCAAAATGGGATATCTTTATGCGGGGTACACCATCTTGTTCGTACCTTACATCATCTCGATGTTCGAACCGACCTTCCCTTTCGGTCCAGGCACAGTGACTGTGTTCAATTTCATACTGTTGGGCTCTTCTGAGAGGTGTTTCAAGCACAAAGTCAAAATCTTGAAAAGAAGGAAACTGAGGCGAGACAAGGATTTTCCCGAACTGACAAATGAAACTCCTCAATCTCTCCCTGCAGGAAATCCGGCATCTTCATAAAATTCAGTTCCGATGAACATTCTTTTTCTTACAATGTCCAATGTCTCCGATCCCGGAGCCAGAGGAATATATATGGACCTTGTCCGTTCTTTGAGAGATAGAGGCCATTCTGTTTATTACGTCAGTCCAAGGGAAAGGGGCTCTTGGGACAAGGCCGGGCTCACCCATGTGGACGGAGTTCACATCCTTGGGGTCAAGACTCTCAAACTGAAGAAGACAAACGCCCTCGAGAAAGGCATCGGGCAGGTGATGCTTGAAAATGCGTTCGGATCCGCCATACGCAAATACCTTCCGGATACTAAATTCGATCTCATTCTGTATTCCACCCCGCCAATCACCTTCCCGAATCTGATAGCGCGTCTTAAGAAAAACAATCCCGGATCGAAGTCATATCTTCTCTTGAAGGACATTTTCCCCCAGAATGCTGTGGACCTCGGGATGTTCAAGGAAGGAAGCATCGTGTGGAAGTATTTCCGGAAGAAAGAGGAAACTCTCTACAGGAACTCTGATTTCATAGGATGCATGTCTCCGGCCAATGTGGAGTATCTCATCAAGCATAATCCGGAAATAGATCCAGGCAAAGTGGAAATCAATCCCAATTCCCTTGAGCTTGTCCCATCTGAAGCGGATCCATCGGAAAGGGAAAAGATACTGTCCAAGTATTCCATTCCTCTGGATAAACCGGTTTTCATCTATGGCGGCAGCCTCGGTAAACCGCAGGGGATAGATTTCCTCATAAAGTGCCTGGAAGCGAACGCTGACAGGAGCGACTGCCATTTCGTGGTAGTCGGATCGGGGACTGAACTCCCGAAACTTAAAGAGTGGTATTCTTCCCGAAAACCATCTTCCGTCAGCGTGATGGATGCTCTTCCGAAGAGCGATTACGATGTCCTTGTGAGGTCCTGTGATGTGGGGCTCATTTTCCTGGACCACCGTTTCACGATTCCCAATTTCCCTTCAAGGCTTCTTTCCTATCTGGAATACAAGATGCCTGTGCTTGTTGCCACTGACCCCAATTGTGACATGGGGCCGATAGCGGTGAACGGAGGCTTCGGATACTGGTGTGAAAGCGATTCTGTTGAGGCTTTCAATTCGATTCTCGGAAGAATGCTCTCATCCGACCGCAAGGCAATGGGTGAAAAAGGATACGCTTTCCTTAAGGACAACTATTTGGTAAGCAATACTTGCAATATCATTTTAAGCCATGTATAAGCATTTCTTCAAGAGGCTGTTCGATTTCTTGATAGCTTTGGTGGCCCTCCTGCTGATAGGATGGTTCCTAATAATTGTGGCCATATGGCTTCATTTCGCCAACAAGGGAGCGGGAGCTTTCTTCTTCCAGGAAAGACCCGGAAAAGATGAGAAGATTTTCAAGGTCATAAAGTTCAAGACAATGACCGATGAGAGGGATGCGGAAGGCAACCTTCTTCCAGATGAAAAGAGACTCACGAAGGTCGGAAAGTTCGTCAGGAGCACTTCCGTTGATGAACTTCCTCAGCTTATCAACGTTCTCAAAGGAGATATGGCCCTTATCGGCCCGCGTCCTCTTCTTGTCCAGTATCTTCCCTTGTACAGCCCCGAACAGAGAAGGCGTCACGAGGTGAGGCCGGGAATATCCGGGTGGGCGCAGTGCCACGGACGTAATGCCATAACATGGACCGAAAAGTTCAAATTGGATGTTTGGTATGTCGACCATTGTACTCTTTGGACTGATATAAAAGTTATATTCATTACGGTGAAGAATGTCCTGATGCGTAAAGACATAAATTCCGCGACATCGGCGACGATGGAGTTCTTTACCGGAAACAATTGACGGAAACATTGCACAATATGAAAGATATCGCAATTTATGGAGCCGGAGGCTTCGGTAGGGAAATCTTCTGCTATATCCGTAGAATCAATGCGGTGGAGAACGTCTGGAATCCGGTCGGGTTCTTCGACGACGGCATGAAGAAAGGCGAACCGACCAATTACGGGCCGATTCTCGGAGGAATCGATGAACTCAATTCCTGGACCACTCCGTTGGCGATTGTGATTGCCATCGCGACCCCAAAGACCATTGAAAGTCTAGTCTCCAAGATAACCAATCCTTTGGTGGAATTCCCCAACATCATTGACCCTTCAGTCACTTTCTTGGACAAAGATTCCGTCAAGATGGGAAGAGGTAATGTCATAGGCGCTAATTCCCTTCTCGCGTGCAATGTGGAATTGGGTGACTTCAATCTCATCAATTGGTACGTCCAGATCGGGCATGAGTCATCTTTGGGTCAGTTCAACGTAGTGATGCCGAATGTCAATATTTCGGGTGGCGTTACGATCGGTGAACAGAATTTATTCGGGGTTAAGTCAACTCTTCTGCAATATATCAAGATCGGAACTCATGTCACAGTAGGAGCGGGTAGCGTCCTTCTGTCCGATGCAGTCGACAACGTGACTTATTACGGTAACCCCGCCCGTATCATCCACAAGGAAGGATGATCTGTTCTTACATAACTTATCATTTGGAATGTTCGTATTCAGAAACAATACAGTAGAACGCTTTTTCCCGAAGGATTACACTTTCTCGGGATACGATGACATCTCGCTGGTCCCTTCCGATGCTGACGGGTACGTATGGTTCTATCAGGCTCCTTTAGCTTTTGACACATTTTCCGCATCGGAGCAGGTGAGGGCATATTCGGACAAGTTGGATTATGTGATGCAGTGCATCGATCCCGGAAAGACCGTCGTGGCTCTTACGATGGAGCCACTTTATTCGGTTCCGTTCACCGATGACGATCATCTCCTGCGGGAAGCGGTCGAAGAGTATAATCACAATCTCTTCCTCCTCTCCGATACCAATCCGAACTTGAAGGTCATTGACCTTTCAGAATTCACTTCCGCCTATCCGGGGGAAGAACTTATCGATTGGAAATTCTACTTCCTCAGTCAGATGGGGCTAAATCCCCGATTGTCAAAGCCTTTCCAGGAGTGGTGGCGAAGGAAACTGGACAGTATCGCCCTGCGTCGTAAGAAATGTCTCGTCCTGGACCTTGACAACACTCTCTGGGGAGGAGTCCTTGGGGAGGACGGAATCGACGGAATAAAGCTCAGCGGAGACTATCCCGGCAAGGCATTCCATTTTTTCCAGGAGGCGATCCTTTCATTGTCCAAGTCCGGAGTCATTCTTGCGGTATGCTCGAAAAACAATGAGGCTGATGTTCTTGAGGCATGGGAGAAGAATCCGTTCATGGTCCTCAGGAAGGAACATTTCTCAGCAATGAGGATAAATTGGAACGACAAGGCTTCCAATCTCAAAGAGCTTGCTTCCGAACTCAATATCGGACTTGATTCTTTCGTCTTTGTTGACGACAACCCCACCGAAAGGGAACTCATCCGTCAGATGCTTCCGATGGTGTCGGTACCGGATTTCCCGATCCAGCCGTATGATCTTCCCCAATTCTTCTCGAAAATGGTCGAGGATTATTTCAGGGTATATACGGTTACCGAAGAGGACCGCAAGAAAACGGAACAGTACAAGGCCAATGCAGCTAGGTCTCAGGCCCAAAGTTCGTTCAGCGATTTCTCATCCTTCCTCCGTAGCCTTGATATGCATCTGAAGATAGAGAGAGCCGATCAGTTCAACATCCCCAGAATAGCACAGATGACACAGAAGACCAACCAGTTCAATCTCACGACCAGACGCTATACCGATGCCGACGTGAGGAGCTTTATTGAAAAGGGTTGGAAGATCTGGTGTCTAAGTGTAGCTGACCGTTTCGGTGACAGCGGAATCACGGGGACGGTTTTCGTGGACGGAAACCGGATAGATACGCTACTTCTCAGTTGCAGAATTCTGGGCAAAGGTATCGAGGGAGCTTTCCTCAAGTCCGTGCTCTACTCCCTTAGAGATGAAGGCGTCAAAGAAGTTCACGCGGAATACATCCCCACAGCCAAAAATTCTCAGGTAAAGGACTTCTACGACAAGCAGGGCTTTACTTTTGTCGGAGGAGAACCTGACGGAGCAAGAACTTACAGCCTTTCTCTGGCAGGAGCGGACCTCACCGTTGAGGACTGTTATCATGTTTCAGCCGAATAATGAAATCAAATCAATTGTATACATCTATGGAAGATCAAATTCTTCAGATTCTTAAATCCGTTATCGGAGTCGACGATATCGACAGCAGCGTGTCACAGGACAATTGTGAACAGTGGGATTCCATGGCGCAGCTCAATCTCGTGGTCGAACTCGAGATGGAATTCGATATCACTCTTGAACCGGAGGAGATCAGTGAAATGCGTACTTTCTCCGATGTCGTGAGGGTAGTGAAGGCAAAAAAGGCTCAATAATGAGCTGTGGATCAAAAGTGACCACGCCGGAGAGTCTTGGTTGGTTCATTTTGGTTCATTTTTTGCGGCATTAACAGGTTATAATTTTCTGATATGACAAAACGCATTTATCTATGCCTTGCCCATATGTCGGGTAAGGAGCAGCAGTATATTCAGGAAGCTTTCGATACCAATTGGGTAGTTCCTCTTGGTCCAAATGTCAACGGTTTCGAAGAGGACCTCAAGACTTTCTGCGGAGGAGAGAATGAAGTAGTCGCGCTCTGCTCCGGAACGGCGGCCGTACATCTTGGCCTTCTCGCTTGCGGTGTCGGCCCCGGTGATGAAGTCATCGTACAGACTTTCACTTTCTGCGCTTCCTCACACCCCATCACCTATTTGGGAGCCAAACCTGTCTTCGTGGACAGCGAAAAGGATTCATGGAATATAGATCCCGACCTGATGGAAGAAGCCATAAAGGACAGAATCACCAAAACAGGAAAGAAACCCAAGGCCATCGTCCCTGTGGCTTTGTACGGGATGCCTTACAAGATTGACCGCATTATGGAGATAGCGGACCGTTACGGTATTCCTGTTGTCGAAGATGCGGCGGAAGGGTTCGGAAGCCGATATTGCGGCAAGGTTCTCGGAACATTCGGCAAGTTCGGTGTGCTTTCTTTCAACGGTAACAAGATGATCACGACTTCCGGTGGTGGAGCGCTTCTTTGCAAGGAACCCGAAATGAAGCAGACCATCATGTGGTACGCTACCCAGGCTCGCGAGGCTTACCCATACTATCAGCACGAGGCCATCGGTTACAATTATCGTCTTTCCAACATCTGTGCAGGTATCGGACGCGGTCAAATGACCGTTGTTGACGATCATATCGCTCACCATAAACATGTCTACAAACTCTACTGCCAATTGTTCAAGGATGTGGACGGAATAGAAGTCCATGGAAATCCCACTCCGGAATCTGACAGTAATTTCTGGCTCAATACCATTACGATCGATCCTTCTCTCCATATCAAGGGCGAGGAAAATGCCTATCATGATACGGTGAAAGGAGCAGTTGGAGGAGCTGCCGGTGTTGTCCACGCCTCTTCGACTCCACATACCGATTGTGAACCCAACAACAATGTGGAAGCTCTCCGTGTTATTCTTGACGCCGCAGGAATCGAAGCACGTCCACTTTGGAAACCAATGCACAAGCAGCCTGTTTACAAAGATGCCGCGGCTTATGTCAACGGTGTGTCCGAGTCTCTTTTCAAGGTAGGAATGTGTCTTCCTTCCGGACCGTATGTCAGCGATGATGACGTGAAGTACATCGTCGAGACCATAAAAGACTCCATAATAAGGTAGAAGTGGTCATAAACTCCGCTTTGCTTGATTCTTTGACTATTATGGCCAAGGAATCTCCCCGTCTTCGGATGAACCTGGATTTGAGAAATTCTCTTTCGGACAAGTCCCAGAGAATGCTCAATGCCATTGAACCGGGTTCCCCGATGCCGATTCATCGTCACAGGAATTCTTCGGAGACTGTCGTCGTTTTGCGGGGTCACTTTCGTGAAGATTTCTATTCTGAAGAAGGTGTGCTCACAGAATCTGTCGATCTCATTCCGGGAGGAGAGTGTATGGCGATAAACATTCCCGCCGGAGAGTGGCATACCATTACCTCATTGGAGTCCGGCTCGGTTATTCTGGAGACAAAGGACGGACCCTATGAACCCTTGTCTTCGGAAGATATAATGGAACTTTGAGGAACTCCCTACCGATAAACCCTCCCATAAGCCCTCCATATTATGAAAAAGGACCTCTTTTTCGTGTTTCTTCTTTCGTTGGCCTCTTTCTTCGCCATCGGTTGTGAGAAGGATACGATTTTCAACTTTGAGCCAGTCCCGTACGGCCCGCATTCCGATCCGCCTATCATTTCCATAGAGGGGGTACGCAAGACCGGAACGGCTGTGCTGAACGGATTCATGCATGAGGGTATATTCCGCCGTTCCCAGGGCATGGCGATTTCTGATGGAGTGTTGTATTGCTTGTTCACGACAGGAATGTGCAAGACTTATGATATCTCGGACATTGACAATCCCAAGCCATTGGGAACTTTTGAATTGGGGTCATATTCGGATAACAACCATGCGAATTCAGCGCAGTTCCATATTGAGAGCAACGGGGAGAAATATGTCTATATCTCCGGAATGGGAGGAAGATGTTTTGTGGAAAAAATAACCGAGACATCCTCCACACTTGTCCAGACGATCACTCTGGACGAAATAGATTATCTTAAGAAAACGAAAAGGGTGAACATGCTCTGCGGCGATGACGGATACATGTATTTATTCGGGATCGACAAGCACGGGGACTCTCTAGTATTCGCCAGAGTCAGAAGACCTGACCCCACTTCCGGCAACGCCACCATAACAAAAGATGACATCCTGGATTTCTGGCACAACAACGATTATTACTATTATGACAGCCTGGCTCAAGGTGGAAAGGTCTACAAAGGAAATCTGTTTTTCGTTTTCGGCTCCACCACTTCAGACAGGCATCTTGACGTGTACAATATTTTCACTCACGAGAAAGTGTACAGCTATAACCTCAATAACGCCATTTCGGAAGAACCGGAGGATTGTGACTTGGTCGATGGTCACATCATGGTGACCGTGACCGGAGGAAGGGGGTACTATCTTCTCAAACTCAAGAACTGATCCGGGCATTCTCCGGATACGACGATCCATGGATAACGAAAACAGATACGGAACACTCGAAATGCAGCAGGATCTTCTTGTCCTGCTCAAGGCATTTCATTCCCATTGTAAGGAATATGGGATAGAATACAGTTTGTGCAGCGGCTCTTTATTGGGAGCTGTACGGCACGGGGGGTTCATCCCCTGGGATGATGATTTGGACATAATAATGGATCGTCCGAATTACTACAAACTGAAGGAATCCTTCACTCCTGGCGGGAAAATGGTGTTTGTCAATGCCTATGAAACAGGTAATTGGCTTGATAGAGTCCGCCTTTCTGATGCGGTTTATAGGGGAGATGCACTCCCGACGTTGGATGTGTTCATCCTGGATGTGGTTCCCGCCAATCGCTTCAAAGAAAGGATGAAACTGTTTACGGTTCTTCTCTTGCAGGGTATGATAAAAGATACACCCTCCATGGACAAAGGAGGCGTTGTTATGAAGGCCGCATCCGTTGTCACATGGATTCTCGGTAGACCCTTCAGCAAGAAATTGAAGATGAGGTGGTATCATGAGGTGGCGCAGTGGGGAAAGAATAATCCCGCCCCGGAAATGGGAATGTGGATAGACCAGTTCAAGGGGATAAGCAAGCGTTATCCGGGAGATATCCTTTCCGGATTCTCCGAGCATCCCTTCGAAGATACCGTGGCCTCGGTGATGAACAATTTTGACGGATATCTGAGGACGGCTTATGGAGACAATTATATGACTCCGCCTGAAAAGAACGACAGGGTTCCGATACATATGGGTGTTTGATAATAAGAAATGCTTTTTATATGAAAGAAAACAAGTTCAATTATTGGTTCTCCAGGAATTTCCCTGGACTGCTTGATTTCCTGGTGAAAGTCAAGAACGGCAAAAAGATGATTCCTAAGTGTGATTGGCCCGAAGAACGGCTCATCGCTTCAGATATGAAGGAATATGAGGAGGGAATAGGTCATACGTTCGATTACAATCACCCGGTCCTTTTTACCGAGAAACTGATCTGGTACAAGAGAAATTTCAAAGGTGACGGACATCTTGACAGAATCGTCGACAAGATCAATTTCAAGTCATATATCGAGGAAAAGTTGGGCCCTGGACATACAATCCCCCTTATAAAGACATGGTCGACATTAAAGGACTTCAAGAAGGATTGGGATTCTCTTCCCGAGGAATTCTGCCTCAAATCAAGCATCAACCACAGCGGTATCGGTGTGTATATAGTGCATAAAAAATCCGAAGTCGATTTCAAGGATGTATGCTATCATGTCAGGTTGTGGCTGAACCCTTTCTATACCAGCCTCAATTCATATGGCAGTGCATATTATACCACTACTCCCAGGGTCCTCGCCGAGGAGTATAAGGCCAATGTCGCAAACCAATTGTTTGATTATAAGATTTTCTGTTTCGATGGAAAACCCTATTGTGTTTATGCTGCCATAGATCATTTCGGGGATGATGGTTCTCACATCTCTTTCTACGATATGGATTGGAATTGGCTGGATGTCAGTTACGGTAATCATAAGGTGAGAAAGTTGACCCTCCCAAGCATTTTGAGGAGATGAAGGAGATTGCGGTAAAGCTCTCCAAAGGATTCCCGTTCCTTCGTGTCGACTTCTTCGATACCGATGAGGGCCTGTATTTGGCTGAGATGACACTTTATCCCGGAGGCGCCCATACTCCATATCACCCCGAATTATTCGATGCGGAATTGGGAAAACATTTCCATCTTCCGATTGATGAAGTCAAGTAGCCGAACCATCTTGAATTAAACTATCGGACATAACCGAATGGACAAAACGAACAGGAATGTCGCAGTCCTTCTTTCCGGCGGAGTCGGGAACAGGATGAACATGGATATACCCAAACAATATTCGATTGTTGGAGGAAAGCCGATAATATATTATAGCCTCAAGGCTCTTCTGGAAAATCCTGATACTGATGCCATTGTTATCGTGATAGCGGATGAATGGAAGGATTTCATACAACCTTTCATTGCCGCCATTCCGCACACTCAAGAGATTCTGTACGCTATGCCGGGGGAGACCAGGCAATACTCGGTTTTCAATGCGCTGAAGGTTATCAAGGAGGCCGGTTTTTCAGATGACGATATAGTTCTGGTACACGAGGCGGCAAGGCCAATGGCCAAGCAGAAAATGATCAACGACTGTTATGAGGGATGCAAAACCGCTGATTGTGTCGTTCCGGTGATGCCCGTCAAGAATACTCTCTATTACAGTGAAGACGGAAGCATCATCAACTCTCTTGTCGACCGGACGAAGATTTGGTCGGGGCAGGCTCCTGAGGCTTTCAAGTTCGGTAAGTATTACCGGGCGCATCTCGATACTCCCAGGGAAGTACTTCTCACTTTCAACGGCGGGACGGAACTTGCATTCCATGCCGGAATGTCATGCCGTCTTATAGAAGGGGATCCTTTCAATTTCAAGATAACCACACTGGAAGATTTGACCCATTTCATCAGTATTGTCGAGGGCGGTAAACTTGAAATATAGTTCATTCATAGATAGATTAAACTCTTTATATGCGATCATACGTTTTTCCGGGTGACATAGACCCGAAGATAATGGAGATTGGTTCCCGTCCCTTCCTTTACATGAGGACGGACGAGTTCTCCGCAATCAACAAGGAATCCGAACAGATACTTCTGGACCTCATCCACTGCAAAGGCGGGAGGACCATAATTTACACAGGCTCAGGTACCGGAGCTATGAGCGGAGTTGTCGAGAATTACGTCTCGACGAAGAAGAAGGCCCTTGTCATAGACGGGGGATCCTTCGGTCACCGCTGGTTCCAGTTGTGCCAGTATTACGGAGTGCCCGTATATGACTACGTCGTTCCTTTCGCGAAGGATATAGATTACGAGGATCTGGAGAAGGTGATGGAGAGGGAACGTCCGTACGTGTTCCTTTGTCAGCATCATGAGACTTCGACCGGCGTTCTTTTCAATCTTGAGAAGATCAGCGCCATCTGTAAGAAGGTCGGAGCATCGCTTGTCGTTGATGTGATCAGCACTTTCCTTGCCGACCCTTTGGACATGGACAAGTACGGCATCGACATCTGCATAACGAGCACCCAGAAGGGACTCAACATTCCTCCCGGATTGTCGGTTCTTTTCTTCAGCCGTAATCTCGAAGGATACCAGTTCAACCACAGGGGATATTATTGGGACTTCGATGACAACCTTTCTAATCTGAAGAGGGGACAGACCCCGTTCAGCCCGGCGACTATCCTATTTCTCCAACTGAACGCACGGCTTCGTCAGCTTCGCGAGCAGGGAGGGGAGGATGCCAATATCTCCCGCATAAGGCACAGCGCAGAAGTTTTCCGCTCCCTTTGCGCAAAATACGGATGGGAGGTTCCCGCCGAGGTGAAATCCAACGCGATTACCGGATTCCAGACGAAGGACACCGCCGAGCGGAAGATATTCCGTGGGCTCATAGACAAGTACGATACTTATATCATGCCCGGCGGCAAGCCCGGTTTCTACAGGGTGTCGCATATGGGTCTCCAGACGGACAAGGAACTTGAGGAACTTGCCGAAAGGATACACGAGTTCGAACCGAGATAGTTGATAAACTCAACGCACCCTGAAAATGGCGATTGAAGTCAAAAGATTGGATCAGACCGCATTCACGGTTGCGGATGTCGTCGAACTTATCCATCGGGCATTCAAGGAGAGAAAAGACGAAGGGCTTTTCTTTTCATGTGCCGACATCTCCGTGGAAGAGTACATTGAGAAAGTCGGGAATGGGGTGATATTCGTCGCAGTCGATACCGTCAGCGGCCATCTTCTCGGAACCGGAGTCACTCATTTCAGGAAAGACAAGAAAGGCCACCAGTACGGATTCAATGAACTATTGGCCATTGATCCTGAAGCCAGACGTATGGGAATCGCTTCTGCCATGCTTAAGGCGAGAGCCGATTATAATTTGGAGAAAGGCTCGGAGTACCTGGCCAGTGACACCGCTGTCGGTGCTGACAGTTCGGTGAAGTACCATTTCAAAAACGGATTCCGGATTGTAGGCATGGTGTCTTTCCCTCAGACGAATTATTATTCGTATGTGTTCCGCCGCCAGTTGAAAACCGATACTTTCGGACAACGTCTGTACACCAAGGGGTGGTATTGCAAACTGCTGTATTTGCGTTCGGCCATCCGTACAAGATTGATCCGCCGTCCGGATGGTGAATTCACGGGAATGGTGAAACTGTTTCTTCGTTTGACCGGAAAAAGGGGATAAGCCATAACCGCTTGATCATTACTGGTTTCTATAATCAAAACTCATGGATATCTATAAACTTACCCATCTCGGGATACTTAAAACCCTTTGGATTAATTTCAAAGTTTTACCTCTTAGTCAGGCTGTACGATTTCCTATACTTTTGGCGAGGAATGTCAGGATCGGAGCATGTGGCAAAGGCTGCATTTCCTTACCGGATGGCGGGAAAATGCAGGTGGGCTTCCATGGATATGGTGGCTCTGTCCCGCAAAAGTCGCAACTGTATATCCGCGGAAAAATTGTGCTCAGGGGAAAAGGCTTCCATGTGTTCGGGCTCGGAACGGTTATCAAGATTGATCGGTCCGGGATACTCGATATAGGAAACAACTTCTCATGCCATGGCGGAAATACCTTCCTCGTAAACAAATCCATTGTCATAGGAGAAGACAACATGTGGTCTTTCGATATCGTAACCATGGATACCGATGCCCATATGATGTTTGATGGCGAAGGGAATTTCCTGAATCCCAATAAAGAAGTACGAATCGGAAATGGGGTTTGGGTCGGTTGCAGAAATACTATACTGAAAGGAGCGTCGATTCCTGACGGTTGTGTCATGGGGTCGGGCGGAATCGTTACCAAGAAACTCGAAAAATCCGGGAGTGTATACTGCGGTAACCGTCTTGTCCGCGAAGGAGTCATATGGTCCCGTAAACGCAATCTTGAAGGAACTGACCCTGAGGAAGTATATCAAAAAGCAATTTCTCAAAATAGATAATGAGTGCAATAAATTTGGATTTGGGGAATCAGACCCCCGAAACATTTGTCGTCACTGAAGACAGAAGAAGGCTATGGCAAGTCGAGATGGACATTACCAAAGTCCTTCTCGACTTATGTGCAAAGCACGGTCTCAGTATATGGGCCTCTTTCGGTACACTTCTTGGCGCGGTCAGACATAAGGGTTTCATCCCTTGGGATGATGATATGGACTTCGTTATGCCGAGAGAAGATTATGACAAATTATACGAACTGGCAAAACGCGGCTCCCTTCTTCCCGCTCCTTATGAACTTGATGTCGTCGATGCCGCTCTTATAAGGTTGTGCAACAACGACACGACGATGCTCAACATCAAATACAATTTGAAGAAGAACCGGAATTATGGCGTATGGGTGGATGTGATGTGCTTGGATGCCGCTCCTGACGAACTTACTGACAAGGTTGTCTCTGAACATATGGCAATGAGCCGTAGGGTGCGCCTTATCAACAACGGGAAGAATTTCAGCTATGAGTCTTATCCCGGTTGGAAGTATCTTCTGACACATTTTGTGAGCCGGGTTTACTGCGGAACTCATGATTACTGGAAGATGCTGGACTCTTTCAATGCAGATATGCGAGATATTTCGAGGAAGTTTTCCGGGCTGAAGTGGTGGAATTACACTGAACAAGCGAAATCCGACCCGCCTTCAACGATAAAGACATACGATGCGGCGTGGTATTCCGAAACAGTCATGCTTCCTTTCGAAGACATGGCCCTTCCTTGCCCAAAGGAGTATGAAAAGTGTCTTAATACCGAGTTCGGCCCCAATTGGATGAAACCCATAATGGGAACTTCCGGTCATGAAGGTGCGATCATCGATCTGGATACGCCATTCAAGCAGTTCATCCCGGAAAGACTTGAAAGCATGAGTGCGTGGAAAAGGTTCTGGTGGAAACGTTGACTTTATTTTCAATAGTCCGATTGAATAACGTATGAAAATTCTTGTAACAGGCGCCAAAGGATTCGTGGGGAAGAACCTCTGCGCCCAACTCATCAACATAAAGGAAGGCAAAGCCAGGAACTACGGAGTCACTATCGATGAAGTGTTCCAGTACGACATAGATTCCCTTCCCGAGGAACTGGACGGATATTGCAAGGAAGCGGACTTCGTCTTCAACCTCGCCGGAGTGAACCGTCCGAAGGAAACTTCCGAGTTCATGGAAGGGAACTTCGGCTTCGCTTCCACTCTTCTCGATACCCTGAAGAAATATTCCAACACCTGCCCGGTGATGCTCTCCTCTTCGCAGCAGGCATCTCTGAGCGGAAGATTCGGGAACTCGGAATACGGACGCAGTAAGAAAGCGGGGGAGGACCTTTTCCTAGATTACGGTAAGGAGACCGGAGCGAAGGTTCTGGTGTACCGTTTCCCGAACCTTTTCGGCAAATGGTGCCGTCCCAACTACAACAGCGCCGTGGCGACGTTCTGCAACAATATAGCCAACGATCTTCCCATAACTGTCAATGACCCGAGTGTCGAATTGGAACTTCTTTACATCGACGATCTCGTGGATGAGATGATAGGTGCCCTCAAGGGTGAGGAACACCACTGCGAGTTCGACGGCCTCGATGTCATTCCGAAGGAAGACGGCAGATACTGCTTCGTTCCGGTGACCCACCATGCCACCCTCGGAGAGATAGTTGATCTTCTCCACTCTTTCGAGGACCAGAGGTCGACCCTGATAGTTCCGGAGATTCCATCGGGATCGTTCGCCAAGAAACTTTACTCTACATTCCTCAGCTACCTTCCGAAGGAAAAGGTCGCCTTCACCCTCAAGACCAACATCGACCAGAGGGGGAGTTTCACGGAACTCGTGAAGACGCTTTCATGCGGCCAGTTTTCTGTGAATATCTCCAATCCCGGTATAACGAAGGGACAGCACTGGCACAACACCAAGTGGGAGTTCTTCATCGTCGTGTCCGGAAAGGCTATCATCCAGGAAAGGAAGATAGGATCGGACGAAGTGATGAACTTCGAAGTTTCCGGAGAGGAGATAAAGGCTGTGCATATGCTTCCTGGCTATACCCACAACATAATAAACCTCTCCGACACGGAGCCTCTCGTCACTCTCATGTGGGCTAACGAACTCTTCGATCCAAATAAACCGGATACGTATTTCGAGCCGGTGGAATAGGTTTGGCGAGACAACTTCTTTGAAAGTACTGCAGAACAGTAAGACAAAGACCAAGGCTAAAGCAAAAACTTAGATAAAGCTAAGGAAAAGCTAAGCTAAAGCTGAAATAAAGACAAAGACATACGATGGCAGATTACTCCAACATATCGTTCGCCGACAACGGCAAACTGAAACTCCTCATAATAGTGGGCACCCGTCCTGAAATCATTCGCCTCGCGGCTGTGATCAACAAGTGCAGGAAGTATTTCGATACGATACTCGCCCATACGGGACAGAACTACGATTACAACCTCAACGGAGTGTTCTTCCGTGACCTCAAACTCAAGGATCCGGAAGTGTACATGGACGCCGTCGGTTCGGACCTCGGTGAGACTATGGGCAACATCATAGCCGAGAGCTACAAACTGATGGTATGCATAAAGCCCGATGCGGTTCTCGTACTCGGTGACACAAACAGCTGCCTTTCGGTGATCGGAGCGAAGAGACTCCATATCCCCATATTCCATATGGAGGCCGGAAACCGCTGCAAGGACGAATGCCTTCCTGAGGAAACCAACCGTAGGATCGTTGACATCATCTCCGATGTGAACCTCGCCTACAGCGAACACGCAAGAAGATATCTTGCGGAGTGCGGTCTTCCCAAGGAAAGGACGTATGTGACCGGATCCCCGATGGCTGAAGTTCTCCATGAGAACCTCCCCGAGATAGAGGCATCGGATGTCCACAAGAGACTCGGCCTCGAGAAAGGGAAGTACATCCTTCTTTCCGCCCATAGGGAGGAGAACATAGATACGGAGAAGAACTTTCTCTCACTCTTCAGTGCCATCAATGCCATGGCCGAGAAATACGACATGCCGATCCTCTACAGCTGTCATCCCAGATCGAGGAAGAGACTTGAGGCTTCCGGCTTCCAGCTGGACAGGAGGGTCATCCGTCATGAGCCTCTCGGCTTCCATGACTACAACTGTCTTCAGATGAACGCCTATGCCGTAGTATCCGACAGCGGCACTCTCCCCGAGGAGAGCAGCTTCTTCACAAGCGTCGGCCATCCTTTCCCTGCGGTGTGCATAAGGACCAGTACCGAAAGGCCTGAGGCCCTTGACAAGGCCTGCTTCGTCCTCGCCGGCATAGATGAAAAGAGCCTCCTCCAGGCTGTCGATACGGCTGTCGAGATGAACAATGCGGGAGACTACGGTATTCCCGTTCCCAACTATACCGATGAGAATGTTTCCACCAAGGTTGTGAAGATAATCCAGTCGTATACTGGGGTTGTGAACAAGATGGTTTGGAGGAAGTTTTAGCGTCGCCTTCAGAATAACGGACTTGTGCAATGAGTTTTGACAGGAATCTATTTCTTCATATAATCCGAGTGGGAGCCCTCAATACGGAACCGAATCACTATGATTACGGAACCGCCGCCATTGACTGGGAATCTCAGATATCGGAGGCTTCACGTCATGGCCTTTCCGGACTTTTCCTGGACGGCTATCAGAAGGTCTTGCTCTCCGGAGCACTTTCTGACGAGAGACTTATGCCCAGAAAAACGTTCCTGGTTTTTGCAGGAGGTGTCATCACCGGATTCGAAAAATCTTACGACAGGTATAAAAAGACGATATCTTCACTTGCGTCATTCTATTCTTCTCATGACTTGAAGATGATGATACTGAAAGGATACGCCTGCTCGTTGGATTGGCCGATACCCTCTCACCGCCCTTGCGGAGACATCGATATATGGCTCTTCGGCAAATACAAGGAAGCTGACCATCTGATGTCTACGGAAAAAGGGATCAGGATAGACACTTCGGAACATCATCATACCGCATTCAAATACGGAGCATTCGTTGTTGAGAATCATTTCGATTTCGTGAACGTGCATGCCCATCGTTCCAGTGAAAGGATAGAGAGGGTGTTCAAGGAATTGGCTCAGGATGATTCTTGTTTCACGGAGGTTGGAGGAGAAAAGATATATCTGGCATCTCCCGACCTCAATGCCCTCTTCCTCCTTCGACATACGATGGCTCATTTTACCGGCGCCAGCATGACTTTCCGACAGATTCTGGATTGGGCGTTTTACGTGAAGAACCATACGAAGGAAATCAATTGGGAGTGGTTCCTGGAAACTTTGGAAGAATACGGTATGACGGAATTCTACAATTGTATCTGCGCCATATGCGTTGAGGACTTTGGCTTTGAAAAAGATCTTTTCCCCGAGTTTTCTTTTGACCCTGTGTGCAAAACCAAAATCCTTTCCGACACTTTCGATCCCGGAATGTCGGGCAGAAGCCCCCAAGAATTCCTGCCTCGCCTTTTGTTCAAACTACGGCGATATAAATCAAATTCCTGGAAAAGGCGTCTATGCTATCCGGACGAGAGCCTTCTATCCAGTTTCGCTTTGGCTTGGTCTCATATCGTCGGGCCAGGCGTCGAGGAATGACAGCCTTCTGACAGTTCACTTACACCAAAATATCTTTCATTATGGCAAAAACAGCACTCATCACCGGAATCACCGGTCAGGACGGAAGTTTCCTGGCTGAATTCCTCATCGAAAAGGGCTATGAGGTTCATGGTATCCTCCGCCGCTCCTCTTCCTTCAATACCGGAAGGATAGAGCACCTTTACTTGGACGAATGGGTCCGAGACATGAAGAAAAAGAGGCTCGTCAATCTCCATTGGGGGGATATGACCGACTCTTCTTCACTCATCAGAATAATAAGCGAAGTCCGTCCCGACGAGATATACAACCTTGCGGCGCAGAGCCATGTCAAGGTCTCGTTCGACGTTCCCGAGTTTACGGCCGATGCCGATGCGATGGGAGTCCTCCGCCTTCTGGAGGCTGTACGCATAGCGGGCCTCGCCGATACTTGCCGCATCTACCAGGCTTCAACCTCGGAACTCTTCGGCCTCGTGCAGGAAGTTCCTCAAAAGGAGACCACTCCTTTTTATCCCCGTTCTCCCGACGGAGTTGCCAAACTCTACGGCTACTGGATAATGAAGAACTACCGTGAGAGCTACGGCATGTATTGCTGCAACGGTATTCTCTTCAACCATGAGAGCGAGCGTAGGGGAGAGACCTTCGTCACCCGTAAGATCACCCTCGCCGCGGCGAGGATAGCCCAGGGCTTCCAGGACAAACTCTACCTCGGAAACATGAACGCTCTCCGTGACTGGGGATACGCCAAGGATTACGTCGAGTGCATGTGGCTGATGCTTCAGCAGGATAAACCCGATGACTATGTCATAGCTACCGGTGAATACCACTCCGTCCGTGAGTTCTGCACCTTGGCTTTCAAGGAGGCCGGGATCGAACTCCGTTGGGAGGGCGAAGGCGTGGACGAGAAGGGAATCGATGTGAAGACCGGTAAGGTCATCGTTGAAGTCGATCCCAAGTACTTCCGTCCTTCGGAAGTGGAGCAGCTCCTCGGTGACCCCACCAAGGCCAAGACCGAGCTCGGTTGGAATCCGAGGAAGACCAGCTTCCCCGAACTGGTGAAGATCATGGTCGAGCACGACATGAAGAAAGTCAGGAAGATGTACCTCCGCAGCAAGATGGAGGACTAGGATTACGCCTAAGAAGTGAATAATGGAAAAGAACTCCAAAATATATGTGGCGGGCCACCGGGGAATGGTGGGTTCCGCCATTGTGCGTGAACTTCAGCGCCAGGGGTACACGAACATCATAACAAGGACCCACAAGGAACTTGACCTCACCCGTCAGGATGATGTCGAGAAGTTCTTCGAAGAAGAGAAGCCCGAATACGTTTTCCTCGCAGCGGCCAAGGTAGGTGGAATCGTCGCCAACCAGAGCGCTCTTGCGGACTTCATGTACGACAACATGATCCTCGAGATGAACGTCATCCACTCGGCGTGGAAGAACGGATGCAAGAAACTCGAGTTCCTCGGCTCTTCGTGCATCTATCCCAGGATGGCTCCCCAGCCCATGAAGGAGAGTTGCCTTCTGACCGGAGAACTGGAGAAGACGAACGAGGCTTATGCGCTGGCGAAGATATCGGGTCTAAAGTACTGCGAGTTTCTGAACCGCCAATATGGTACGGATTATATCAGCGTGATGCCGACGAACCTCTATGGTCCCAATGACAACTACCATCCCGAGCACAGCCATGTGCTTCCTGCCC
Source organism: Bacteroidales bacterium (assembly GCA_017469845.1). Taxonomy (GTDB): domain Bacteria; phylum Bacteroidota; class Bacteroidia; order Bacteroidales; family UBA932; genus Cryptobacteroides. Next base: position 10,372 of record JAFUFP010000026.1, on the reverse strand, counting down.
TAATAAGGAGATTCCATGAGGCGAAGGAAGCGGGACTCTCCGAAGTCACCTGCTGGGGAGACGGATCTCCCCTTCGTGAGTTCCTCTACGTTGACGACCTCGCGAACCTTTGCGTCTTCCTGATGAACAACTACAGCGGCAACGAGACGGTGAATGCCGGAACGGGTAAGGAACTTACGATAAAGGCCCTTACCGAACTTGTCGCCAAGGTTGTCGGATACACCGGCAAGATAAATTGGGATACTACCCGCCCGAACGGAACTCCCAGAAAGCTTCTGGACGTTTCGAGGGCAACGGCCCTCGGCTGGACCTACAGGACAGAGCTTGAAGACGGAATACGTCTCGCGTATGAAGATTTCCTGCATAATCCGATGAGGGCGGAAAGATAGTTCAGTCATGGACAGAAAATCTTTGGTCGATAAAGTCTTCTCTTTGGTTTCCGAAGAGGAGGCTTTGTCGTTTTTGAAGGAATACGCCTACAAGGATGACGCCTTGGCGAAGGCGCTTTATGACCGTTTTCTCTTAGAGGATTCGGAGGCGGAATTGCGGCACGAAGTCCGCTCCATTTTCGCTCATGCCGGAAACCCGTATTCCCGTTGGGGAACATCTTTGGACTGGGATGAGATCCGTAATGAATTGAGCCGGATGATCTCCAAAGCGGAGTATTTCATCCAGGAGGGGAAATACCGATGTGCCGCTTGCATCGCCTCTGAAATTATCCTTGCAGTCGGAGAATATCATTCGGAAGATGAGGTGTACCATTATGAGGAATGGGACTGGGAAGACTTCTGCACAACCGAGGCCTGCGATCTTATCGCTTCGCTGGTATCGAAAGGTCTTCTGGAATCTTCCTTTGTGAACGAGCTGTATGAAGATGTCGCCCGTGCCTCCGCTTTTGAATCGTATCGCCACTACGCCCTTTGTTACCCGAAGCTTGCGGATCTTTATTTCCTTTTGAAGTCATATTCTTTGGATGCTGAAGATTTTCTCCAGGAGATGGACAAAAAGATCGGCTCATTGGGGAAAGAGGAAAGAAGGCGGGAAGAATTTCTTATTCTGAAGATCAATTACCTTCGCTCAAGGGGAAGGGAAGATGATGCGGAAAAGGTCATTTGCGATAATTTTGATTTACCGAAAATAAGCACGCTGAAAATCGATGAACTTGTTCTTGAGGGAAAAACTATAGAAGCATTGGGGGCGCTTGATAAGGCTATAAGCCTTTCACGAGATGACTATCACAAGGAGAAATGCCGCAGAAAGAAGTTCGAACTTTATCGTGAGATGGGTGATAAAGACGGGCAGATTCGTCAGCTCACTGATCTGTTGCGTTCGTCTTCATATGACATGTATCAGGATTACCTCTCGCTCAAATCATTGGCTGGAGTGGGGACTCGTGAAATTGTCTCAGAGATTGTCCGGGATTTATTGTCGGGTAAGGCCTGTTTCTACCAAAAAGAAACTGCCCGAATTTGTTATGAGGAGGGCCTTTTGCCTGAGCTTGAGACGTGCCTTGTCAGCTGGTCCGGTATCGACAAACCGTTCGAGACGGCCAATGCATACATTGGAGCGCTTCCCCCGGATGCACGTGTCAGGGTGTTGAATATTCTTTCTGACAGGATAAGAGAAGACTCTGTCCCTGTCAAAAGCTCTCATTATCCTTATATAAGGCAAAAGATAGAACTTCTTATGGACTCTTGTGATCAGGGAAAGGAAATGATGACTTCCCTTGTCATGGAACTCAAGACGAATTATTCCAATCGTCCGGCCTTTATGCGGGAACTTTCGAAGCTGGGAGTTTGATTGTGGGCATTCCGCTTTTGTGGAATTCATGAGTTTGCCGGGGTGGCAGGCCCTTTGGGGGGATTTTGCCCTTTGGCGAATATTCACTATATTGCACAAATGGGGAGAAGGATACGGTATTCTTCTCCCGGGCACCAAAACTATCAACCATATGGCTGACGAAAAGATAATTTTCTCGATGAACGGGGTAGGGAAGGTCCTCCCCAACAACAATAAGGTAATCCTGAAGGATATCTACCTGTCCTTTTTCTACGGAGCGAAGATCGGCATCATAGGTCTCAACGGAAGCGGTAAGTCAACCCTTCTCAAGATCATCGCCGGTGTCGAAAAATCCTACAAGGGTGAAGTGGTCTGGGCTCCAGGATATTCTGTCGGGTATCTGGAACAGGAACCTCAGATGGATCCGGAAAAGACCGTCCTCGAAGTAGTGCAGGAGGGAGTCCAGGAAGTCATGGATACACTCGCTGAATACAATGAGATCTCGGCGAAGTTCTGCGAGCCGATGGATGACGATGAGATGAACCGTCTCATCGAACGTCAGGGAGTCCTTACCGAGAAGATTGAGCACCTTGGTGGTTGGGAGATCGACTCCAAGCTCGAAAGGGCTATGGACGCCCTCCAGTGTCCTCCTCCCGATGCCCTCGTGAAGAATCTCTCCGGAGGAGAAAGAAGAAGGGTGGCCCTTTGCCGTCTTCTTCTCCGTCAGCCGGATGTCCTTCTTCTGGATGAGCCTACGAACCACCTGGACACCGAGTCCATCCAATGGTTGGAGGCGCATCTCCAGCAGTACAAGGGAACCGTAATAGCCGTCACCCATGACAGGTACTTCCTCGACAACGTGGCCGGATGGATCCTTGAACTGGATAGGGGAGAGGGAATACCCTGGAAGGGCAACTACTCTTCATGGCTTGACCAGAAGACAAGGCGTCTTGCGATGGAAGAGAAGCAGGAGAGCAAACGCCGGAAGACTCTCGAGCGTGAGCTTGAGTGGGTGAGGATGGCACCGAAGGCAAGGCAGGCCAAGCAGAAGGCACGTCTCGGCGCATACGAGAAGCTCGCTTCCCAGGATGTGAAGGAGAAGGAGGCCAATCTTGAAATCTACATCCCCAACGGACCGCACCTCGGCAACAAGGTCATCGAGTTCCATGACGTGTCCAAGGCTTACGGGGACAAACTCCTTTTTGAGCATCTGGATTTCGTGCTTCCTCCGGCCGGCATTGTCGGAGTCATCGGCCCCAACGGAGCCGGAAAGACAACTCTCTTCCGCCTCATAATGGGCCTTGAGAAACCCGACAGCGGGGAAATCGTCATCGGTGATACCGTGAAGCTCGCCTATGTCGACCAGCAGCACAAGAAGATCGATCCCGATCTCACCGTATATGAGACAATAGCCGGCAACTCCGAATGGGTGAGACTCGGAAACCGTGACATCAACGCGCGTTCATGGGTGTCGAGGTTCAATTTCAGCGGAGCTGACCAGGAAAAGCTCTGCGGTGTGCTTTCCGGAGGTGAAAGGAACCGTCTTCATCTTGCTCTCACCCTCAAAGACGAGGGCAATGTCCTTCTTTTGGATGAGCCGACCAATGATGTTGACGTAAATACGATCCGTGCCCTTGAGGAAGGTCTGGACTCTTTCGCCGGCTGCGCCGTCGTCGTAAGTCACGACCGATGGTTCCTCGACCGTATCGCTACGCATATCCTGGCATTTGAAGGGGATTCGAAGGTGGTGTTCTTCGAAGGAAACTACCAGGAATACGAGGCGAACAGGAAGATGCGTCTCGGTGATACCGAACCCAAGCGCTTCAAGTACCGTAAACTGATGGAGTAGTCTCCATCTTGTCCGTCCTATACGAGGAAGTCTTTCCGGGATTATCCGGGGAGACTTTCTCCGCTTCTTGTGGATGCCTTTATCTGCTTTCGGGTTCGTCAAAAGGGCGGGTGCGGGCCTTCTCTTGGGGGCATCCGGCACTTCGAAAGGGAAAAGATTTGAAGAGATTTTCATGTTTTTTCAATAAAAAGTGTGAACAATCAAAAAAATTGCTAACTTTGCACCCGCAATTCCGAAACGGATAGCACCTCTGGATGTGGCGCAGTTGGTAGCGCACCTGGTTAGGGACCAGGAGGTCGAAGGTTCAAGTCCTTTCATCCAGACTCTTTTTCAGCCTGCTGAGTTTTCAGCGGGCTGTTTTTTTGTCCTCTCCGCTGCTTATTTCCAAATATTGGGGTATATTTGCCATTCCTATGCCCGGATGGGGCATTTTGAGAGAGACATTTTTCATAGCAAAGATTATTTATGGCGGAAGAAACCCCCAGGTGGTACGCTCTGAAGGTTTTCTACAACAAGACGGAGGCTCTAAAGAAAAAGATTGGCGTCGAGGATGTGGAAACCTATATCCCCATGCAGACCGTGGAGAAGTACGACTCCAAGGGGCTTCACTATGAGGAAAAGCCGCTGATAAGTTCCCTTATGTTCATCCATTGTCCTGAATCCTGGTTGATGGATTTCAAGAGGGCGAATTTCGCGGACTTCATGTTCTACAAGTCTCCAGATTCATGGCGTCCCGGTCCCATCGATGACGAGGAGATGCGGATGTTCATGTTCGTCACTTCCGCTGACCACGGCAAGAATCTGCATTATTTCGGAGAAGATTCTTCAGCATTCAAGATGGGGCAAAAGGTCAGGGTCATTGACGGTATCTACAAGGGAGCCGAGGGCTATATAAAGAGGATAAAGAAGGACCGTAAACTCATCGTGGCCGTTTCAGGAGTGGCTGTTGTCGCCGTCTCGTATATTCCTCCGGAGTTTCTGGAGAAGATAGAGGACTGAGTCGGTGCCTCTTTTAATTCGCGGCGTCTTTTACTTCTTTTCAGTAATCCGCTTCATTTTCTGGAATCCTTCAGGGGATTCTTTTTTGTTTTCGCCCAGCCTTGCCATCGTCTTTGATGAGCCGTCCGGTCAAAACAATTTCTCCAGCTTTCCGATGGCATGGATGTTGACTTATGAAGTTGTTGTTCCATCAGAAGTTATGCATTCTCTTCCGAAATTGTTCCTCCTTGCATTGATTCCCGCGGCGATGCTTTTCGCTGTGGACCTTTTTGCGCAGGATAAGGATTCCTTGAAAAGAAGGGAACAGCTCCGGCAGGATATAGTGACGATAGCGGAACGGATGAGGCGGGAGAGGATCATTTCGTCATCGGTTCGGGATTCCCTCGTATTGTTGGTAGGGGAGAGAAGTGACGGCGTTTCCTTGGGCGTGGAACAACTTCGCTCAATTCGGGACAATCTCGAACAATCTTATTCCGAGCAGCAGTCCGGCCTGGCAAGAGAGTATTTCGGAAGCTGGGAGAGCGTGAAAGGGGATCTGCTACCGAAGATTCTGTCAATCCCCGGTGGAGATCACCGCTCCGAGAACACACGTCCGATGGAAACGGGACACGGCAGGTCCCCTGGGGATGATGAGTCCGTTCGGTTCAACTCGATCGAAAGGATGCCGGCAAGAGTGGACACTCTCTCAAGACGGGACCGCAAGTTGCTACGGATCTTGTCCCGTTTCACGGGCGGAAGCGTATCCGTCGACAATCCTTTCGGTGGCGTGTACAATCCCACGCAGCTCCATATCCCGGAACCTCCGGGAAGACCGCGCGGTCTGGATGAAAGGATGTTCGAGGATACTTTGCGGTTTGATCCGAAGGTGTACAAGCTTTCTTCTCCCTTTCCTTTCCGGGTGACGGATTCGGACAGGAAGGCTTTCAGCGAGGCGCAGAAGAAAAAGAAGGAATCGGAATCTGAAAATAATGGAGAAGGAAAGGCAGATGAAGAAACCCAACAGAAGAAAGACTGAAGTCGGGATTTCCTATACCCCGGTACCTCGGTAGAAATGGTAGAAATGTATATAAACAAAAAGCGGAACTCATTTCTGAATTCCGCTCTTTGGTGCTCCCTCAGGGCACATAACCCACTATTTCAAATGAAAATAGATAAAAAGTAGCTGGTGGAATAGTATGGAAAATCATTGTAAATTATGGAATTAATTATTTCATGTGATTTTCTTGTTTTCATCAGTTGTCAAAAATAGTACATAATTAGTACACTTTTTTAGTACACCTTTGAGGAATATTCGCTACCTTTGTGAAAGTTGTTATTTTCATCTAATTGTAAAAATCTAAAATCAAATGAGCAAAGTAGCTGCTGCAAAGTCTAAACAAAATCCCAAGTTGATGGTACGTGAACTTCAGGGCGGGAGGATTTCCTTCTACCTTGATTACTATGATGGACGGACAGAGACTCCGAAGCTTGACGAGAACGGTAACAGGATGTATTATCCGGAAGGTTCCCCGATGGCCGGAAAACCGATGTTCAATGTAAAGCACATTAGGCGCAAGGAAAATCTGAATCTCTATTGTTCCGCCAAGCCTAAAACCCCTGCGGAAAAGGCACAGGCCGCTGAGGTGTGGCGTATAGCAGAAGAAGCCCGTAACGAAGCTGAAAAGAAGATATTAATCGGTATGGGGCACACCGTCTCCCACAAAAATGACAACTTGATGACCGTTTTTGAATCTTACTATATGGGTTACGGGAAGAAAGACAAACGTAATATCAAACTCGCCCTTAATCGGTTCAAAACTTATCTTCGTCTTCACTGGCCGGAACTCGCCACTAAGAAAACCCCGTCTGAAATTCAATCAATTAATGATGAATGGCAGAAGGCGCACAAAGGCGTTTATGGCAGGCATGATATCAACGAGAACGAATATTACCGTTACCATCTGAAACCTTCACAATTGAACAAGTCAATGGTAGAAGGATTTGTCACTTACCTCAATGAAAACAGTACGGGCTCAGGAGCGGTGTCCGCTTATAAGCGTTTCAAGAAGGTTGTTGCGTATGCGGTGGAAAACGGTTATCTCGTTTCAAATCCCTGTTTAAAGGTGGTATGCAAACAGGACAACATCTTGACAAAGGATATCCTCACCACAGAGGAAATGTCGCAATTGTTGAGCACTCACTATGAGGGCGAGAATCCGGAAATAAGGCGGGCCTTTATCTTCTGTCTTTATACCGGAATACGATTCTGCGATGTGAAGGACTTGCGCTATTCCAATATGGATTACAAAGAGAATGTGCTGACATTCCAACAATCTAAGACTTCCGGACACAGTTCCGCTAGTTGGGTCAAGATGCCGATACGTGAGGACTTGTTGCAAATCGTGGGAACTCCGGAAGGGTCCGGCAAGAGCAAGGATGACCTTATCTTCACTCTCCCGTCCCATACAATGTGCCTAAAGGCTCTGCGGCATTGGACGAAAAGGGCTGGGATAGACAAGCATATCACATGGCATTGTGCAAGGCATTCATTCGCTACCAACATACTCACAGGAGGTGCGAATGTGGCGGTTGTAGCGAAACTTCTTGGTCATGCGAACCTCAAGACGGTGGAGGTATATGTAAAGGCACTCGATACGGAAAAGAAAAAGGCGGTATACAGTCTTCCGCAAATAACTTATTAAAGATTATAAATGAGTTGTGTTTACCATGTTACAGGGAGAATTCATTATAAAACTGTTGGACGATGATTGTCCGGTTACAGATTACGATATCAAAAAATTTGTGAACGAACAGACGGAAGAAAGTGTTCCGTCTTTACTCCACTTGGTTAGAACTGAATGCGACTTTTTAGCGGTAGACAATAAGACCACGAATCGGCTTATTGAGCGGGGATATGGGGAGAACCTCCTTAAGTTGCGGGAGCGGGTCCAAACGTTGCTCCGCTTTTTATCGGATAAGTTTATCCTGAGAAGTTTGCCTGATGTACTTGATACTCCAATAATGCATACTAATCTTACGGTTGCAAAAATGGTGGGGCTTATTTCTGAGGATGGAAAGTGGGTGGGGAGTAATGCAAAGTTGGCGGCTTTTGCTTTCCTTATGAATAAAACAGATGATGCTATGAAGGAACATCCTTATCTTGTTTATTATAAACCTTTTGAAGACTATTTCGGTGTTAAGGGTTTGAGTAAGTCTTTTAGCCAACTCCCTTTTTCCGATGTGCGTAATCCCTCTGGCGATGATTTAAAGACGGAAATCCGAGATTATTTAGGGTTCACTGAATCTTAGAACATGGTGTTCTATAAAAAATATGACAGAAATATCACTCATATGACAGTCATATGATGATAATTGTTTAAGGTATATCTTTGCCCCTGTCTTCAACTTGGAAGATGGGGGCCATCTTCTTTCATGGTGGGACATGGCTAATAGGAGGTGAAATGGCCCTCACCCCTGAAAGCCGAAACCTCAAAATAATAGTTTTATGACAACAGAAGAACAAAAATTGATTGAAGCGGGAATCCTCGCTAAACTGAAGGATTACACACCATGGTTCAAGAAGGACCTTCTCACTACGGAAGAAACTGCAAAGTATCTAGGAATATCTCTGTCGAAACTATACAAGATGACATGCAACAACGAAATTCCGTTCTATAAGCCAAACGGTAGGTATAACTACTTCGCATTGGAGGAAGTGAAAGCATGGGCCATGCGTAACAGAGTCCCGACAAACGATGAGATAAGGGACAGGGCGCAAATGATAGGGAGGTAGAGATATGGGAGAAAACGAAAGCCGCCAAGCACAGTGGAAGTGCTCAGCGGCAGAAGACAGAACAAAGTTAAGAAAGTTTCCCGTCAATACAAAAATTGGGCGGGTGGCACGTCACCTTGAAGCTGGATATCCCATAACTCCGCTCACCGCTTTGCGACTTTATCATTCCTTTGCATTGAAGGACATAATATGCAAGCTGAGACGCAGCGGTTACGACATCATAACGGAAGTTGTGGAGAATGAAGAAACCGGAGCGAGATTCGGGAAGTATCAACTGAATAAAATGTCGAATGATGGACGATAAGGTGAATGAGGTTGTATGGCAGAATGGATTTAGGTTCTTCCCGACATATGCGAAGGCTATTTTTCATGAGTTGCCGGACATCAAAGAGCAAGGGATGATGTGTCTTGCGATAGTCCGATATATGTTCTATGACGAAGAACCGGACATGAGTCTTTATTCGGTCCCTGACGATGCAAGGTTCATATGGGACATGATATACCCGATTTTGAAGAAATCCAAGATGCAAGCTAATAAAGGACAAGGAGCTCCGATAAATAATCAGAACAGAACAAAAAATCAATCAAAAAATCAATAAAAAAATCAATCATTGATAGGGAATAGAATAGAATAGAATAGAAGAGAAAAAGAATAGAAAAAGAATAGAAAAAGAATAGAAAAAGAATAGAATAGAGTACCAGAGGTACAAGCTTTTTTAGGTATGTCTTTTTTTTGACGAAAAAAGACCCAAGGAAGCGTTTTTTTCCACATAATTCGACAGTCCATATGAAACCAACATTAACAAGATTTAAGGATGTTTCCGCCAAACATGAAGGGAACGTCACATCAATAGCAAATGACTTCGGGGTGGACCGTACTACGGTTTATTCGTGGATGGATGCTGACCCCAACTTCAAGAGAGTTGTCGCTGAGTATCGGGGGCGGCTCTTCGACAAATGCCTTGAAACGGCAGGGCATCTAGCAAATGGGATTCCAAGATATGACGAATCCGGCAAGTTTGCGGGCTGGTCTGTAATGCCGGATGGTAATATGTTGCGGTATCTTCTCGGAGTTCTCGGAAAGCGGGAAGGTTTCGGAGAGTCGCTTGACATCACAACTAAAGGCGAGAGTATACTTCCGGAGCCGATTACGGTTGAGATAATAGACCGTAGGGAACAAGTGGATTAATAAATAGATACTGGCAATTATGGAGCATTTTAAGTTAGGAATTGACAAGGTACGTAGAAATGAGTTGACATCAAGCACGTTGGCGGCTTGTACCGTTCTTAATGGGTTCATCTTCCCGATGGTGAAAGAGTTGTCATTCTCTGTTGACCATCAAGACAAGTCTCTCCTCTCAATTTATGTGAAGAAACCGTTATCGCTGAAGGAGGACTACATTAATGAATCTTCCATCTCAGACAGGCCCGTCATGGAGAAGGTTTTGCGAAAAGCGGCAGGGGAACTTTGGAACATGGCCTTGAAAGCAAGCGGGGCAGAGCGGGTGAATCTGTCAATTGTGGACGGAATAGATGCGGACGTGATGGAGTACGTGTCATTGGCAGCGGTAGACTCTAGGGGAGTGCACGCAAGGCCGGATAATGTTGCCATAGAGAAGGCCTGCATAATATATGCTGATGAATCCGACCTTGAGAAGAAGAAAGAACTCGAAGAACTGTGTGTACACCTCAACAGGGTATTCAATGGTAATGGTGGGCTGCTTTCGTCATATGTCTCTCTTGAGAAGGGCAAGTTCGTGCCCATAAGAGATGTGGTGAATTATAAACCCTTGATGTAAATGTCATGACAGAACAAGAAGCAAAATATAAGATGCCGACGCCGGAGCATAGCCACCCACTTCCGCCGGTAAAAACCACCCAGTTTGGCCGTGGATAAACCACCCAAACAAGGAGGCATACCATATAAATAAGGCGCGTGTGCGGGCGGGCGAGGCCGCGGCCTCTCTTCATGG
>JAFUFP010000025.1 GCA_017469845.1 Bacteroidales bacterium | reverse complement strand
TTTCGACCTCTGCCGTTCAATTGACCTTACCGCCGTGACTCCGGGTCAGAATTCTCCCGTCGCGGTATCCTGGGAAAATCCCAAACGGACGTATCTTTTCGACGTGAAGTCGGACGGAAGCCTCTCCCCGACCGGAAAGTACATAAAACACGGGGAATACGCCACGGCATACGACTCTGACGGGAAGGTGTACATCGCTGAAGGACAGATAGGCATTTATGAAGGAGACGGCACCCTTTCGGGCGCCATCGACCTGGAGGAAAGACCAATTTCAATGGAGATCGGAGGGAAAGAAGGAGAATACCTTTTCGTCACGACCAACCGGTCTTTCTACAGGATAAGGCTGAAATAAGGCCTGGAGCCGACATATATCCCAAGCGGACATCAAATCCAAGCGGAATAATCCCTGTTTCGTATGGCTTTGTTTACCGATATGCCTATTTTTGTCCCAACCAACCTCTTATTGTCATGAAACCCCTTTCGATCCTTTTTTCCGGCATAGCGGCCGCAGCCATCGCTTCATGCACGGTACAGCCCCCGGTGCAAGAAATCAACGACGGCACATTGGTGGCCCGCCAGAGCGCTTCCGCAGGTAAACTCCCCCGCGTCATAGTGATGACCGACGCTGAAACCGATGACCGCTGTTCCATGGTCCATTTCCTCCTTTACACCAACAACATGCAGGTGGACGCTATAATCCAGTCCAACTCCTGCTTCCAAAGGAAGGGATGGAGCAGCGAACCTTGGCTGGAAGAACAGATTTCCGCCTACGAAAAGATCTATCCCAACCTCAAGGTCCACGACAGCCGTTACCCCACTCCTGACTACCTCCGGAGCGTCGTTTTCATCGGTGACGAAGATCCCGAGCACATAGGAAACGTCAACGCAAGGACCCTCGTCCCGGGAACTGAGCCGGTCATAGACACCAACGGCTGGGCCGACACCCCCGGAAGCGACCGCATCGTCGAAGTGCTCCTCGAGGATGACCCCCGCCCCGTATATCTTCAGGCTTGGGGAGGAAGCAACACAGCGGCACGCGCGTTCGACAAACTGAAGGAACAGTATCCCGACCAGTATGAAAGGGCCATTTCGAAAGCGGTCCTCTACTGCATCTGGTACCAGGACGGAGGCGGCAGCTACATCGAGAAATACCATCCCGGTGTCACGATTCTCCTGAACCACCATTTCAGCGGCAGTTGGGACTACGGTACCATGGTGAATTCCGACACATTCGTCAGCCAGTACATCCAGAACGGAAAGAACCCTCTCGGAGCCTACTACACCCAGCCTTACATCAGTGAAGGCGACTCCCCTTCTTTCCTCTATTCGATAGACAACGGACTCCGTTCGTATGAGGATCCCACTTTCGGAGGATGGGGAGGAAGATTCTACAAGGTGGACGGCTTCGAGAACGTCTACCGCGACACCGGCTTCGGAGAGCTCAGGGAATGGATGGAGACCGCGATGCATGATTTCCAGACCCGCCTTGCATGGAGCATAACACCCGAATACGGAAAAGCCAACCACGCTCCGAAGATAACCCTTCCCGAAGGTCAGGACCGCACAGTCCACCCAGGCGACACCGTCACCCTCGTCGTCGAAGTTAATGACAACGACCTTCCTGATGCGGAAGGACTGTGGAAACTCCGCGGCCAACTGATGGCCCAGCAGGGGATGACATTCGAGCGCTTCAAGAAGAATCTCGAGGAGAATCCCCAGAGATACAATTCCTTGGCCGTGAACTGGTATCAGTACTTCGGAGGTACATACCCCAGAAAGGTGGACCTCATCTACCAGCAGGGCGGAAGGAGCGTCAAGTTCGTTGCCCCTCAGGTAAGCATGAAGGAGACGATACATTTCGTGGCGGAAGCCACCGACCAGGGCACACCGCCCCTTACCAGTTACGCGAGGTTCATAATAACGGTGGAACCGGCGAAATGATCCCCTTCCACCGGACAAGGGAAGTAAACACAACACAATCAACAAAAACACAAACCAAGACAATGAAAAAGATTTTCACGATCCTGGCCATCGCATTTTGCGCATGCATCGGCCTAAGCGCACAGGAAGTCCACACGCAGGATCCCGCGGCACACAAACCGAGGGTTTTCCCCATGCCGATAGAACACCTTTATTTCCACAGCGAAATCCTTGGCGTCGACAAGAACTTCTCCGTAATCCTTCCAAAGAGCTACAGCAAGGAACCCGACAGATACTATCCGGTCGTGTACATGCTCCATGGAGGCGGAGAAAATGACTGGGAATGGGCGAACATCTCTTCTTCGATGCTGAACGAAGCCGTATCGAAGATGACAGCTGACGGTACGGCCGCCGAAATGGTCATCGTATTCCCCAACGCTACCGAACATCAGGGAGGTTACGGCAACCGTGAGGGATGGCGCTACGAAGATTACTTCTTCCAGGAGCTCATGCCCTTCATCGAGAAACACTACAGGGTCCTCGCAGACAAAGGCCACAGGGCTGTCGGTGGACTTTCCATGGGAGCCGGCGGAACCTACCAGTTCGCCCTTGCGCATCCCGAACTCTTCAGCAGCGCCTATGCCATCAGCGGACATTGCATGGAGGATGTCACGGCCCTCTCCCCCGAAAAACTCGAGGCGGTTAAAACAGTCAACTTCGTTGTGGACTGCGGAGATGACGACATCGCTTTCGACAATGCGGTGAAGACTTTCCAGACCTTCAAGAAACTCGGGATTCCCGTCCAGTTCCGCTGCAGGGACGGAGTGCACGCCACTTTCTACTGGTACGATTCCTTCTGCCTCGCTCTCCAGTACTTCACAAGACATTTCTCGGACCAGAGACCCTAAAACATTTCCGGAACGGAAAATACGACCCCGAAGGCGACACTCCCAATAGAAGGGAGTGTCACCTTCACTTTTGTTTCCATATCGACGCGAATCTCCGACGGAAAAAGGGACGATGCCATTTCTTTGCAAGGCTTGACGGCAAAATGACGCATTCAGTATTTGATAAAGATATTTTTTTATTCGTATCTTCGTGGAACGGGTTTCCGCCGACCCGCAGAATCCCGTGCACACATACCACATAAACAGCACTCCCCATGTCCGAAGAACTGAATCTTGTCAAGGACCTTGCCGTCATCCTCATTGCGGCAGGCGTGTTCACGCTTCTGTCCAAAGCACTGAAACAACCGCTGATTCTGGGATACATCATCGCAGGTTTCGTGGTGGGGCCGCATCTCGGTCTTTTCCACCTGACCAGCACTGAGGCTGTGGAGCAGTGGTCCGAAATCGGCATCATATTCCTACTATTCGCCCTGGGACTTGAGTTCAGTTTCAAAAAGCTGCTGAAGGTAGGTTCCGGTGCGATGATAATGGCCGGTATCAAATGCATTGGGATGTTCATCGTGGGCATTATCCTTGCCCAGCTGATGAACTGGTCCCTGATGGAAGGAATATTCCTCGGAGGCCTCCTGTCGATGTCTTCAACCACGATCATCATAAAGGCGTACGGGGATATGGGACTGAAGAACAAGCCCTATGCCCCGCTCATCTTCGGAAGCCTCGTGGTGGAAGACCTTATCGCGGTACTCCTCATGGTTCTGCTTTCGACCCTGGCTTCAACAGGACGTTTCGAAGGAGGGCAGATGCTGTTGGCCCTGGGCAAGCTCGTATTCTTCCTGGTCCTTTGGTTCCTTGTCGGAATCTACCTCATACCTACGGTCCTCAAAAAGGCCCGCAAACTGCTCAATGACGAGACTCTTCTCATCGTCGCCATCGGCCTGTGCTTCGGCATGGTCACAGTAGCGGAGTCGGTTGGATTCTCTTCGGCCCTGGGAGCGTTCGTCATGGGTTCCATCCTAGCGGAGACACTTGAGGGCGAAAGGATCGAACATCTGCTTGGCAATATCAAGGATCTGTTCGGTGCGATATTCTTCGTCTCCGTGGGAATGATGGTGGACCCCGCCGTCATCGGAGCGCAGTGGCTGCCGATCCTGCTTATCACGGTCGTCGCCATGATCGGCATCCTATTTTTCTCATCGACGGGAGCCCTTCTCGCGGGATCGGGCCTCGATACCGCCGTACATGCGGGATTCACCCTGGCGCAGCTCGGAGAGTTCGCCTTCATCATCGCCTCTCTCGGATGTTCGATGGGAGTGATGAGGGATTTCATTTACCCGGTCATCATCGCCGTTTCTGTCATCACGACATTCACGACTCCCTACATGATAAAGGCCGCAGATCCGGCCCTTCGGTGGCTGCACAAAGTTCTTCCGGAATCATTCCTAAAGAAAGTGAATTCCACCACCTCTGATGACTTCAAGAGCAGGACCGACAAGGAAGACAATGTTTGGAAATCCTACCTCAACCTCGTTTTCCTCAGGATCGTGATCTACACTGTCCTCCTGCTGGCGATCTTCCTCGGAAGTGATTATTTCCTCGGTAACCTTATCGACAAGTGGCTCGGAAATTGGAGCGACGGGGCACGCAATCTTCTTTCCGTCATAGTGACGATTCTCATCATGTCACCTTTCCTATATGGCCTTACGATGAGGAGCAACGGCCTAAGGAAAGGACAGAATCTCCTTTCGAGAATGAGACACGCCAACATGTGGCCCGTCATCTCGATTGACATTCTGAGGATCCTGATAGCTGTAGCATTCATTCTCGCGGTCATCACTTCGCATTACGAGCTCTCCTGGATCGTTCTGCTGCTCATTACGGTCGTTCTGCTGATATTCGCCATTCCGGTGAGAAAAGTCCTCAAGGACCGTTTCACTCTCGAGGAGCGTTTCTTCGAAAACCTCGGAGCGAACGAGAAGAGGGAAAAGATGCGCGCTCCGATCACTACCACCGTAAGGGAGAACCTCGAGAAATACAATGTCCACATCGAGGCGGTGACCCTTTCGCCGGACTCACAGTTCGTGGGCAAGGAACTCCGCAGTCTCCCCTTCAGGAAGAAAGCCCATGTGAACATCGTCAAGATCAGCCGCGGATCCCAATCCATAATCATTCCTTCCGGAGACACTCCCGTATACCCTTATGACAGGATTCTCGCCGTAGGGACGGAATCCCAGCTGAATGAGTTCAAGGAACTGATGAAGGACGAGATCACCGATGTCCAGATCGGTTTCAGAAGCGAATACTCTTCCCCTTCGGAAGAATTTGTGATAAGGCCTTACGTCGTGGACGAAAAGTCCTTCATGAACGGCAAGACCCTCCGCGAGATGAGTCTCCGTAACATGGGCTGCATGGTCATATGCTTCCTCAGGGATAACGAACTGCACACGAACCCGTCACCTGACGAACCGATTCTGCAGGATGACCTCGTATGGATCGCGGGACAGGAAAGTTCCGTGGGGAAACTGGAATGATCCGGTTTCCGGACAACGGAAAGGGGCCTGAACTCGGGCCTCTTTCATTATTTTTGCGCTTCGCTGATATTCGGTAAAAGGATACAGCAGAACCTTAATTCCGCCCCCCGAAACTGGTTATTGCCCTCTTTTTCCGTAGTTGAGGGCAAGACCTCCTGCCGAAGTTTCCTTGTAGAGGGAAGGAAGGTCCTTTCCCGTCTGTTTCATCACTTCGACCACGTGGTCGAACGAGATGCGGTGTCTTCCGTCCGAGAAGACGGCATATATCTCCGAATCCAGCGCCCTGGTGGCTGCGAAAGCGTTGCGTTCGATGCATGGAATCTGCACAAGGCCGCATACCGGATCGCAAGTCATTCCCAGATGATGTTCAAGCCCCATTTCCGCAGCGTATTCTATCTGATAAGGACTTCCACCGAAAAGTTGGCATGAAGCGGCAGATGCCATGGCGCATGCCACTCCCACTTCTCCCTGACATCCGACTTCCGCACCGGATATCGACGCATTCTGCTTGACGACATTCCCCACGAGGCCGGCAGTAGCAAGAGCCCGGAGGATCTTGGCATCTGTGAAGGAATGGCCTTTCCACAGGTGGTACAGTACCGCCGGTATCACACCTGAAGAGCCGCAGGTAGGGGCGGCTACGACGATTCCTCCGGAAGCGTTCTCCTCACTTACGGCCAAAGCGTAAGAGAAAACGAGACCACGGGAACGGAGGTTGACCTGATACCCCTGTGCCTTTATATAATAGTTGAAAGCCTTGCGTGGAAGATTGAGGGGCCCGGGAAGTCTCCCTTCCGCTTCCAATCCCCTTTCGACTGAAGCTTTCATCACTTCCCACACCTCCTGGAGGTAATCCCAGATTTCCTGACCCTCACATTTCTCGACATACTCCCAGAGGGTACAACCGTTGTCGTCACACCAGGTGATTATATCCGTGAGCGTATTGAGAGGATAGACCTCTCCGTACGAAGACAGTTCCTTGCCAGGCCCTTCTGACAAAGCTCCGCCTCCGATACTGTATGCGGTCCATTCGTCGATGACGCCTCCGTCCAGGGCGATCGCCTTGAACGTCATTCCGTTCGAGTGGTAAGGAAGAAAGACTTCCCCCTTCCATATGAAATCGACCTTCTTGGGATACAGTCCTTCAATTATGGCGATATCGGTCATATGCCCCTTGCCGGTTGAGGCGAGTGAGCCATAGAGAGTCACCTCGAAGCGGTCAGCCTCGGGATGGCGTGAAGAAAATATCTTGGCGGCGTTGTAAGGTCCCATCGTATGCGACGAAGAGGGACCCTTGCCTATTCTGAAGAGTTCTTTCAGAGATTTCATCTGTTGTAGAATTTGGGCCGGCAAAGGTAACAAAAAAACCTTCACGAAAGAATCATCTTTTTCACTCCGACATCGTTAGAACCCGATATTGAGCCCGAAAACGAATCTCCGCGTCGACGGGAATATGGCGCTGTCGTATCCAAGGCCCTTTCGTGAAAGAGACAATTCCGGATCGGTGCCCTTGTATGAGGTTTTCAAAAGGAAGTTCTCCGCCGCCGCGAAAAGACCCAATTCCGTTCCCGCTTTTCCGACAGGCAATCCGTAACCCAACCTCAGATTGTCAAGACGGAAAAATGAAGAACCGAACATTGACAGATCCGAGGAGTAAGAATCAGTCGATTTCATCTGGCCGCTCTCAACAAGATGCCGGGTAAGAGGATTCGGCGAATATTGCCCCGTAAGTATCGTCATGCCTCCGGTCATCCCGTGACCCGACAAGGTTACGGAAAGATTCTTCCATCCAGCCATTACGGCAAAAGAATACGTTGTCCTGGGAAATATTTCTCCCCGGAACGAGCGATCTCCGCTCATGGTGCCCTCCTCAGGGACGAGGGCTGCGCCTATACTCTTCCCGTCAAGGATCTGCCTACGGTAGCCGACAGGATAAAGGAATGACCATCTTTCCTGAGGAACGTTTTCCGTGCGATTGCGGTAAAGGGTCAAAGCGGCATCCGCTCCGTACCTGAAATCCCCCGATCTTCCCCTCCATGAGAGGGACGTTTCAAGGCCGCTCCGGATAAAGGTGAAGTCCGGTATATTGGTGGAACCGTTTACAGGAAGAGCACTCCAAACATACCATTGCGTCGAGGACGGCGCATAGCCTAGGACATTTTCGTTCCTGGAAAAATAAACTGCGCTGAGTGAAAGATCCCCGGCCAAACGGAAGCGGGTCGATACCCCGGCCTCCCACATCCATGCCTTAGTCGGTATAAGACCATAACGGGTTGAAAAACTGCCATACATGAAGCCGGATTGATAATAAAGAAGTGAAGGATCGGCATAAACAGGAGCGACAGTTTCACCGTGACCTCCCGTAAAATTCAGGGACAAAGCCTTCCACCATTCCGGAAAACTGTCACGGAACCATGATTCCCGTCCGATGTCCCACCGCAGTGAAGCGCTCCAGTTGAGAAAGAAATCCGAGGTAACCATGAAGCTTTTCAAATCATTATCCTCGTCGTTCTTCCACGTAGAGCCCGAAGCGTACAAGCCGATATGATATCGGTCCTTGAAAGAATAATCCACCGATGCCGAAAAATCATTGACGGAGATAGGGGCAGAATCGAAAAGGATATTCCTCATACCGTCGAAAGAAGGAGTGTTACCTGTATACTCTCCACTTTCTATCTGTTTTCGAGCTTCTTCAGCCCAACTGACGTATTCGTCATACTTGGGTTGGAAATACTCTTTCCTGATATCGGAATATGTTGCAGTAGTAAAGCCCAACATCCACCTCCTATCGGGGTTGAGGCGGATACGATTCCATGACGCTTCCGTTTTCAAAGTATGACTTCCTTTGGAAAAACCATAGCGGACGAAAAGGTCAGATTGGAAAGATTTCATGTTGGAGTAGTCCCAAAGGTAATCATATGCTTGCCTCATGAGGCGATCTGACAGATTCCCGAGATATCCCACTCCGCCACCAAGGCTCAACCCATTGGTCGGAGACAGGGTTATGCCAACCCTTCCGTCAAGGAGTCTCCGGTCAGAAGAATCTTCATGCGGAAGAATATTTCTATCCGAAGCCAAAGGCATCGAAACGAGATAAGTCCTCAAAGCGTCCTCCGCCGGAAATGTAACGGAACCTTTCGCAAAAGATCCCGTTGTTTCGATTCTCATCCATGGGACTGGAGTCCAGTCAAATGACCATGCAAGATTCGCCCGCTTCATCCTGTCACTTTTGTCGGGCAACGGCCCGTCATTGTCCATGAATGAGCCTCCGAGGTAAGCATTCACCTTGGATGATCCGTACTGCAGGAATGCATGGTGAAGGTGAAGAAAAGAGTTCTCCACTTTTTGCGTGCGAGCGGCATCGTCGCGGAAAAATTCCTCCTGATAAAAACCATTTTTTCTCCAATCCTTCAGAAGGAAAGGTTCTGGGGCTGCAAAGAGTTGCTGCATCGCCGCAGTGGCTCCATATCCCGCATGGAGTCCGGAATGATTCCCTCTTCTGGTTGTAATGATCACCGCTCCGCCACTTGCCGCTGAACCGTATTTACTCAATGCCGCGGCGTCTTTAAGAACAGTCATATCACATATGTCCGATGGCGACAGCATGCTGACATCGGTCATCCTCACTCCATCCACTATATACAGTGGTTGTACGTCCGGTGTGGCTCCGATTCCCCTGACATATACAGTCGGAATCATGCCCGGAGCTCCGGTTGAAGATATCACCTCGACGCCGGATTGCCCCAAGAGACGCTCCCTCACATCGGTGACAACAGATTTTCTGACGATGACAGAGTCCTCCTGGCCGAAGGAATTGAAGGACAAAAAGACGAATAGAACTATTGCGAAGAAACCTTTGTTCATAGGGCTCATGGTTATTTACGAAAGGTGCAATGGATGATTCTGCCGCAAGATAAGAACAAAACCCGCAAAAACGATGTTTATCAGCCGGATAATTTGTCCGAGCAAAAGAAAATTTGAAAAAATTTCAAAAAACGTATGCCCGCGAATAACATTGCTTGAGTTCTTCTTCCTTATGTACCGTGTATCACTCGGGTAGATGACCTCCTACGGAACTGTGCTACTGAGCCAACAATTCAGTGACTATATTCGGCTTCTTCCTTTCTGGTGCGGGAAACAAACACACCTCGGTATATCGTATCTTCCCGATGATACAAAACAATCCGGAATTTGGAAAAGCATAAAAAATAAATTGTAACTTTGGCAGATTGATTGTGTCAATAACACCTCACGCAAAGCATGAGAAAATTACTACCAAAGGCATTTGCAGCGGCACTGCTGATTTTGTCCGCATCCTGCACAAGGGAATCTTTCTCCGATTCTCCGACGCAGGAAGGGCAGTTGCGGATATCTCTCCGCACCCAAGACATCATCATCAGCAAGGCCGGCGCCGAAGATTCCCCATCTGCAGATGATTTCGAAATAGAAATCTACAACCAAAAAGCCATAAGGCTATATCGTAAACCATATTCCGAAGCCAAGGACGAGACGATAAAACTCAACGCCGGAGAATACCGCCTCATCGCGCATCACGGTGACACCCTCGGTGCCGGATTCGGTAAAGCGTACTACCTTGCGGACGAGCCTTTCACCGTTCACGGATTCGTGGACAACGGCAGGAAACCGGATGTAGTCGAAGCCACCGCGACCCTCGGCAACGTCAAGGCGGCGGTAAACTTCGGAGAGAACCTTTCAACATTCTACAGTGACTTCTACGCTGTCCTGAGGCACTCTTCCTACCCGACAAAGAAAGTCCGTTTCTCTAAGTCCGAGACAAGGGCCGGATACATCCCCGCCGGAGAACTCTACCTTGAGGTCTTCGCCGAACTGGGCGGTACCGGAATGCAGGACGGAGGAGAGAACAAGACCGTTTATTTCAAGACGTATCCAGTTGAATACTCCCCCGCCGACTTCGTGACATTCAACGTGGAGACTTCTCCCAGGGAAGGCGACCTTACGGTCAGCATCAGCATAGACCGCAGTGTCGAGACCGTCGAGTTCACCAACGAGATTTCCCGTGAAGCACTCCCCGCCGAGATTCCGGTATTCTCCCACAAGGGAAGCCACTCCGGAACATATTCGTACACATACCCTTCAGGAGCCTCAGGTCTCGTCCAGGACGCCGTGCTCAGCGCTTCAATAAGTGACGCCTCCTCATGGAGCAGCATAACCGTAAGCGCACAGTCGGATTACCTCACTTTAGGTGAAACCGAACTTGTCGGCATCTCCGCTTCCGATGCGGAAAACCTCCGCTCTCTCGGACTGGACTGGCTCATCAAGGACGGATATCCCCTCACTTATGTCGACTTCTCCGGAGTTCCTGAGACCCTTTCAGCCGCAGGAGCGAAGATTTCAGCTGACGGGAAACCCGTCGCCACCTTCACAGTTACCGTAACAGATTCATTCGGCAACAGTTCTTCCGCTGATTTCAGCCTCGTGCCCGAAGCTGTCGGAGGTACTGTGAGCGTGAAAGACTACAATATCTGGGGATGGAAGATGGTTTCCCCCGAGGCAACCCTCGATCTTCCCTTGGACAAGAACGCGAAAGTATCCCTCCAATGGAGCGAGGACGGGTCTTCGTGGAGCACTGTGGAATCCGTTTCCGGCAGCGGCAAGAATTTCACATTCGGTGACGCCGCTCCCCTTTCAGCCGGAAAGACATACCGGCTCCGTACCATGATCAACGACGATCCGCTCAACGTAAGTGAACCTACCCTCATTGCAACCGAAGCCCCCCAGCAAGTCGGGAACAACGATTTCGAGTCCTTCACCGAGCAGACGTTCACAACCGAAGTGAAGCTCCTCATCTCATACAGTCCCTTCGAGGTCACATGGTGGCAACTTTACAAGGACGACCCCTGGTGGGCCGTCAATTCCCCCGTCACCCTCAACAGTGAATGTACTCCGGCCTATCAGGATTTCAAGACATTCCCGACAGTGTCGCTGATTTCAAGCGGAGCATACTCCGGGAACAGCGCCATGATAGCCTCGATCGCCATCAATGACCTTGCGTCAAAGATCCTCAACGGAGACACCCACGGAGGCGAACTTTTCATCGGAAGCGCAAACAACCTCAACGAAGGCTCATGGGCCAAGAGCGGTGAAGGTCATGCATTCTCATCACGTCCTTCCGCCCTCACGTTCAAATACAAGTTCGATTCAAGCGGCAACACCCCCTTCTACGTTTCGGTGAGTGTCCTTGCCCAAGACGGCACTCTTCTGGCGTCATCGACCGTGAACAACAATTCCGCTTCGGTAAGTTCATGGACCGAGTACAGCATACCGCTAAATTATTCCGTCACCGACAAGAAGGCCGGAATGATAAAAATGAGCTTCAAGTCTTCGGAAAACGGCAACGAATCAAGCCGCGAGAAGACGATCACCACCCTCAGCGGCGAGCATGAAATCCACGCCGGAAACATCCTCTACATTGATGACATCATCCTCAAATACGAATAAGACGGATATGAAAAAGATACTTTCAGCTTTCGCTGTCCTTGCGGTCCTCTCAGCATGCTCCGACAAGGTAAGCCCGAACAAGAATGAGACGGGAACCCTTTCCCTCACCCTCTCCAGCACCGGAGATTATATAACAAAGGCCGGTCAGGACGACACGGCTGAATTCAAGATCAGCATCAGCCGTTCCGACGGATGGACTTCAAGCTATGACCGCTTCGCGGACATGCCTGAGATTCTGGACCTGGCCGAGGGTGATTACACCATCACGGCTTCTTCCCCCGAGTCCAAACCGGCGGCTTTCGACCTCCCCATCTACGGAGCGACACAGAATTTCACCATAAGGGTCGGAGAGCTCACTCCCGTTTCCCTTGTCTGCACCCTGCAGAACATGAAGGTGAGCTTCGCCTTGAGCGAGAACTTCAAGAAGGAGCTTTCGGACTACAACATCTCAGTCACCAATGCCGCTTCGTGGACAGCTGAGGACGCCGGTGAAAGGACTCTCACCTGGGACAAGGCCGCAGCCGATGCCGGGACGCCCGGATATTTCTCCGTCGCTCCCTTGATGGTGAAAGTCGACGGTTACCGTAACATCGACAATTCCGAAGCACATGCTATGCTCTCAATAACCGATGTCGCTCCCAGGGACCACCACGTCATCTACATAGACGCGCAGGTGACCGGATCGGTAAACGGAATCAATATCAAGGTTGACGACACCGTCAACGAGAAGAATTCCGACATCTTCATCCCCGGTTGGGATGAGACCCCTGTCGACGGAGGAGAAGACGAAGGTGGGGATGACCCCGATGAGCCTTCAACCGCCCCCACGATGAGTTGGGACACCAATCCCACTTTCGCCCCCACCCCCATCGAGGACGTGATGGACGTCAACATCTCAATCAAAGCTCCCGAGACAATTGAGGGATTCATCGTTACGGTTGATTCCTATATCCTTTCGGACGTGATCGCCGCCATGGGCGGAAACACCACCTACAGTTGGGCTTCCGACGGTCCTTTCGACATGGACCTCATCAATGACGAGGCTCTCGTGAGCGCCCTCTCTTCGATGCTTCCCACCGGTGACGAACTTTCCGGAAAGAGTGAAGTGGTATTCTCGCTTTCGACGATCGTACCTCTCATAAAAGCATACAACCCCGAGTCCGGATCCAATCATATCTTCACCCTCAAGGTGACTGATGCGAAAGGCCAGACTCTCTCCAAGTCAATAACCTTCGTGATGCCTTAACGATGAGAAAGCCTACACACATATTCCTTGTGCTGGCTGCGATTCTTCTGTCGGCCTGTTCCGGAAGGGAAAACACCTCCCGCGAATACGGCTACCTGAAGCTCACGTTGAGCGAGGATCTTAGCGTCGAAACTCTCACAAAGAGTGCCGGTGCCGCCGATCCTCTGTTCAGGCTCGAGATCACCTCCGCCCAGAGCGGAGAAGTGACGATGGTCCCCGACTACAGGGCCCTCGAAGCCGAGCCGCTCACTCTCATCGCAGGCAGATACGACATAAAGGCGTTCTCGGGAGAGAATGCCCCCGCAGTCTGGAACTCCCCGTTCTACACCGGAGAGACTTCCGTCACAGTGAAACCCGAGCAGACGACAACAGCCTCCATCAGCGCTTCACTCGCTTCCAGCATGGTTACTGTCGGATTCGGAGAAGAGATCCCTTCCAATTTCTCCTCCTACAAAGTCAGCATCTCAAGTAGTCTCGGAGGAGAGACCCTCGTATTCGGGAACGAAGAAAAGACTCTTCTCGACACAGCGTACTTCGCCGCTGGAGCCGACCTCACATGGAAGCTCGACATGATCAACAACGACGGCACCTCATACAGTGCCGGTCCCGATGTAATAAAAGGTATCGAAGCCAAGAAACACTACCGCCTCACTTTCAACGTGAGTGAGGATGAGAAGAGTTATGGAGGATTCGTGGTGAGGATGAGCCTTGACGACTCCCTCAACGAAAAGAAGTACAGCATGTACCTCAACTTCGGAAGCGACGAGAATCCCCGCATCTCCGCCAACTTCGACTTCTCTGAAGCCGTAGTCATATCCCAGGGCAATGAAGACTCCAGGATAATCTCACTCGCGGCAGGAAGCGGAATCGGAAGCGCCAGCATCCGTCATGCGAACGCAGGACTTCTGGAGGCCGGACTTCCCCAGGCATTCGAGTTCGTTGAAGCTTCTTCCACCGAATCCCTTTCAAAGATCGGTATTGAAGCTTCTCCCATAGCATTCGGAGCCCTCACCGCCTCGATCGACATGACGAAGTTCATCTCTTCCCTCAAGATGGGAGACTATCCATTCACCGTGTCCCTGATCGACGCGAAGAATCACTACTCCACGGTCGACATCCTCCTTCGGATAGTTTCATCCGTTGAAGCCGAAGTGACAAGCGTCACCCCTTGGGCGAAGTTCGCCATCCTGAAGGGCAAATGGTACAGTGAGACCGCTCCCGCGGGCCTCAAGTTCCAGTACCGCAAGAGCGGAGAGGAGGCTTGGACTGACTATACCGGAGAGATTAAGACGGACGGAAGCTACTTCAGCACCGAACTCTACGGCCTTGAAGCCTCCGCAACTTACCAGGTAAGGGCCGTTACGGACAAGGATACCGAAACAAGGGTCATAAGCTTCACTACCGGAAGCGCCGAAGATGTCCACAACCTGAGCTTCGACAACTGGTACCAGAGCGGAAAGGTCTGGTATCCCAACGCTTCGGGTTATTCGGTATGGGATTCGGCGAACCCCGGTACCGGAAGTCTCCTTGGCGTGAACTCGACAGTTCCCGAGGAAAGTGATCTCGCGGTAAGCGGCAGCGGAAAGAAAGCGGCCAAGCTTGAGAGCACGACAGCGGTCGGACAGTTCGTCGCCGGTAACATCTATGTCGGAAAATTCGGAGGCGTGGCGGGTCTCGGAGCCTACCTCGACTGGGGACTCCCCTTCACTTCCCGCCCGATCGCCCTCAAGGGATATTTCAAATACATTCCCGCTACGATAAACAAGACCAAGGACCCTTATACCGACATGGCCGGACAGAAGGACAACTGTTCGATAAAGATCTACCTCACCGACTGGACGACGATGTTCAGGGTCAACACTTCGACCGGAACATTCCTTTCGGATGACGACCCTTCAATCATCGCAATCGGAGATCTCCATACGAATGAGACCACCGACGGATATGTACATTTCACTCTCCCTCTCCAGTACAGGGATACCGGAAAGACTCCTTCGATGATCCTCATCGCCGCCACGGCGAGCCGCCTTGGAGATTACTTCACCGGAGGTGTGGGAAGTGTTCTTCTGTTGGATGAATTCTCTCTCGTCTACGACGCCGGAGAACTTACCGAGAGTGAAAGGGAAACCGTAGGATACAGAAACTAGTTCATGAAAAAGATATTGACACTCCTCGTGGCCATCATGGCCGCATCATCATGGGCTGGAGCCCAGTCGAACTTTGACCGAGGATTCGATGAAGAGAAGAACGTTTTCATCCCGAAGGGAACGGTAGGATTCGGAGTATCATTCTCCGGATCCTCCGGAGAAATCGGGAAAGAGGGCGGTTTCACCCTCATGCCTTCCCTCGTCACCGGTCTGGAAGGATCATATTCCAATGTCGGCATAGCCCCTTCCGTGGAATATTTCATCAAGGACAACCTCAGCGTCGGCCTCAAGATCAAATACGGCAGCACCAAGCTCAATGTCGACAATGCGGGTATCTCCATCGATGACGACATTTCCTTCGGCATCGAAGACAAGGGATACCGCAGGCAATCATATGCCGCAGCCCTCGTAACAAGGTTTTACGTGCCTTTCATGGGATCAAAGATCTTCGGATGGTTCGTCGAAGGCGGATTCCGATACAGGTACGCCCAAGGAATCAATTACACGATGGAGGAAGGACTGAAGCACGGAGTGTACAACGACACCAACAACTTCGCCCTCATCATCAATCCGGGAGTTTGTTTCTTCGTCGCCAACCAGGTCTGCTTCGAGGCTCAAGTGGGCCTTGCGGAACTCGGGATGACGAGCATCAAGCAGTCGGAGAACCAGGTAAAAACAAGCGAAGCCTCCAGGTTCAATTTCAGCGGGGGCATAGATCTTCTTGACATAAGGCTCGGAGCAAGATTCTATTTCTAGAATGAAAAAGACAGGGATTCTCATAGCGGTTATTCTTTCGGTTGTGTCCTGCCGTTTCAAAAACGACCTGGACTATCCCATCGTGAAGGGAAACATCCTCGACCTTCAGGTCGAAGGACAGATTGACCTCAAGATAGACCCCGAATCCAGGGAAGCGGTCATATACCTTGACGAGACCGCTGACATGGGATCCCTGCGCCTTGTTTCCGTCCAGTACAGTGAAGAAGCGACCCCTGTCGAACCCCTTCCATCCGTTCTGGACCTCCGCTCCCCCATCACGATAACCCTGCGCACTTACCAGGATTATGAATGGACCATCTCGGCAGTCCAGCAAATCAGCCGATACATCGTCTGCGACAACCAGATGGAGGAGGCGCGTTTCAATCCCTCCGAGAGGATGGCATACGTCTATGTGGCGGACAGCCAGCCCCTTTCTTCCGTTGTCTTCCGGGACATGAAGTTGGAACCCGAAGGTTCCGAAATCGTTTCCACCACGGGATGGGACAGTGACTTCAATACGGTCTATTCGGTTACCGAAGATGTCCATTTCCCGATGACCCTTTCATGTGTACTGGAAAGGACATTCGACGTCAAGTACAAAGGGGAAACGAGGGTATGGACCGTGAAAGCCATCCAGATCGAAGTCAACACGATGATAGTATCCGTCGACGCATATTCGTACTCCGCAAAACTGAGGGGCATATTCAAAGGGGAGAATCCCGTCATCGAGTATCGTTCTGCCTTCTCGGAGGAATGGACGGTGGCGGAGGATGCGGTCGTAGCCGGAGTAGGAATATCCGCCACAATCGAGGGACTTGAGCCCGGTGTCGAATACATGGCGAGAGTACGCTGCGACGGGACAGTTTCCCCGGAAAAGACTTTCTCAACCGAAGTGCCGAGCCAGCTTTACAACATGAGTTTCGATGACTGGCATCAGGACGGGAAGGTCTGGTATCCGTATCTGAGCGGTGCCGACGGGGATCACCTCATTTGGGACTCCGCCAACAAGGCGACGGCTTCCTTCACCGGCAGTGCTACAACTCCGGACGAGGATTTCGTGGCAGTTAGCGGAGAAGGGAAGAAATCGGCAAGACTCGAAAGCAGCTATGCGGTCGTGAAGTTCGCCGCCGGAAACCTCTTCACCGGCAACTTCGTCAAACTTGCAGGATTGGGAGCCGAACTGGCTTGGGGAGTACCTTTCGAATCAAGACCGGTATCCATGAAGGGATACATCAGTTACAAGCCCGCCCCGATTACCGATGCGGATGCCGATCACAAGGACCTGCTCGGGAAAAACGACACCGGGCATGTCATCGTGATCCTCACCGACTGGGAAGAGCAGTTCCATGTCCTCAGTGCCGAAAAGGTGTTCGTGGATTTCGAGAACGATCCGGGAATCATAGCATACGGAAGAGTCGCCGTTTCAGAAGACACCGAAGGGTTCATAAACTTCGAAATGCCGCTGGAGTACCGCTCCACCCGTAAACCGACGAAGATAGTGATCGTCGCTTCCTCAAGCGCCCTGGGCGACTACTTCACCGGAGGCAGAGGAAGCGTACTGCATCTCGACGAGTTCGAATTCGTCTACAAATAGGATAAGGGAAGAAACGCAGTTGCGTCTCTGGAGCCTTCAGATCACGACTTCGACTATTCTTTTGTCACCGACTTCCACCCATTCAGGGTCTTTATCCTGCCTTGTTTTCGAGAAATCGAATGTCACAAGGTAACCTTTGTTTTGTCCCCGTGAAGAAAGATACTCGGAAAGTTGCTCCCTTCCGCTCTGTTCATATTTCTCGCCCCGCCAGATTTTAAGTTCGACGATGAATTCTTCCTTGCCGTAGGTTACGACAAGGTCCATGCGGCGATTGTTTCTTGTCCGCGGTTCGACATAATAAAACCCCGTCCCATTGATTATCGGTTTGAAGAAACTCAGGAAAACAAGCCGTCCCTCCTTTTCGGGAAAAGATTCATCGCTTTCGCGATACTCCTGCCTCATAAGATCCGAGAACTTGGTTATGACATACACTCACCGCTCTTCTTCAACAGAAATGCCAACGGGCTGGCACAATACTAAGGGAAAAGAATTGGACAGACACCCTGGCACCGGTGTTTACCCGGATGCACCGAAATAAACTATAATAAAATAGAGTTTAACCTAAATATTTGAGTTTTATCTGTAATTTATTACATTTGCCTCGACAAAACTGACGCTTTATGGACTTGAAGAAGTATTCGAACACTCAGATCCTGCAAATGCTTGGGCTGAGGTTCAAGGATTACAGGTTGCTGATGAACCTTTCCCAAGGAGACTTGTCCAAGGCTGCGGGGGTCTCCGTATCAACTGTCCACAAGTTTGAGACGGGCACTATCACGAATATGAATATTACCAACCTGATGGCCCTGCTCCGGACAGTCGGCCTACTGGACAGGTTCGACGAGCTGATTCCGGAGCAGCCCGCGAACCCATATCTGATGGCACCGGAACATCAGCAAAAAAGAGTAAGGAGGAAGAACAATGGCTAGGAATATAGACGGCGGCAGATTGAGTGTCATGCTCTGGGGCCAGGAGATCGGACAGCTTTGCTGGAATCCGGTAAAGGGGAACTCCTATTTTTTCTTTTCGCCGGAATATCTCTCATCGGGGCTCGACATCGCACCGCTGACCGCATCATCGAAGAGTCCCGCAGCCCGTTTCGCCATCTATGGCAACACGGACTCCGCAAAGTATCAGAAACTTCCCCCGTTCATCGCGGACTCGCTTCCGGATGATTGGGGTAACACCCTTTTTGATCAGTGGTTCGCAGAGCATCACTATCACGAGAAAGACAAGACTCCCCTGGCGAAACTCTCCTTCGTCGGTAGCCGTGCCATGGGTGCGCTCGAATTCGTCCCCTGCAGTGAAGAGACTTTCAGCCCGAACGAGAAGCTTATAATCCCGAAACTATACGACCTTGCGAAGAAGATTGAGCAGGACCGCGAGCACGCCATCATTTCCCCGGAAGAGACGCTTACGCAGAAGGCCTTGATGGCAGTCGGAACATCAGCCGGCGGACGCTTCAAGAAAGCCATCATTGCGATTGATGGAGAAGGAAACATCTTCTCCGGTCAGACCTCGGCAAGAGGCGACAGGAAGTATTACATCCTTAAGTTCAATACCCCCGAATTCTGTCTCTCTGAGATTGAGAAGACCTGGTACGACCTGGCTACCCGGGCCGGGGTCACGATGATGCCGTCCCGTCTGATCGAAGTGGAAGGCATCCATCATTTCCTGACCGAACGATTTGACCGCAGGAACGGGGAGAAGGTTTTCACACAAACCCTCGCCGCGGTCAATCCTGAAGCGTATTGCTACGAGGACCTCTTCACCACATGCAGGCAACTCTCCATCCCCCAGAATGAGCTGAACGAGCTCTTCCTGCGGATGGTCTTCAATATTCTTTCCAACAATACGGACGACCACGCCAAGAACTTCTCCTTCATCATGGAGAAGGATGGTTCATGGCACCTCTCCCCTGCTTATGATCTCTGCTTCATCTTGAAGACCGCTGCCATACCTGAGAGGCATCACGAATTCTCCGTTCGGGGAAAGTTCGAAGATATAACAACCGCGGACCTGCTGGCCTTTGCAGCCCAGAACGACATCAAGAATCCCGCGAAGTACATCGACAAGGTCAAGGAAGCTCTCGAGGACTTTCGGTCACTTGCTTCAGCGAACGGTGTCGCTCCGTTCTTCATCGGCATCATAGAGTCACGGCTCCGCGAATTGTCTCCGGATGTCTTTGCTCCGGCCGTCACCGCTTCGGATCTGATTCGGTTCGAGATGACTGATACCGGGAACATTCATCTTTACGCGACCATCGACGGACAGGAGAGACGCCGGGTGTTCACGAAGAAAAGCGAGCTGTATGAGTCCGTTCTCGGTGCCATGAAAAAGACGCTCTCGTCAGAGGAGCAGAAAGAGATCTTGGAAAGGCATTTCAAGTAGGAGGCACCTGGAAGAACCCATTTCTTCTCTCCTCTGTTTTCTTCGCCAATAGCACACTAAGACAAAAAAAGGACTTGAGTCAAGTCCTTTCAAGTATTGCAAAGATGTCCCAGATATCCCGCAACACGGAACGGGAGAAGTGGATGTGAGGTCTATCTGTCCTTCAGTTCCACGTACTTTTTGACGTTCCTCAGGTTCATATAGGCCGGGCGTATGATCCTGGCCTCGTCAAAATTGAGCTCCTCGATTCTGTGCGCGCACCATCCGACGATCCTCGCCATCGCGAATATGGGAGTGTATATCTCCTTCGGAAGACCTATCATCTCGTATATGAATCCCGAGTAAAAATCAAGATTCGCGCAGACCGGCCTCTTCATCTTCTTGAACTTCGTTATGCAGGCCTTGCCCCTATCCTCAATCCGGCGCAGGAACTCGTACTCCTTGGTAAGACCCTTCTCGGTGGCGAGCATTCCGGCCAGTTCTTTGAGGGATTCCGCCCTGGGATCACTGAGAGTGTACACGGCATGGCCGAGACCGTAGATGAGCCCGGACTTGTCGTAAGCTTCCTTCTTGAGCATCTTTTCAAGGTAAGAATCGATCTCCTTCTCGTCTTCCCAATTCTTTATCGCCTTGCACAGATGATGGAACATGTCCGTCACCATTATGTTGGCACCTCCGTGGAGTTTGCCCTTGAGGGAACCGATACCGGCCGCAATCGAGGAATAGGTGTCCGTGCAGGTTGAAGAGGTTACCCTCACCGTGAAGGTGGAGTTGTTACCTCCGCCGTGTTCGGCCTGGGTAATGAGGAGAAGGTCCAGCATCCTGGCCTCGAGGTCGGTGTACTCGTTCTTCAGCATGTGCAGGAAATTCTCCGCAAGGGAGAGATTTTCCTGGGGGTGACGGATATGAAGGCTCCTACCCTGGAGGGAATGCCTGTATGAGTTGAAGGCATAGGCGATTATCGTGGGGAACTTTGCGATAAGGTCTATGGACTGCCTCATAAGGTTGTCCCTCGAGATGTCGTCAGGATTGGGGTCGAAGGTATACATCTCCAGGACGCAACGTGCAAGGATGTTCATGATGTTCGATCCCTCGAGGTCGATGATGTGGACGAGAGACCTGTGGTCAAGGACCATCTTGGAGTTGAGGATTTCACGGAATGCCTGGAGTTCCTCTTCATCGGGAAGTTCACCCGAAAGAAGGAGATAAGCTATCTCTTCGAATCCGAATCGCTTGTCCCTCAGAAGAGGGCGCACGAGGTCCTTGAGTTCAACCCCACGGTAAAAGAGCTGTCCCTCGACAGGTGAAAGAGTACCGTCTTCCTGACGTTCATATCCGACGACGTTTCCGACGTTGGTGAGTCCGACGAGAACTCCGGATCCGTCCTCGTTGCGGAGTCCCCTCTTCACTCCGTATTTGGGGAAAAGACTGCTGTCGATGCGGCAGGTGGTCTTCACCTTTTCGCCGAGCTTGTATACCAGGTATTCTTTGTTCATGTCCGTCTATTTTTTGTCAAGTCCGTTACTACGATAAAGATATTACTCCAACCCCATGAGGGAGCAAAGAGTACGGCCGAATTCTTTCGTCCCGAGGCCGGCGGAGCCTCTGCGGGTGAGATCGGCAGTGGTTCTCCCTTCCCTGATAGCAAGGGAAAGGGCATTTACGATAAGGGAAGCGGCTTCCTTCCATCCCATGTACTCAAGCATCATAACGGCCGAGAGGATGATGGATGAAGGATTGACGATATCCTTTCCGGCGATGTCCGGAGCTATTCCGTGGGTCGCCTCGAAAATCGCATGTCCGCTTTCGTAATTGATGTTCGCTCCGGGGGATATTCCGATACCTCCGACCTGCGCGGCCAGCATGTCGGAAACGTAATCCCCGTTGAGATTGAGCGTAGCCACGACATTGTACCTCTCAGGATACAGAAGGGCGTTCTGGAGGAAGGCGTCACAGATACAGTCGTTGACGACGAGTTTCCCCGAGTCCAGACAGTCGCCGAACTCCTCCCTCGCAAGTTCATATCCCCAGTCGCGGAATCCTCCTTCCGTGAACTTCATGATGTTGCCCTTGTGCACGAGAGTGACCGTGGGACGGTTCGTGGAAAGGGCGTACTCGATGGCGCTGCGCACGAGCCTTCTGGTCCCTTCCTTGGATACGGGCTTCACCCCGTAAGCGGATGTCTCAGGGAAACGCACCTTGCCCACTCCCATCTCCTCACGGAGGAAGGTTCCGAACTTCTCAGCTTCGGGAGTTCCGCTCGCCCACTCTATTCCGGCGTAGATATCCTCGGTATTCTCCCTGAAAACGCACATATCCACCCTCTCGGGGTGTCTTACCGGAGACTTCACCCCTTCAAAGTACCTCACCGGCCTCTGGCACACGTAAAGGTCGAGTTCCTGGCGGAGGGCGACGTTGAGGGAACGGATTCCCTTGCCGACCGGTGTCTTGAGGGGTCCCTTGATACCGACAAGGTAGTCCTTGAACGCCTGGAGGGTCTCATCGGGAAGCCAACTTCCGTTTTTCTTGAAAGAGGCTTCTCCCGCATCAACTTCCATCCAGTCGATCTTTCTTGTCTGCCCGTAAGCGTATGATACGGCCGTATCGACCACCTCCCGACAGACGGGAGAGATTTCCGCACCGACTCCATCTCCTGTGATGAAGGGGATCGTGGGGTTTTCGGGGACAATGAGGCGTCCCTCTGATTTGGTGATTCTGGACATAGGTCTGCTGCTATTTGTTTTGTTCGTTGTTTTTCAGATAATTGAGGGCGCTTCCAGCCTTGAACCAGGATATCTGGAGGTCATTGTAGGTATGATTCGCCTGCACACTTTCCTCACTTCCGTCGGAATGATGAAGCACGACTTCCAGAGGAGCTGACGGGGAGAAGCTCTCCAATCCTCTAACTGAGATCAGGTCATCTTCCCTTATCCTGTCGTAGTCGGCGGGATCAGCGAAAGTGAGGGCAAGCATTCCCTGCTTCTTGAGATTGGTCTCATGGATCCTTGCGAAACTTTTCGCGAGCACGACCTTCACTCCGAGGAAACGGGGTTCCATCGCCGCATGTTCGCGGCTTGATCCTTCCCCGTAGTTGTCTTCCGCCACCACTATGGAAGAAAGACCTGCCTTCTTGTAAGAGGCGGCGGTTTCGGAGACCCTGCCCTTTTCTCCGGTCAGGGAGTTGACGACGCAGTCCACTTCACCTCCGAAGAAGTTCGTGGCGCCCATAAGGAGATTGCCCGATATGTTCTCGAGGTGTCCCCTGAAACGGAGCCATTTTCCGGCCTGGCTGATATGGTCGGTCGTGCATTTGCCCTTGACCTTCAGGAGCAGCCTCAAGTTCTCCATATCCTTTCCGTCCCAAGCGGGGAAAGGGGAAAGGATCTGAAGCCTCTGCGAATCCGGGGAAATCTTCACCCGGATGGCATCCTTCTCTTCCTTGGAAAGGGATGAAGAGAAGCGCGGAACATCAAGGATGTTCCCCTTGGGGAAGACCTTTCCTGAGGGAACGGGGAGTAGTACCTCGTTACCTTCGGCATCAGCGACAGTATCCGTGACCGGGTTGAAGTCAAGCTTTCCGGATACGGCTATAGCGGCCACCATTTCAGGTGAAGCGACGAAGGCGAAGGTGTCGGGATTTCCGTCGGCCCTTGAGCGGAAATTGCGGTTGAAGGATGTGACTATGGAGTTGCGAGTCATTTCCGAAGGATCGGAATACCTCGCCCACTGACCGATGCAAGCTCCGCATGCACAGGTCATTATCGTAGCACCGGCCTGTCTGAAAACGTCCATGATGCCGTCCTTTTCGCAAACGGCAAGAATCTGCGAAGATCCGGGATTGACAAGGAGCTTGGCCTTCATCGGAATATTCTTCGAAAGAGCGCCTTCAAGAACCGAAGCTGCCCTGGAAAGGTCTTCGTAACTGGAGTTTGTGCAGGAGCCGATAAGCGCGGCACCCACTTCGGCGGGAATTCCGCTTTCCTTCACGAAGTCCTTCATCGAGGATACCGGATGACCGGCATCGGGAGTGAACGGGCCGTTGAGGTGGGTTTCAACCTCGGAAAGGTCAATTTCCAGCACCTCGTCATAATATGATGAGGGTGAAGCACAGACTTCCGGATCTGCACATAGATATGAAGAGATACCGTCACAGATGGAGGCGACCTCTCCCCTTCCGGTCTTTCGGAGATATTCTCCGGTATTGGTATCATAGGGGAATATGGAGAAAGTGGCTCCGAGCTCGGCTCCCATATTGCATATGGTGGCCCTTCCGGTAGCGCTGAGGGACGACACCCCTTCTCCGAAGTATTCGAATATCTTGTTTGTCCCGCCCTTCACGGTGAGCTTTTCGAGGATGGTGAGAATGACATCCTTCGGTGAAGCCCATCCGGAGAGTTTCCCGATAAGATGGACTCCGACGATCTTCGGGACCTTAAGTTCCCAGGGCTGGGCCGTAAGCACATCGACGGCATCGGCTCCTCCCACTCCGATGGCGGCCATCCCGAGGCCTCCGGCATTGGGGGTGTGGGAATCGGTTCCGATCATCATCCCGCCGGGAATCGCGTAGTTCTCCAGAACCACCTGATGGATGATTCCTTCACCGGGTCCCCAGAAATCTATCCCGTATTTGAGGGAAACGTCATGAAGGAATGAATATATCTCTTCATTGTATCCCTTTGCCGCGGGAAGGTCCTTTTCGAGTCCTTCCTTGGCGACGATAAGATGGTCGCAGTGGACGGAAGCGGGAACCGCCGCTTCATCCTTTCCGGCGTTGAGGAACAGGAGCAGCGCCATCTGGGCCGTCGCATCCTGCATCGCCACCCTGTCGGGAGAGAAATTCATATAGGACTGACCGCGGACAAGGTCCCCACCCAGATCGGCCATATCACAAAGATGCGAATAAAGCACTTTCTCGCCGTAGGTGAGTGGACGGGACAACATATCGGAACAAGCCTTTACCGAGGTTTGGAATCTGTCGTAGAATATCTTTATGGAAGACGTCATCTTGGGGAAATTTTATGGCGGCTCCGCCGCATTGATAAATCAGTCCTGAAATGAGGAACGGAAGAATTGTCTGAATATGAAATTCAACCGTTTCCGCTAGCCTCGGTGATAAAGATATCGGAACTCAACTTAAAATCCAAAATCTTATTCGTTTTAGTTCGATTAAATCGTTTCATGCGATGAATTTCAGTGATATTCGGGTGTCGGCGGAACGGCATGAATGCCTTTTTCGACCCGAAAGATACACAATCCGCTTACAATCCGGAACCTCCCCCGACTTGGTGCGGAAAATGCAAAATCAACCATTCCAAAGTTGTTCTTTTGATACTATATGACTATTTTTGGAATACAGAATTTCAACCACAAAAAAGCTTCATGAAAATGGAAAGACTCCTCAAATTGTTTCTGGGGGCAGCGACCGCTATTTCGGTTCTGTCCTGCAGCGGTTCCGCTCCCCAAGAGCCGTTCAAAACGGAAGCCCTCGATTCATCACTGTGGCAGCAGTCGGAGTGGATATCCGCAGCCGACGCCCCGGTCGTGACGGGCAGAATCGGCCAGGTTTACAGATCCGCCGACGGATCGAGCTGGTTCCTATCCACAGTGAAGAATGAAGGAAAGGTCGTATCCGCGAAATGGATGACCGCAGGTCTGGGCATATACGAACTGTACCTCAACGGGACACCCGTGGGGAACGAGTTCCTCAAACCCGGTTTCACCCATTACGCCAAGACCAAACGCTCCTTTACATACGACATAACCGGAGCCTTCAACAAGGGCTCAGGCAAGGAGAACATCCTCGCTGTGCAGGTCACACCGGGATGGTGGGGAGACAAGATCATAACCCCCGGTGGACATGAGGGTATGATCGGAAAGAAGACCGCCTTCAGGGGCGTTCTCGAGCTCACCTTCGCGAACGGCACAAAGAAAGTGTACGGTACCGATACGGAAAACTGGAAAGCCGGCATTGCCGGTCCCGTCCTACATGCGGGAATTTTCGACGGTGAGGAATATGACGCCAGGATTCCGAAAGGATTCCTCACCCCGGAAAAGCTTTCCACACCCGAGGTCAACACCGAATTCCGGGGAGAAATCCTCCCCTCCGAGGGAGCTGAGGTGTACCTCCGCAGGGACATAGCCCTCTCCCCCGTCAAAGCGTATGACTGGAACGGTGCCGAAGGAGTCAAGGACGGGGAACACGGCAAGGTCAAGATAACCCGTGAATTCACTCCCGGAGAGGAGATGATCGTTTCCCCGGGAGAGACCCTTGTCGTCGACTTCGGACAGAACAGCGCCGCCGTCCCTTCTTTCGTCTTCAAGGCCAAGGAAGGCACGGTACTCACCTGCTATCCTTCCGAGATCCTCAATGACGGAAACGGAGCCGAAAGCCGCGGAATGGACGGTCCTGAAGGCAGCACCCACCGGAGGAATCTCCGTGTTGCGGATGACTTCGTGAGGGTGGTATACACCTTCGCCCCCGGAGAGCAGTTCGTCACATATGAGCCCCACTACACCTTCTTCGGGTACAGGTACGTCTCCATTACGGCATCCGACGAGGTCACGATCAAGTCCATAAAGTCCATTCCCGTCACTTCAATCGCCGAGAATCTCGAAACCGGTTCCATCAATACAGGAAACGACCTCGTGAACAAACTGATCTCGAACACAGTCTGGGGCCAGAGGTCGAATTACCTCTCCGTTCCGACAGACTGCCCGCAAAGGGATGAGCGCCTCGGATGGACAGCCGACACCCAGGTATTCACCGAGACCGGTTCCTTCTTCGCCAACACCGACTCCTTCTTCCATAAATGGACCCGCGACATGCGCGACAGCCAGAGTGAGCTGGGAGGATTCCCCGGAGTCGCCCCTCTCGCACAA
The DNA here is from genome assembly GCA_017469845.1 of Bacteroidales bacterium. Taxonomy (GTDB): domain Bacteria; phylum Bacteroidota; class Bacteroidia; order Bacteroidales; family UBA932; genus Cryptobacteroides. The sequence continues at coordinate 26,226 of JAFUFP010000025.1, read as the reverse complement.
TACGGTGACAACATGATGCGCCTTGGATGGGCCGATGCCGGAGTGATCGTTCCCTGGACAATCTGGAAACAGTTCGCCGACAAGGAGATAATCAACGAGAACTGGGACGCCATGGAGAAATTCATGACACATGTCAACGAGACCAAATACAACCACGTCGCCCTCGCTTCAGAAAACGGCAACTACCAGTGGGGTGATTGGCTGAGCTATGAACCCCTCGAAAGCTGCGGAGGCGGAGCATTCGGGAAGAACGGACCCCTCCCCGATGCCATCGTATACTGGAACTACCTCGGAGCCTGCTATTGGGCCCTCGATGCCGGCATGATGGCCGACATGGCCGCCGCAACCGGCAAGGACGCCGCCAAATACAGAGAGATGGAGAGCGAAGCCAAGGCTTACATCAAGAAGGAATTCCTCGACGCGAAGGGTGAGTTCAAGACAAGGATCCTGAACACAATGCAGACTCCCGCCCTCTTCGCCCTCAAGACGGGCGTCGTCGAAGGCAATGCCAAAGATGCCACCATCAAGCGTCTCAGGGAGAATTTCGCCTCGCATGACAACTGCCTCCAGACCGGATTCCTGGGAACCGCCATCCTGATGGACGTCCTCACCGAAAACGGAATGTCGGACATAGCGTATGAGCTTCTATACCAGAGGAAGAACCCAAGCTGGCTTTACTCTGTCGACAACGGTGCCACCACCATCTGGGAAAGATGGAACAGCTACATGATCGAATACGGAATGGGCCCCCGTGGAATGAACAGCTTCAACCACTACGCATACGGGTGCGTCTGCGCATGGCTTTGGAAAACGGCCGCAGGTATCGCTTCGGATACGGAGAACCCCGGATTCAAGCACATCATAATGAAACCCGTTCCAGACAAGAGGCTCGGCTCGCTTGATGCCGAATTCAAGTCAGCGGCCGGCCTTATCAAGAGCAGCTGGAAGTATGACGGAGACAAGTGGACCTGGGACTTCACCATTCCCGAAGGGGCGACCGCTACGGTCACGCTTCCCGGACAGACCGAGTCCAAGGAATACACATCCGGATCCTACACCGTCAGCCTTTAGGAGACCGAATCTCGCAAAGCCGGAAGGAAACAATCTCTTCCGGCTTTTTTCCTGCCGAAGAAACTACCATGAGGATAATTTGTTAATTTTGGAGGAAGATAACCCCGAAAGCCAATGAAAGCCGCCATAAGATACTTCCTCCTGTCAGCGTTGTTCCTTTCGGCCCTGCCCGTCATCAACGGGAAGACGAGGAAAAGAGAGCCCTTCACCGTTCCGGAAATAAAGGTTTCCACCCCGGAAGGCACCGCACCGAGACTTCCATACCTCATCCAGGTCAAGGGCCGCAGCGGAAAGACCTCCCTCAAACAGGTGCGTTGGATGAACTCCCCTAGGGAAACCGAAGAGCGGGAAGCGTCCCTTCCATCGGGAAGCACCTACACGGTCCAAGGGTACATTCTCGGCGACAACTTTTCGGAAAACGGATTCCCCGTGGAAGCGAGCGTCTCCGTCACGTCTGAAGGATGGGCTGTCCCGGAAAGGACTCCCGTCGCCGAACCTCTTCCTCTTGGAAGCGTGCGTCTCATAGGAGACAATCTCCTCACCTCCAACCGTGATCTCGACATTGAAAATCTCCTGTCCCTCGATGTGACACAGCAACTTTACAACTTCAGGGACACCTACGGACTTTCAACTGAAGGATACAAGCGGTCCGATGGTTGGGATTCCCCCACAACGAAGCTCAAAGGCCACGGCACCGGACACTACATGTCGGCCATGGCCCTTGCCTATGCCGGGACTGCCGACCCGATCAAGAAGACCGCGATAAAGGAAAAAATCCGAAGAGTCGTGGACGAACTCCGCTCATGCCAGGAGATGACATTCGTTTGGTCGGATTCCCTGGGGAGATATTTCGAGGCGAGGGATCTCGCCCCTGAAGAGGAACTTCCCCTGATGAAAGGGACCTGGGAAGCGTTCGACATCTACAAGAAGGATTGCGCCCATTACGGTTACGGATACATAGGTGCCATTCCCGCCCAGCACGCCGCCCTCATAGAGATGTACCGGCCTTACAACAACAACGACTGGGTATGGGCTCCGTATTACACAATCCACAAGATACTGTCCGGACTTGTGGACATCTCAACCCATGTCGATGACAAGGGCATATCCGATAAGGCCCTTCTCATCGCCAAAGACATGGGTCTATGGGTTTGGAACAGGATGCACTACCGGACTTTCCTCAAGACTGACGGGGACAGGGATGAGCGCCGTTCCCGTCCCGGAAACCGCTACGAGATGTGGAACATGTACATAGCCGGCGAAGTCGGAGGGATGCAGGAGATACTCTCCCGACTGTCGGGGATGGTTTCGGATCCGACTGAAAAGGAACACCTCCTTGAAGCGGCCGGATGCTTCGATTCCCCGGCATTCTACGATCCCCTTTCCAAGAACATCGATGACATCAGGACGCGTCACGCGAACCAGCACATCCCGATGATAATCGGCGCCCTCGGCATGTTCAGGCAGAACGGTGATCCCTACTACTACAATATCGCGGAGAATTTCTGGGAAATGGTCCAGGGAAGATACGCCTACGCTACCGGAGGAGTCGGCAACGGGGAGATGTTCCGCCAGCCCTATTCCCAGATGAGCAGCATGAACAACAACACATCAACCGACAGAAGCGGACTAAAAAGTCCCGACCCCACAATGAATGAGACCTGCTGCGCATACAATCTGGCGAAACTCACCCGTGACCTGAGCCGTTATTCCCCTGATGACGCACGGTATATGGACTATTACGAGAGAGTCCTTCTCAATCAGATCATCGGTTCCCTGAATCCGGAAGAATACGGGGTGTGCTATCAGTATGCGGTGGGGCTCAATGCCCGCAAACCCTTCGGCAATCCCACGCCACAATCCTCTTGCTGCGGAGGCACCGGAGCGGAGAACCACGTCAAATACCAGGAAGCCGCATACTTCACGGGAGATGACACCATCTGGGTAGCGCTGTACCTTCCGACCGAGGCGGATTGGGCCGAAAAGGGAGTATCACTTCGTCAGGAATGTACTTTCCCAGCCGAGAAAAGCACAATCACCGTCACTAAAGGAGGTCGCTTCACCATGAAGTTGAGAGTGCCCTATTGGGCGGGTGAAGGATTCATGATAAAACTCAACGGAACTCCCATCTCCCGTACATTCCGTCCCTCATCCTACGCAGAGATTCCTGCCCGAGAATGGAAAGAAGGTGAAAAGGTGGAGATAACTATGCCCTTCACCAAGCATATCCATTTCGGACCCGACAAGATGGACCTTGCCGCAACCGGTCCCGGGAAGACCGAAGTTCCGTTCACCCCGATGTGGGAAGGCACCCTCATGTACGGTCCCCTCGTCATGGCAAGCCCGGACATAACCCTCTGGGAGCAGGCGGAATTCCGCCTGAGTCCGGATCTTAGGGAAGTCATTCCCGGGGTGGCCTCAGAGGGAACGCCTACCCTCACCCTCGGAGACAAGACCTTCTATCCCGATTACGGCATTACTTCCCGTTCGACCCATTATCTGAGATTGGACATTTCCGGGGAAGGCAGCCAAGCGAAAAGGAAAAAGGGCGTCGACCTTACCTTCCTCCGTCAGGCCGTAGGAATAGCCTCCGCCAGAATGGAAGAGCAGTCAGCATGGGAGTCTTATTCCGCCAAGGAATCCTCCACCGCCCCTTGGGCTCCGAACGGATACTCAAGGATGCTCTCCAAACTCTCTGAAGCGGAATCCGTTCTGTCGATGAAAGGAAAGGGCCTTACCCAGGACAGAGTAACGAAGGCGGCATCGGGACTCAATTCCGCGATAAACTCCATGCGTCCCGGGAACCTCGCCGAACCGGAGGATCTCCAGGAGCTTCTCAAAGCGGTAGAGAAGGCGGAGAAGATACCGGAAAAGAGCGAAAAACTTCAGGGCGCTCTCCGCTACGCGGAGATGGTCATCGACTATGTCAACGGAGGATCGGGGACGAAGGACTTCATCTCAAGAGCGCTATCAACGATAACTGAGGCCATGGAATCAAGATAAGACAGGGAGTGCCCTCCGTCATGGCTTCATCATCCTCGCCCATGGTATCACATAAGCGGGAGGCAGTTCCTTTTCGAGCAGTTCCTTCATCTTGTCCATGTATGGGGCCACATGGCTGTAGAACTTGAAGTAACCCTCGCAAAGGGCGTTGAGCCCGGTTTCCCCTTTCTCCGTTTTGTTGAAACGGTGCTTCGGGCATTCTCCGTTGCAGGCGAAAAGATACTTGCACCGGGCGCATTTGGTAGGGAGGCCGCTGCGTTTCCCTATTCCGAAGCGAATCTGACTTTCGGATTCCATCATCGAACGGATGGACTTTTCACGAATGTTGCCCAGGAGATATTTCGGGTACACGAAATGATCACACGGATAAAGGTCCCCGTTATGTTCTATGACGGAATTCCCGCCGCAAGTGGGGCCGTATATGCACGTCCCCGGCATCACTCCGCACCAGGAGGCCAGAGTCGCGTCGAAAAGTCCCACGAAGATTCTCCCCACATCATTCCTGACCCAATAATCGAAGATGTCGCACATGAACTTCCCGAAAGCGGCCGACGATATGCTCCAGAAAGAGAGCTGAGCCCCCTCCGTTGAAGGATCGACGATATAAGGACGGGCGTTCTTTTTCACCTTACCCGCCGGATCGACCGGATATTTGACATGCTCGACCACGGGCATGAACTGAAGGTAAGTACTGCCGATGCCCTTGAGGAACCGGTACACTTCGAGTCCCCTTCCTTCACTCACCTTGTTGATTGTCGAAAGGGTATTGAACTGCACTCCCCTGTCACGAAGATACCGTAGGCCGTTCATCACACGGTCGAATGTGGGGAATCCTCCCTTGTCCTTGCGGTAACGGTCGTGGATATCCTTGGGTCCGTCTATCGAAATTCCCACAAGGAAATCATTCTCCCTGAAAAAATCCGCCCACTCCCGGGTGACGAGAGTGCCGTTGGTCTGGATCGTGTTGTGGACAATCTTGTCCCCCGCGTACTGTTTCTCCAGTTCGATGGCCTTCCTGTAGAAATCCAGTCCCAGTACCAATGGTTCACCTCCGTGCCAGTTGAAGGTGACTTCAGGGACATCATTGGCGGCGATATACTCCCTGACGACATCCTCGAGCATCTGTTCGGTCATCCTCGGTTCTTTTCCGCCGTAGATTTCCGCCTTGTCGAGATAGTAGCAGTAATGGCAATCGAGATTGCACAAAGAACCCGCCGGCTTCAGCATGATGTTGAAAGCCGATGGTCCGGTGATTTTCACCGCATCTTCAAAAAACAGAGTATCGCCGAAAGGATGTCCCATGTCAAAAAGGAAAATATCTCACAGCCGGATATCCGGTAATGCAATAATAAGGATTTATTGCGGGAAATCATACCGTTTCGGACGGAGTCAAAAGTGTTTGGACTCATGGACAAAAAAGTATCCCGCCGCTTCAGAAAAGAGGGCGGGATATCTTGGATTCGTCGCAACTCTGATGGACCGGTCAATTCCGGTCCGTAAGGCCTCCTCGGGTGCGATGGCTCTATGCCTGAAGCCACTTGTATTTGGCGAGAGAATAGATGGGGACAAGGGGAAGGAGAAGCGGTGTCTTCTTCACGTATGCCCTGAACTCGGGATCCTTTCCGTATGTTTCCTCCTGGCGAAGTTCAAGCCTACGCGCTCCGCTGAACATGACGTACACTATTCCGGCGTAACCGATGGAAGCGATCACCCACTGGACAGGGGAAAGACATGCTCCTATTCCGCTCAGAAAACACCCAGTCCATATGACGAGTTCCCCCAGATAATTGGGGCACCTCACTATCCTGTACAGCCCGGTATCAACAAAACGGTGGGCGTTGCTTTTCTTGGCGGCATTCTTCTGCATATCCGCCCCGGCCTCCAGGCATGTTCCGCAAACTATAAGAGCGAGTCCGATCCATGCCCACGTGGTTGTCACCGGAAGAGAATCCCGCATCGAAGCGAGCCTGAAAGCCACCGGGCTTACCTGGCCGACATAAAGAAGCGCACAGAAAAGCCATACGGATATGATGACCCCGAGAGGTTTCTTCTTCTCCAATGAGGGATCATGAAGAATCGCGCGGTACGCCTTGTGTTTCATTTCCCGATAAAGGAGATAACCCGCAAGACGGCATCCGAAGATGATGAGCGCAACGCAAAGGAGCGTTGTCTCTACCGTAAGCACATCATGGAAAATAACCATCATGGCAACGGAAAGCGCCACTATGCCACCTCCGTAACCGAGACTGAAGAAGTATATGAAATACTTCCAACCCACAGCACTCGCCAGGAGTGAAACCAAAAGAAGAACAAGAAGATAACTCATATGAAAAATAAAGAATTTGTTGATTCAGCGCTACGAATTGAGCTTTTTCTGCCGAAGATAGCCTTCATACAATCCATGGACGCATGTTCCGCACAAGTCGTAGCCCCTCTCCGAATAATACGAATTGAGGAAAGCGTTATCCCTGGCGCAGTCCAGCCTCATGTACTCTTTCCCCATTGCGCGGGCAAGTTTCTCAGCTTTTTCGAGATATACGGAGCCGCATCCCGGTACAGTCCAGTCCGATGCGAAATTATGAAGATACAGGGCGGGAGTGTCATCGTCGCCCCACCGGAAATCTGACTCTATGAGGACGCCTACGCAAACGATCTTTCCGGTCGTATCGGTCAGAACATAGAGCTGCCCCAAGGATTGTTTCTCCCTGTAGTACTCCAAAGGGAACCGCTCCACGTAGCCGGTTACATTCCATTGGCGGATACCTTTGAGGTCCATCCATGCCATTCGGCGGAGGACGAGGGAGAAAGAAGCCTCAACCTCTTGGGCGGAAGCCCGTCTGAAAAGATATCCGTCCGAATCCATAACGGGATGATCTATCTCCTGGAATTCGCTATGCTGATATAATAGATGAGCGTCGCCAGCGATCCTATCGCGGAAATCACATAAGTGTATGCCGCCCACTTGAGGGCATCCACAGCCATGGGCCTGGTTTCATAATCGGTTATTCCGGCCGCCTCAAGCCACTGGACAGCCCTGCGGCTAGCGTCAATTTCAACCGGAAGAGTGACGAAACTGAAAAGGGTCGTCATGGCGAAAAGGCCGATTCCGATCCAGATGAGATTCGGGAAGACATTGATGAATATTACTCCGGCGAGAAGAATCCATGTCACCCATTTGCTCGCGAAACTCACGACCGGCACAAGTGCGGTACGAAGGCGAAGCGGAGCATATCCTTTCGCATGCTGAACGACATGGCCGCATTCATGGGCGGCGACAGCGGCGGCCGCTATGGACCTCTGACCGTAGACGGACTCGCTCAGATTGACTGTCTTTGTCTGAGGATTGTAATGATCCGTGAGATTGCCGGGAACGGATACGATTTTGACATCGGTGATTCCATTGTCATAGAGCATCTTGCGAGCAACTTCAGCTCCTGTCATTCCTCCTGGACTGAGGACTTTGGAATACTTCGCGAAACGGCTTGTCAGTGTCTGCTGGACGATGAAACTCAGCACCATCACAGCTATCATTATGAACCAGATCATATGAAAATCAAATTAGTATGGTCAAACTGAATACGGGCATAGTTCGCCCTCAATGACAAATATATACAAAAGAAAGGCCGAAACCAATAGATTGCCGATGCGGGGGACAATTCCTGCAATATTGTCATACGGCACAAAGCGGGAAACTCTGCCGTCCAGGAATAACTATTCAAAATAGTTTTCGTAAATTTGCGATGTATGGAAAGACAGGTATCATATATCATTGCCGTTATCAGCGATTTCGCCGAGCGCTTCGGTCTGTCCACCCCCCAGGCCTACCGTTACCTCGCCCGCTATAAGGGCATTGACTTCCTGCAGGAGTTCTATGACGTGGAGCATACCCTCTCTTTCGATGACGTGGTGGCCGATGTGGCCCTGTATTGCAGGAATAATGGAGGGGCGCTGGCATGATCCTGTATCACGGCTCCAATGTGCCCATTGCGAACGATGATGTGGGCTTTCAAATCCGTCGCCTGCTGGCCGGCATAATCAACATCGGAACATTCCTGGAGGAATTGAAATACAAAAAGGGCATTTCTTTCCAATATTTCTTTGCCACCGAACGTTCCATCAAATACCTCAAGCGCATATGAGCCGAGAATCGTTCATGATTGAGGATCTTGTCAAGGACCTCGTCCTCAAACTGATGGAAGAGCAGAAAATGTCCATGACAGCTGCCCTGGACACCGTATATAACTCCGACACCTACGAGAAAGTCCTGGACCTGGAAACCGGCCTCTTCGCACAAAGCACCGCATACGTTTACTCCATTTTCCAACGTGAACTGAAAGAAGGCAAGATTGTGGAAGGGTAATCGCATGTAAGAGGATGTCCCTCCTGCCGATACGATCAAGATACTGACTAATGCGTTCATCGTCCCTATATCAGGAAGTGGGTCAGGGAGGCGGTGGAGGCCAAGGCTGAGAGAGACGAGTTCGGAAGGTTCAAAGATGCAAATGAAGGCTCCCCGATAAACGGTAAATATGATTTGGGACATAAATATGGTGAAGAGTTCCGGAAACACAAAGCCGATGCCGAAACGAGGGGGCTCACACAGAAGGAATTCAACGACCTGATGAACAATCCTGATTTATATCAGATAGAAGATCCGCACATTAATAGAAGTAGAAAGTATGAAGAAAAACATTAAGCTCAATCCTCTTTGTGAAGCCGTCACACACAATGACATGGAAAGCTTCGATACCCTCCTCGAGTCCGGAGTAGACTTGGAAGATACTGATTACAACAATTTTACGGCACTGATGTATGCCGCTTATCGCGGTAGACTTGAAATGGCAAAAAAACTCTTGGAAAGAGGTGCCAATATTGAATGTAGAGATTCCGTGGGGAACACTCCATTACTGCGCGCATGCTTTAGTCATGGATATAATGAAAAAGGAACCGATATGATTAATCTTCTGATATCTTTCGGAGCCAATGTGCATGCCCAGAATCGTGCCGGAGTTAGTGCGAAAAGTTTCGCAAACACATCTGTGAATTTCCCCAAAATTAAAGGACTCAAGGACTGATTTAACTGTAACGAAACAGTCTTCATCAATCGTCCGGGAATGATCTGTTTTATATGAGGCTGTCCAATTACCCGTAGGGGCTTGGTCAGCCTCTTTTCATTATACGTTTTCCGGAAGCGACAGAGTGTATTTTCAGAAGCTAGGACTGACGCATCAAAAAATCGGAAATAATTGATCCCCTTAAGGCCGCGTGCCGTGAAAAATGAATGAAACATCGGAAAAGTTTTCAGAAGCAATCGCAATTTGCAAATCCTTATGCCAAATCCGGTCTTTTTCGTATTTTTGCATCCCGAATTGAAAAAGACAGACGATGTTCAGGGAAGATGATTTTTCCAGATTGGAGCTGAGCCTCCCCGCATGTCTTGAGAATTACCGGTATTTCCGGTCAATCCTCGAGCAGGAGACCCGTCTTCTTGTACTTGTAAAGGCAAACGCCTATGGCCACGGAGCAGTGGAGTTCGCGTCAATGCTGCAAAGAGCCGGAGCCGACTACCTGGCGGTCGCCTACCCCGTTGAGGGCATCGAACTGAGGCAAGCCGGTATCAGCCTGCCCATCCTCGTACTCACAGCGGGAACCGACTTTTTCGGTGAGATAATCGACTATATGCTTGAGCCGGGTATCCCGAACCTCTATTCGCTCAAGGCCCTCGTCGAAGTCCTCAAGTCAAGGAACCTTACAAACTACCCCGTCCACATCAAGATAGATTCCGGTATGCACAGGCTGGGATTCATGACAAGCGAAGTGAAGGAGCTGTGCGACTATCTCGTCGATTGTCCCTACGTCAAGGTCAAATCCGTCTATTCCCATCTCGCCGTCGCCGAAGATCCCGAGCAAGACGACTTCACCCTCGGACAGATTTCCCTTTTCAAGAAAAACGCCGACACGATTACTTCCGCCATCGGCTACAAGCCGATGTACCATGTTCTGAATTCCGCGGGAATCGAGCGATTCTCCCAATACCAGTTCGACATGGTGAGACTCGGTATCGGCATCTACGGCATAAGCGCACTCCCCGGAGTCAAACTGAGCCCCGTGGCTTCACTCAAGTGCAAGGTGCTCCAGATAAAGACATTGAAGCCCGAAGACGGGACCATCGGATACGGAAGATGGGGGAAAATCGCCCCGGAAGGAACCGTGATCGCCACAATTCCGGTAGGATATGCTGACGGAATAGACCGACACCTCGGAAGGGGCAATGCCTCCTTCAGCGTGAACGGACACAGGGCCAAGACAATCGGGAACATATGCATGGACATGTGCATGCTCGATGTGACCGGGATAGATGTCAAACCCGGTGACACGGTGACAATCTTCGGTGAGGACCCGACCGTCACCGAACTCGCCGACATCCTCGGCACCATCCCCTACGAAATCCTAACCTCCGTTCCTAGACGAATCGAAAGGGTCATCGTGAGATAATCCCTTTCCATCCTCAGACTCGGGAACATAACCGGATACCCCATTACAACAATCCGCCGCACCTTGATGATGCAGCGGATTGTCCGTTCATATTCCAGCGGCTGGATTCCGGCCACATGAACGGGCAAAGCCGGAAGACGTCAATAAGGGAGGAGAAGTCCAGCCCTGACGGCGTCAGAGACCTCTTCGCCCCTCAGATAAGAAAGTATCGCCAGGCCGAAATCGATCGCGCACCCTGGTCCTCTTCCGGTAATGAGATTGGCGTCAACCTCAGAGGGGCCTCCTGTATAATTGCATCCCTTCTCCTTGAGATTATCCTCGAATCCGTCATAGCATGTGACGTTGAGTTCATCGATGTCGGGGAGCTGGCTCACGACAAGACCTGGAGCAGCGCAAATGGCCGCGACGGCTCCGCCTTTTTCCCAATGCTTTTTCATCATGTCCATCAGGACGGAATTCTCGGCAAGATTCTTCGTTCCGGGCATACCGCCGGGGAAGATCATGACATCCATCGGGTCGGTCCCCATGGGATCGGTCCCGGGAAGGAAATCCTTCCATGGAAGATCAGCTTTCACCGGAATCCCGTGGGCTCCGGGAACGATCGGGTCATCAGTAACGGAAACTGTCTTGACCGGAACTCCTCCCCTACGCAGGACATCAAGCGTAGCTATGGCCTCGGTCTCCTCGAAACCTTCGGCAAGGAACATATAAATACCTATCATATCTTTTCAGCGTTTTTGTATTGCACGTTGTTTATGTCATTCTCTTCGCAAGATACTCTTTTCAGCTATCTTTCGCAAGTTTCACCGGAGAAAGAACTCCACTACCATATCCATGTGAGTTTCCTCCAAAGCGTTTCAAGAGGTCCCCTCTCGTGATGTTTGGACCACTGGTACAGAAGCACAATTTGGGTTACGACAATGGCTATACCCACCAGGAAAGACCACGTGGTTCCAAGGACCTTGTACATACCGAATCCCCATCCGTAGAAAACGAGAGCTCCGAAGAAAGAGGACATGATGTAATTGGTAAGAGACATCCTTCCGAAGAAGCATACATGCGAAAGGGATCGGCGGAATCCTTCGAAGGCATACCAGCAAAGAGTGACGGCGGATACTATGAGAAGCAGAATCGCAAGATTGAAGAGCGGATGCAGGAGGTTGTCAAGATTTCCGAAGGACACATTTCCGGCGGAGCGGTTTCCGAAGGCGACTCCAGCGGCTACGCATACGGCGGAAATTGCGCACACCACCCTCCAAATCTTGAGGTGGTTGCCCTCGTTATAAAACAATCTGTGACGGCCGAAAAGGATACCCAGGAAGAACAGTCCCAGAGTCTGGGTAATCCTGCCCTTGCCGAGGAACCAGATCAGCGAAGTCGTGAATCCGTACCTTACTCCGGCAGCGGCGGATTCAAGGAAAGTCCCTTCCCCGTTGGCCTGCCCCATCTTCATGTACCCTTCCATCATCGGAGACATGTCGGGTTTCCATCCGGAAAGGAGACTGTAGATTTCAATGGGCTGGATGAGAAGGAAGATGGTCAATCCCCAAAGAAGCGGAGTGGAGAGATATCCGGCCGGTATCATCAGAAGTCCCAGAATCGCATAGAAAGTAAGGATATCACCATTGTAAAGGCAAAGGTTTATCAGTCCGAATCCGAACAGAAGGACCATCCTCCACGCAAAGCGGAGGGAAAAGTCTTTCCCCTTCTGCTCCTGGTTGTCCCGCATTATGAAAAAGCTCAATCCGAAAAGAAGGGCGAATATCCCGTACATCTTTCCCGAAAGAAGGACGGTCAGGATATTGAAAAGCACCCCGTCAATCGGCGTTGACGCGGAAACGTTCGGTGAGTACAGATTGAAATGCTCCACCGAGTGATAAAGGATGATGCCGATGACGGCAAGGCCCCTCAGGGCGTCGGCGACTTCGATACGGCTGTTCTTGAGCCCGGTTGTTTTGTACATCGTCTTGAATTTTGTTAATGAAGGGGCAGAACTGCGCCCGGACACAAAGGTAAACATTCTTCCCGAATACATTCCGATGAAACGGGCGCAAGACACGGAAACACCTTCTCCAATGTCAAAAAATCATCACGCATGATGTTCTACGGGTTGTCCGGATGTTGAGATTTTCTACCTGATGTCCTATGAAAAAACAAAGTATTTCGTTCTTAATGGAAAGTTTGTAACTTAGAGGTGGAAAATCAATACCAACACATAAACATCAAGTGATATGAAAAAAATCCTTACTATTGTCGCTTCGCTCTGCCTCGCAGCAGGAGCAATGAACGCACAGGAACTCACCAATTTCTCATTCGGTAGGGGCGCCGCTCCCGTCATCTCCCCCGAGATCCAGGCCGACAGCGTAACTTTCCGTCTGAAAGCTGACTACGCAACTTATGTGAAGCTCAGCGGTTCATGGATGCCCGGATTCGGCGGTACCGTCGACATGAAGAGGGGCGAGAACAACGTCTGGTCAGTGAAGCTTCCTCTTCCCGCTTCTGACATCTACACCTACAATTTCGTAGTTGACGGAGTCGCTGTAAACGACCCTCAGAACATCCAGGTCCAGAGGGACGGAACCCGTTTCCTCAACATGCTCATCGTTCCCGGAAAGATGACCGAGAACTATGGCGAGGCTAACCACAGGGGAACAGTCTCCCATCCTTGGTATGACAGCAAGATCCTCGGAATCAACCGTCGTCTCACCGTCTACACTCCTTACGGATACGAGACCAACCCCAAGAAGAAATATCCCGTTCTTTACCTTCTCCACGGAGCAGGCGGTGACGAGGAGGCTTGGACCTCAATGGGTAGGGCCGCTCAGATCCTCGACAACCTCATCGAGAAGGGTCTCGCAGAGCCTATGATCGTCGTCATGCCCAACGGCAACGCCAACCAGCAGGCTGCAGGTACCCTCAACATCCCCGCTAAACAGATGAGCATGCAGGATTACCAGAACCCCGCAAACCGCGACTCATATGTCCGCAGCCTCTGCGAGGAGATCGTTCCTTTCATCGAGAAGAACTTCCGCGCCATCGCAAAACCTGAAAGCCGCGCTATCGCCGGTCTTTCAATGGGTGGCGGTCACACCATCACAGCATCGAACCTCTATCCTGAGATGTTCGACTACATCTGCCCCCTCTCTGCAGCAGGTAGCGCTACTCCCGAGCAGGTAGCTACCCTCAAGAAGGCCGGTGTGAAGCTTTACTTCCTCGCTTGCGGAAACGCAGACTTCCTCTTCCAGGGCTCTCAGGCTCTCGACAAGACCCTCACCGAGCAGGGACTCGACCACATCTACTTCGTCTCCGAAGGCGGCCACACCTGGTCAAACTGGAGGCTCTACCTCAACACCTTCGCACAGAAGCTTTTCAAATAATTGAATAATGTCAATTCAAAGGAGGCCGTCCCCAAAAAAGGAACCGGCCTCCTTTTCTTAAGAAGCTTGTCCATACTTTTCACAAATGCAATTGTACAAAATCCTTATGCCTCTCGCCCTTGGGGTAATTCTGATCTCCGGTTGCGACAAAGCGAAGAAAGACGAGGGCGGAGATGAACCCTCCGACAGCTACACCCCCGCAAAAGTGTTGCAGGACAGGACAATCTCAAGTTCCGTCCTCGGAATGACCATAAAATACAGCGTCTGGCTGCCTCCCACTTATGACGAGAATAAATCATATCCCGTTCTTTTCCTTCTTCACGGATATGAGTACGACACTTCTGATGCGCATAACGGCTGGCTCAAACAAGGCAGTCTCAATTCAATCGCCACTTCCTATGTGAGGGACGGTGGTGAGCCGTTCATTATCGTGACTCCGAACGGACAAAACGCATTTTACATGGACAACTTCGATAAACGTCAACTCAAGTACGGGACATTCTTCCTCGATGAATTCATCCCCCAGATCGAGAAGACTTACAAAGGAAACGGGAAAAGAGCAATCGCCGGCCTCTCAATGGGAGGATTCGGTACTCTGTACCACTGCTTCCTGAATCCGGGGAAATGGACCTACGCTTACGCCTGCTCCCCTGCCGCCGGGGGTTTGCAAGAGTTGCTGAAAAACTGCGACAAGGCCTCCCTGCCGGGAATAAGCATAGAGACAGGGTTGGATGACAACGTTGTAGGCATTGAGGACGCGACGGCGTTGTCTGAACTTATGGACGAGCTCGGGATAGAACACGAGTTCATAACGCGCAGAGGAAGCCACAGCTGGGATTTCTGGAAAGGCTGCCTGCCGAAAGTTCTGAAAAAGGTCGGAGAAAGTTTCAAATAGGCAAATAGACAGACCGACATCTACGGATAATGAAGACGCCCCCGGGAAATATCCCGAAGGCGTCTTATTCCGTTCATTGCTTTTCGGCTTTCGGCGAAAATGAAAAATGAAAGAAATGGACCGGCTATTTGAAAGCCTTCTGCGCGAATTCTGTGAGATACACTCTCCAGTTGCGCCAGATATGACCTCCGGGAGTCTCCCTGTACTCATACGGGTAACCCTGGGCATTGAGGTAATTCCTCAATCCTTCGTTGGCTTTGTACAGGAAATCCGTTTCACCGATGGCGATGTAATACAGCTTGGGTTTGGCGTTGAACATCGCTTTCATCTTTGACTGGAACTCGGAATACTGAGCCTGATTGTCAGCTGAGGGAACGGAAACAGCGGCCGAGAAGAGACCTATGTATCCGAACTTTCCGGGATTCAGGAGAGAAGTCTGATAGGAATGTCCTCCACCCATCGAAAGGCCGCATATAGCGGTGTTCGCAGGTCCGGTAAGCACACGGTAATTTGACTCGATGTACTTCATTATGTCACCGAAGCTCTCCGGCATTCCGGTCTTCGCGGGAGGGAATCCGGCTCCACCGCTCATGCTGGTGACGTACATTCCGGCAGACCATTCTCCGGGAGCTGCCGAAGTGTTGGGATTGCCGTTCGGCATGACCATGATGCAAGGTTTCACCTTTCCCGCAGCGATGAGGTTGTCGAGAATCTGCGCCGCCCTACCGAGATTGGGCCAAGCGTCTTCATCTCCGCCAGCTCCATGAAGGACATAGAGCACGGGATATTTGACCTTCTTGTTCTTCGGATCATCATATCCGGCGGGAGTGTAGACCGTCATCCTTCGGTTGAGACCGAGAGCTGGAGAATCATACCACACCTTGGACACGTTGCCGTGAGGAACCTTATTTACGCTGTAAAGGTCACCCTTGTCGCCCTTTTCCTTGGTGACTATGAGAATGTTCGACCAGGTTGCCACATCGCGGAACATATAGATGTTGGAAGGATCCAGAGTAGTGGCTCCGTCAACCTTGAACACATAAGAGTAGAGTTCCGGTTCGAGGACATCGGTCGTGTATTCCCAAACTCCGTCCTTCTCGACCAGATCAACAGTCGCGGGCATGTCCATCCTGATTCCGTTCATGTCGGCGGGAATGGGAGGAATGACGTCACCCGTCAGCTGGACTTTCCTCGCTTTGGGAGCGATGAGACGGAAAGTTACCGTTCCGTCAGGATTGATTTCAGGGGACTTTGCGGTCTGTCCGCCCATGAGGGACTGCTGGGCCATAGCGCTCAATCCGAGCGCCATTGCGGCCATCGTCAAAAGAATCTTCTTCATATCTGAATGTTTTTGCCAATTTCTACTTGAAAACTTTCTGTGCGAATTCGGTGAGATAAAGCCTCCAGTTGCGCCAGATATGGCCGCCGGGAGTCTCACGGTACTCGTACTTGTAACCCTGGGCATCGAGCCATCCGCGGTACTGTTCCGTCGAGGCGTACAGGAAATCGGTCTTGCCCATCGCAATGAAATAGAGCTTGGGTTTAGCCGCGAAGACGCTGCGGATCTTGCCGGCGTACTCAGTATTTGCGGCGAGGTTCTCAGAAAAACTCTTTCCTCTTTCAGAATTCGGTACCGAGATCGCACCGGAGAAGATTCCCACGTATCCGAACTTTCCCGGATACATGTTGGTGGTCTGGAAAGTATGGCCGCCTCCCATCGAAAGTCCGCAGATACCTGTATTGTCGGCACCTTTGAGGACGCGGTAATTGGCTTCGATGTATTTCATGATGTCGGGGAAAGCCTCAGGAATGGTGGCCTTTCCGGGACCGAACTGGTTGCTGCTGCCCATGGCGGGGACATACTGTCCGGCGGACCATTCACCGGGAGCGGCTTCACAACTGACGTTTCCGTTGGGCATCACGACGATCATGGGTTTGGCCTTGCCCTCAGCGATGAGATTGTCCAGAATCTGGGCCGCCCTTCCGAGTTCGCTCCATGCGTTCTCGTCTCCACCTGTTCCATGGCAGACATAGAGGACAGGATATTTGGTCTTGTTGCCCGCATCATAGTAGCCGGCGGGAGTGTAGACCGTCATTCGCCTCGTCATGCCGAGGGTAGGCGAAGGATACCAGACTTTCGCCACACTTCCGTGGGGTACGTCATTGGCGGTATAATAATAACCGGGATCATCCTTCTGCCTTGTCACCAGTACGATGTTCGTGTAGGTGGCGATATCGCGGTTCATGTACACGTTCGAGGGATCGAGCATCCTCACTCCGTCAACATTGAAACTGTATGAATACAGCTCTCCGGGAAGGGGTTCGGTGGTATATTCCCACACTCCGTCCTTTTCAACCATGTCTACGGTCGTGGTTGCGTCGGTGGCGCCTTCTGGAATGGCGGTGAGGAAATCTCCCGAAACCGTAACCTTATATGCCTTGGGGGCCCTAAGACGGAAAGTCACGCTTCCGTCCGGATTGACTTCAGGAGATTTGACATTATTGCTTTGGAAAAGTTGCTGCTGCGCAAAAGCGCTGCTTGCGGCCAGAAGAAAAATGGCCGCTGCTGCAACAAGAGTTTTTTTCATGTTATTGAACTTACGGATCAGTTTGTTACTTCGTCCATTGACGGCAGAGTCGCATCAATTCTTTCTGATCTGTCGGAGCTGTTTTGTTTTCCTTGAACCAGGCGTTGATTTCAGCCTTCTTGTCAGGGAAACACTTCTGGAAATTCCCCTTGGAAAGAGGCAGGACCTCGTTGTCCTTGGAAAGGTAAACGGTCTCCGTCATCCTGTAGGGAAGGGCTTTGACATTATCAAACCTGTAAACCCTTCCGTTGGATGTCATTGTGGCATACTCCTGAATGGATGTGGTCTGAGATTCCATGCCGTAACCGCCCATCTTGCTGTCGGTCATGACAAGGACATCCCGTTTGACGGCCAGAGAGACATCCTCATTGACAGGATAAAGGCGGTAGAAATGACCGTGACTTCTGAGGAAAGACACCCCGGATATTATCACCTTTATTATGGAATCGTCTTCTTCCGCAGCAAGTTCCTCACCACTGCGGTCCTTGAAGCGGATGGTATCGTCCAAAGCGCAGATATTGAAAGACCCCTGTACGGGAGGTTTCCCGACATAGGCTATTGTTCCCCTGCCGAACTCCGGCATCAGATAAAAGACATCCTCAGGGATGCTGAGTCCTTCCTGTGCGGAAAGAGCTGAAATCGAGGCTATCAAAACCACTAAAGAAAAAAGGAGACGCTTCATAAACAGAAAGATTAACGCTTTCTCCACTGCAAAAATTGTACGACAAAATGGGCCGGAGTAGCCCCCGGCCCACTTTATCATAAATCAGATTATTCCCAGTCAGTTACTTCGGTGATCGTGCTGAAGTCAGCGGAGACCTTGTATACTGCGGAGTAGTTGTACATTTCGTTCGGGTTCACAGTTCCGTCGGACTTGTACTCAGCGGGATGATGGACTGTCTTGTGAGGTGTCTTCGCAAGCAGATCATTCCAGTTGCTCCAGTCAGAAGCGAGCTCGCCCCAAGGGAACTTGTCCATATCCACAACGTCCTCATCCCAAGCGGGAACTACGGAGCAGTGGGTAGCCAAGACACCGATGCGGACATAGTGAGGCTGGCTGTACTTGAACTCATTGTTGTTACCGCCGGTAACATTGACGCGGAGTTCATACTCACCGGGCTCACCATAACCTGTGGAAGCGGTGGGATCTGTGAAGTTGTTGTGAGCTTTGCCGACGAAACGGTCCTGAGCTCCCATGAAGAACACCTTGAGGCCATTGGTCTGGGAAGCGTCACCATGTTCAACCGAACACTTCGCAACGAGTTGCTTATTGGCTGAATCATATGAGAAACTCACATTCTTGACACGGCCATAAGGGGTGACCTTGAAATCATGGGTGTTGCTTCCTTTCTTGATCGAGAACTGCTCGGTGATAGGATAGTAACTTGATGTGAGTGTCTGGATTTTGTAATCCCCTGAGAAAACGAGATTGTTGGTATATGTACCGTTTGTACGGGCATACCATGTCTGTGCTGAGGGTGAGAAGGTACCCTTCTCCGGTACGAAGTTCTCTTCGTAAATCGTGAAAGAGTAACTGTCTCCACTGCCCACACCGAACAAAACGGGCTCATTAGTCTGCGAATCAACGAATGTTCCTGTAATGGTGGCATCATAACCATCCATGTTGTCGAACTCGAACCAATCGCATGAGACCGCCATCAGAAGGACAGGAATGAAATACAATATCTTTTTCATACTAGAATACATTTAAAGGTTACTCCTGGCTCGGGTTCTTGATGATCTGGTTCTTTTCAGGATTGGAGACTCCGCTGTAGTATGCGCGATAATCTCTGATGTACAAGCCATTGGGGTTCATTGCGACATCACCGTTGTAAACGTTCGCACGAACGAGGATATACTTGGCCTCGCTGCCCCTGAGGTCAACCATAGGAACAAGAGAACGCTTACGCTCCGCATTGGAAGCTCCGAACACATATGCACGACGGCGATGGAGAGTATAAGGAAGATCGTACTCGAAAGCAAGCTCGACACGGCGCTCATGAAGTACATTCTCTACAGTGAGCTCGATGTCATCCTTGAAGGCGGCACGGTGACGGATGTCATTCAGCAGCTTCTTTGCAAGAGCCTTATCTCCCTGACCGCTTTCGGCGACTGCCTCAGCATAGTTGAGGAGTACTTCAGCATAACGGATATCAGGCCAAGGGTTGGTCGAATAAAGGAGCGCTGAAGAAGGATCAAGGAACTTGGCGATACCGAAGCCGGAATTGTACCAGTTACCGGCATTGTCATTGTCCATCAGATGGAATCCGGAGTAATCGCTCTCGAACTGGCCACCGAAGGTGTAATAGGTCTTGCCACCGAGGTCAGCCTTGTCATCATTGTATACGGTGTATTTTCCGTCGGGTTTGATGATACCGCCCTGGATGATGATCTTGGTGTTGCGGAATGTGCAACCGGGATAGATCACATGTGCCTGGAAACGGGCATCCTTGTTGGCAAAAGCTTCAGAAGGATCATTATACTTGATGTAATCGGCATTGAGATCGAAGCCGGACTCACCCTGGATACCGAGGTTGGTCACATAATGGTTTTCGACACCGTCGTTACGGGTCTTGACAGTACCGTCAACACGACCCATGCTGCTGTTATAGTCATCGAAAGCGTCGACAAGGTTGAGGGTGACGGAATAACGTCCCCACTGCCAACCGCTACCGTTAGCGTGGACCTGG
This sequence comes from Bacteroidales bacterium, assembly GCA_017469845.1. Classification (GTDB taxonomy): domain Bacteria; phylum Bacteroidota; class Bacteroidia; order Bacteroidales; family UBA932; genus Cryptobacteroides. Next base: position 6,107 of record JAFUFP010000025.1, on the reverse strand, counting down.
TGAGGAGAGTTACCGTAGTCAAAACCGTTGGTCGAAGTAGCCTGACCGAGTTCATAGCTCCTTCCGAAGATGAATTCATCGTTCTGACGGGCTACGAAAAGCTCCTGAAGGCTCTTCTTGGCATCAGCCACGCTTGCAGGAGAGGTACCTCCATGAAGTGAATAGACACCGGAGTTGATGACCTTGGTGCATGCTTCAATACATTTATTGTAGTATGCATTGGCGTAAGAAGACTCCATGTAAGTGAGTTTCTCCTTGACAGCGGTATACGAGTTGTCGATAGGAGCATTGTTCCAATACTTGGAAACGGATGCCGCATAAAGAGCTGCACGGCCCTCAAGAGCATAAGCTGCCCACTTGTTTGCGCGATAGCTGTTTGCACCGAAACTCTCGGGGAGAAGTTCAGCCGCTTTCTCGAACTCAGCCAGAACATAGTCCCAAGTCTCTTTCTCAGTCTTTCTGGGGAAAAGAAGTCCGCTGATGTCTTCGCCTCCGTCATATTTGTCATCAAGAGGTTCCTCAATGATGGGAACGCCACCATATGCACGGACCATTCCGAAATAGTAGTAAGCCCTGATGAAGTGAGCCTCACCGAGCATGTTGTCACGCAATTGCTCGCTGATGGCACCCTTCTCATAAGCCTGCTGGATCTGGTTGAAGAGCTTGTTGACAGCACGCATCTGGGAATAGCTCCAGAAACCGGTGATGCTGATACTATAGGTAGCTCCATGAGTGGAAGTCGCATCCAGGGTATTCTGGTCATTGGTATTGAACGCTCCCATAGGAATATTCTGATATGCTACGGAAAGCAATCTCATCAAACCGGCCTCGCTGGAAGTCAGGTCGTCCTCGGACATCTTGTTGAGGTCACCCTCAAGATTGTCGAAAATCTTGTCGCAGGAGACGAAACTCAACGCGAGGAACAGAGCAGTAATATATGTAAATACTTTTTTCATTTCGCAATCAGATTAGAAGTTAATATTCACACCGAGGGCGAACGTCTTCATGATCGGAGCTCCACCACCACCACCGATCCAACCGAAGTTACGCTCGGGATCGTAAGGCTTGAGCAGCTTGTTACAGAAGGTCAGCAGGTTGGTACCGCTGGCGTATACCCTGAAGCCCTTGAGGCCGATCTTGCTGATGACGTTACGAGGAAGGTTGTAACCGATCTCGAGACTCTTCAGACGAAGGTATGTAGCATTGATGAAGTTGTAAGGCTGCACAGAACGGTAGGTACCGTTGCCCCATGTGGTATAACCGCCGGAGGTGGTTGTAAGAGCAGGCCAGTAACCGCTTACCCACTGGGAATTGGGATCGAAAGGATCGGTGTATCCGTCAGCAAGATGATAACGGTCCGTATAGGTATCGAACATCTTGTAGAAGTATCCGTATCCGTAAGGACCGGACAGGGAGATGAACTTGTGGTCCATGGCAGCACCACTGAATGTAGCGTTGAAGTCGAGGTTCTTCCAGTTGATGAAGATCATCAAACCGAACTGCAGAGGAGGGTTGTTACCTGTATTACCGAAACCGAAGGCATCAGCATTGGCTCCATAAGTATAATACTGGTCATTGGAATTGATCACACCGTTTCCGTCACGGTCTTTGATCTTGTACATACCGGGAAGCAGATCGCTGGCGTTGCTTCCAGTATAGACATTGTAGTCATTGATGTCGGCCCAGTTCGCGAACTGACCGCCTTCCCACTCATAGTGTGTTCCGCTGAGAGCATTGCTCCAACGTCCTTCCATGAAGCTCTTGTAGTAAGCCTCGTGAGAACCGTAGATTGATGTCTGGGTGGAGACGATCTTGGTCTGACGGTTACGGGTGAATGTGAGAGTACCAGTCACACGGTAATTGACCTTACCGATGTGATGACGATGAGTCAGCTGCAGGTCGATACCGACATTCTGGGAAGCATTGAGGTTGTATGAAGGAAGAGAAATTCCGTAGAAATCAGGAACGGAGTTGGAGTAGATACTGTTCGCTCCAATTCCGGTGATGTTACGCCAGAACCAGTCAACGGAACCTCCGATGATACCGTTCTTTATCTCGAAGTCGAATCCGATATCGGACAGACGCACATGCTGCCATGAAAGGATAGTCTCAGCAGCCGCATTGTTGGCGTAACCGTTGATAGGAATACCGGGATCGAAAACATACTGTCCTGATGAATTGTATCCGAGCTGCCAAGCATATGCCTGTCCCTGGGTCAGTGAGGACTGGCCATCTGACCAACGGACTTTGAAGTTGTTCAGCCAAGGGAGATTCTCCTTGACGAATTTCTCCTCAGACACCCTCCAACCGAGGGAGTAAGCGGGGAAGAAACCCCAGCGGTGTCCGGGAGCATAGAGATAGCTACCGTCAAGACGTGCCGAAACCTCAGCGAGGTACTTGCCCTGATAATCATAGGTGAAACGGGCGAGGTAACCGGCCTGTGCGGTAGAGTTACGGGTACCGCTGGCTGTCTGGGTATCCGTGGTACCTGAACTGACCTGGTCGTGAGTGAAGAATTCACCGAACTCCCTACCTCCGTTGAGATTGCTTGACCAACCGAGCCTTGTTTCAACTGCAGCCATTCCGGTGAAGTTGTGCTGTCCCCAACGATGGTTGTAGTTGGCCTGGAGTTTACCGTACAGCTGCTGGTTCTTGTTCCAGGACTCGGAGTACTTGCTGGTACCCTTGTTCTCGAGGAACTCGTTGGTAAGATAGTCGTAGATAGGCATAGCCTTATCAAGAAGGTTGGTCTGACGCTGGCTGACGTTGAAGGAAGCGAATGCGTCGAGAACGAGACCCTTGAGGAACGGAGCGTCGTACTTGAGGTCGAGGCTATTGTTGTAACTGTTCATCTTGGTCTGGCTGTAACCCATCGTATCGATATCGAGGATAGCGAGAGGGTTCCAGTGCTCACCGTTTGCAGTTGAATAGTGACCGATGATATCATTTCCGTTCTCATCGAGAGCGTAAGGTCCGAGATTGGGCTGAGAGTAACCGACGTAGTACCAGAAGTTCATCTCGGAGTTCGAGGTGGAGATACCTACGCGGTGGTTGAAATCGAACGAAGACTGATATGTGGCAGTCAGGTTCTCCGTGATCTTTGTGGTGAGGTTGCCCTGGAAGTTGAATGCCTTGTAACCGAGCTTGTCACCGTTGAGGATACCCTTATCCTGATTGAAACGGGTACTCAGGTAGTACTGGGTCTGGTTGTTACCGCCGCTGACTGAAACGGTATGGTTCTGCTGGAAGGAGACTTTCTTCATGACAGTCTCATGCCAGTTGGTTCCCCTATAACCGATATCACCTCTTTCAGCTTTTGCGATTTCTTCATCACTGAAATAACCGTCAGCAGCACGTGAGTTGGCGAGCATTTCGTTACGGTACCTCATGTACTCGGGGAGGCTCACCTCATTGGGAAGAGCCGAGGGAAGACCGAATGACAGAGTGTTGGAGTAACGGACGCTGGGCTTGGAAATTGCACCTTTCTTGGTTGTGATGAGGATGACACCGTTACCTGCTCCCATACCATATATGGAAGCGGAAGCATCCTTAAGGACAGAGATGCTTTCGATATCCTCAGGGTTCAACTGGGAAAGGATAGCGGAACTTGAATTGGAGTAACCGCCGTAGTTGAATCCACGTCCACGCCTCTGGGCTGTACGGACTACGCCGTCGACCACGACCATGGGCTCTCCGTCGAAACCACGGATGTTGAGGTCGGTATCGAAGTCTCCCGCACCTCCGGAAACCTGGTGGATCAGGAGGCCCGGAACCTTACCCTGGAGGGATGCGGTCACATCGGACTGTTTGGTAGCGGTGAGTTCCTCTTCACGGATATTCGTGATAGCCGAAGTAAGGGAAGCCTTCTTGGTCGTACCGTAACCGACGACGACCGTCTCATCGAGTTCAGTGCTTTCCTCTTTGAGGGTAATCGTCATCTGAGAAGACGTAGCTTTGACCAGGAGGGTCTCATAACCGATTGCAGAGACCTCAAGGTCAGCTCCGGAAGGAACTGTGAGTGTAAAGTTACCGTCGATGTCAGTTGCAGCGCCGTTGGTGGTTCCGTTCTGCAGAACGGCCGCACCGATAACTGGTTGCTTTTCTGAATCGATAACCTTACCTTTCACCGTAATCGTGTTCTGCGCCAGCATCATCGGAACGCACAGCAAAAAGCCGCACACTGCCGAAGCCAGACGCTTCAATGAAATAGCTTTCATCATAATCATACGATTATTTTTTGAGTTAATAAAATATGGGTTGATAGATAAGATTGTCTATTGGATGGACAGAGCCCCTTTGAGGGTTTCCGCATCAGGGGCGTTGATGACCCGGCATTCGTCATCAAGGTACATCGTCGCTCCTTCGCTCTGAGTATAACGTGGCCACTGGGGCAGACCTGCGATATTGGGATCTCCGGTTCTCATGAAAGCCAGAAGTGCATCCGACATCTTGTCCGCAAGAGCCCTGGGGCGTGCTCCTCCTCCCGTGTGGGTCAACATGAGGTCTGTGTTACGGAACCAGAAGCAGATGTCCAGGCAATGGAAAGCGCCTTTCTTTCCGTCAAAAAGCGGAGGGTTGAATCCGAAGCAAGCAAGGTATACCGGAGCGTCCTGGGAAGCTTTAGCGGTCACCGCGGGCCTCATCCTCTCGCTGCCGGAGAGTTCTCCGGAAGTCGCGCAGAAGATCATCGGGATGTTGTTGGATGAGCAGTTCTTGTCGGAATAGAATGTCTTCATCGGGATGTTGAATCCGTCACCGACGGGTCCGAAAGCTCCCCTCATCATTCCGTTGGAGTGGTCAACATTATATTCACGCGCGCACGCATCCGCGAAATCGAGATATTCTCTCCATGGCATGTCGATGAGTTTCTGCATTCCGCCGGCCTTCTTGGCGATATATTCGCCCAGACCTGAACTGTAGTTGGAGTCGATTGCTCCGGTGATGTTACCGCTCAAGGCAACGGCCTTGGAGAAAAGGCCTCCGGTCTGAGCCATGGCTACAAGGGTGCATACTTTGGCTCCACCGCCGGACTGTCCCATGATAGTGACATTGGAAGGATCGCCTCCAAAGGAGGAGATATTCTCCTGAACCCACTTGAGGGCGGCGACGATGTCGAGGATACCGGCATTGCCCGAATCCGCATATTTGGGATCGACAGACGAGAAGTCACTGAAACCTATGGGTCCGAGACGATGATTCAGCGAAACGAAGACGATATCGCCGTATCGGCTGATGTTCTCACCGTTGTAGCCGTCCTGCTCGATACCGTTTCCCGATGTGAACCCGCCACCGTGGATCCATACGAGAACGGGGCGCTTGTTGCCGTCAAGGCCCGGAGTCCAAACGTTGAGACGGAGACAATCCTCACTGACGTCGTCATAGTTCCAATGATCGGCGAAAGTCTGGTCGGTGTTGCGGTATTTGCCTTCGGTCCTCTGCGGAGCCGAATCTCCGTAATAGACGGTCGGAAGGACCCCTTCCCAAGGCTCGGGAGGCTGGGGCGCCCTGAAACGGTTCTCTCCCGATGCGGGAGCTCCGTAAGGGATACCCAGGAAAGTATACACATTGCGGAGTATGTAGCCGCGAACCTTTCCGTAAGAAGTCGGTGCAACGGCTATATCCTCTCCGATGTACAGCTGCTGGGAGTCCAAGTCAGTCCAATAATCCTTCTTTTGGGACGATCCGGAACACGAAACTATCCCCGCGGAGAGCACCGCAAGGAAAAGTAAACGATACCTGGATTTGTACATAAGCATATGTTTTAAATCAATCGGAACACACAATTTCACAAAAGCAAAATTAGACTAAACCGTTTCAAAAGACTCTCCCTGAAAGACAGGAAAATCTCCCAATCGTCCAAACACAGTGCGAAATCGTCATTTGATTCTCCCGAATGTTCAGATTGCTCCATCTGAAAGACTTTTTGACACAATTATTAAGGGATGTTTTGGTTTTTGATGATTCTGACTTCTACTGAACAAATGCATCGCAACAATTCTGCATTTTTTCATAATCGATTGGAATATTGAGCTTCTGAGCCGTGGCTAAAAACTTGGCCAGCTTGCGTTTTTCTGAATTCTCTTTTCGCAATTGTTCCCCCTTCTTGA
>JAFUFP010000024.1 GCA_017469845.1 Bacteroidales bacterium | reverse complement strand
GCGTTCTCCTTGATGGTCTTGTTGGGGATATATTCTATGGAGCCATTAATGACGTCGCGCTTGGTCAAACGCATCATATCTCCGACACGGCAGCCAATGTTGCATTGGAAAACAAAGATATCGCGCTGCATTTCCAGCGACGGGCTATCGGAGAAGTCGGCGGCATAGATCTGTTTCAGTTCGTCTTTCGTAAAGTAGATGGGCGTTCCGTATTGTTCACCTTCCCCTTTTTCGAAACCGATGAAAGGATTCTTTTTCAGGAATCCTTCCTTTTCGCACCAGTTGAAGAAGGCACGTAGTTTCTTGATGATTCCGGTTACCGTATTTCCACCCCGCTCCTGTATCTTGCGGGTCTCCGGATATGCTTCTAGAATTCCGGGGTAGTCCTTGACGAGATGGTGCTCATTGACGATATAATCATAGATATCGTTCAGATCCTCTGTGGTGATTGCCTTGACATCAAACACATATTTAGACTGGCGGGGCTGGGAAAGCCGGACATATTCCTCATAACGGAGAAGGGTCCGCTTCAAGACATGGTAATGCTTGGTCCTGGATATCTGTGGATCACGGCCTTCAAGGAACTTGTCAAACAGTTTTTCCAAGGAAGCCTCATTCTTCTTGCGGCGCTTGGGCCCACGTTCCTTGCCGGCATAGTAATCCTGAAGGGTCTTCTCCAGCCAGCCCTTCTTTATCTTCCCTCTGTCGTGGTCTTCCGTATAGGCTTTACGGGCATAGGTCCTCAGTTTCTCGATCTCATCATCTACCTTCTGTCTGTCCTCATCGGAGCATACTACCCGCTTCTTTATCCCTTCGTTTTTGGGATCCCAGAAATCCGGGCGAACTAGAATCTGGGTTCGATTCCTGAACAGCCATTCACGACCATCAACAAGACGGATGTAAACGGGTACTTCTTCTTCGGACTTGGCGGACTTCGTAGTCCTTATCTGAAAGGCAATTGTCATAGCGTATCCCTTATGTTCACCGCAAAGATAACAACATCTTCCGACTTGGCAAACATTTGGCAAACATCTAGGTAACATTCAATACCGAATAGGGGCACGGATTACTGTCAGTCAATAGCCTATATTATTGATAATCAATTGATATATTATTATTGATTGTTGGTAAACCGCAGTAAGATTGAGTATCTAGGAGTAATTTTCAAATCCCGCCCGGGGCACAAAGAAATGTTTTTGAAGTTTTTCAAGTGTTTCTGAAGATTGAAAAAGTCTAACAATTAGCGAGTTGCTGTTGTTGGACTTTTTTAATTGGTGCTTGCTATTTCGGAAAATAGCTTGTATTTTTTCTTGTAAGAAAAATTTCAAGCTATGGCTGTAACATTCTATCTTTTCACGAGACCGGACAAGTCATTAGCAAAAGAACTGGAAATAACAGCCCGGACAGGCCTAACGATAAGAAAGCGGCAAGGTCATTTCAAATGAGAGTCCCCCTTCCGGGCGTAGGCTGGCCTTGATCTCCCCACCGTGGAAACCGACTGCATTCCTGACGACGGAAAGGCCGAGTCCGCTGCCGGTATCCACATTCCAATCCGTGCCGGTCATCCCCGGAATCCGGAAAAAACGCTCGAATATCTTGTCCAGCATTTCCGGAGGAACGCCCACGCCGGTATCGTAGTAGAAGCATCTGCCAGGCTTCGCTTCGACGTGGATCTCCGTTCCCTCGCCCGCGTATTTGTAACTGTTCTCCACCAGATTCCTGAATACGGCATACATCAGACTCGGACTGCCGTTCATATGCAAATTCTCCGGGACGCTATTCTCAACCTTCATCCCGCGCGAAGAGATCTTTTCGGCGAATTCATCCAGGACGCTGTCGACGATTTCCTTCAGGGCGAACCGTTCGACCTTGATCATCTCCGGGGATTCCTCGATCTTGGTGACCAGTCCGATGTCCCGCAGCAGATCCGACAGACGGAGCGTCTGCAGATAAGCCCGCTGGGTAAACAGCTCGCGCCGCTCATAATCCATATCTTGGAAGTCGGTGAGCGCTTCCAGATAACCGCGCAGGCTGCTGACGGGGGTCCGCAGTTCGTGGGCAATGTTGTGCGTCATTTCCCGTTTCAGGCGCTGATTGTTGCGGCGTTCGCTTTCAACGGTATTCAGCGCGTCCTCCAGAGATTTGTAGCCCCGCAGCATCGAATGTCCGATCAGGGCCAGGAATATCAGAAGCAGAATAACCCCTACAACGACGAATATGGTATCCGACCTCAAAAAATGCTTCAGGTCAACCTCATACGGGACCGCCACGCGGATGATCCGGTCTCCATCCATCTTGGTCAGATAGCAATAGTCGCGACCTTCCGTCTCAGAATGCCGGATGGCCCAGCCCGGACGGTCTTCCCGGCACTCGAGGATTTCAGGCCGTTTGCTGTGGTCCGTCGATAATTCGGGTTCCTCGGAATCATACAGGACCGCCCCCTCTTTTGACAGGAGCGTAACGCGGACCTCTTCGTTGAACGAGACGTCGGGACCGAAGATGGCAATCCGGTCCGCGTATCCTTCCAGACGCGATTGGAGGACCAGTTTCTTGTAATTCCGCTCGCTGTGCATTGTATAGACGGAGGCGGCCAATGAGAAAACGCCGACTACGACCGCCATATACAGCAGCAGCTGCTGCAGATAAGATTTGTTACTGCTCATATTTCAAACCATATCCATAACCTACGCGGCTGACCAGCAAGCCTTTGTGTTCGGCCAGTTTCGATCGGATATGCGCGATGTGGACATCCACGGTCCGGTCAATAACAAATGGTGCGTCCAGCCATAGCGCCTTGATGATCTGACTGCGAGTGAAAAGTGTTCCTTGATTCTGGATCAGGAACGCCAGGATCTCATATTCCTTTCTTGAAAACAGGACCTCATTGCCTTCGAGGAAGACTTTATCTGCATCCAAATCGACCGATAGTGGTCCGCAATGAACCAATCCCGTGCTGTTTGACGCGGAGCGCTTAAGGACAGCACCGATGCGCGCTAGCAGTTCCGCCGTCGAGAACGGTTTCGCGACGTAATCGTCACCCCCGGAAGCGAAGCCGGAAAGGAGGTCTTCCTCCGAAGACCGGGCTGTCAGGAAGATAATGGGCGTCTTACATCCTTTTTCCCGGAGGACCCCGGCCAGTTCATATCCGGACATCCCCGGGAGCATTACGTCCAGCAGGATAAGCCGGATCCTGTCGTTCATCATTTCCAACCCATTCTCGGCACTCTCCGCTTCATAGGTCTTGTAGCCGGCCCGTTCGAGACTGAACTTCAGGATCTCCCGAAGGTCGGCGTCATCTTCTATAATCATGATTTCTTCCATAATGGCAAAGTTACATTTTTATGAGGCCGTCACCAACGGCTTAACAGAAACTTAACCGCCGTTTAATAAACGCTTAACAGCGTCTGTTTTTCTTTGCAGCGGTTAAATACAGAAACAATGGAAATGAACAAGACTGAAAACAGGGAGACCAAAGCGGAGAAAATCTGGCGAATCTATAACTGGATAAGGTTTATCTTGTTCATAATCTTCATCCTGTTCTTGGTCATCGGATTGAACAGGGCATCTTAGTTTAATATCAATCGAAACAGAATGACACAGTTTATTTTTGGCGGGATTATCGTATTCCTATGCGTACTTGCCATATTCGATCTCGTCGTTGGTGTGAGCAACGACGCCGTCAATTTCATCAACTCGGCCATCGGTGCGAAAGCCGCACGTTTCAAAACGGTCATCGCGGTCGCGGCCACCGGCGTTTTCGCCGGTGCCGCCCTGTCCAACGGAATGATGGATGTAGCCCGCCACGGCATATTCGCCCCACAGTATTTCAGTTTCTACGAAGTTATCTGCATTTTCCTGGCCGTGATGGTCACAGACGTGATTCTTCTCGACATTTTCAATTCCCTCGGGATGCCGACGTCCACCACCGTTTCTTTGGTGTTCGAGATGCTGGGAGGCGCACTCGCCCTATCACTGGTAAAGATGGTCCGGGAAGACGGCCCCGGCCTGGGAGAGCTTCTGAATACGGACAAGGCCCTGAGCGTAATCGCCGCCATCTTCCTGTCCGTCGCCGTAGCTTTCATTACGGGCATGCTGGTGATGTGGATATCTCGGCTTGTATTCACCTTCGTCAAACCCCGGAACGGATCCCTGAAAACCATCCTGTTCGGCGGAGTCTGCGCCACGGCCATCGTTTGGTTCCTGCTCATCAACGGACTCAAGGGCTCGGTCTTTATGACGCCGGATATCAAGGAGTTCATCAGTGAGAACACCTGTATGCTCCTGGCCATCGGCTTTGCGGCGATGACCACCCTGATGACGATACTGGCCTTTTTCAAGGTCAACATTCTCAAGACGGTTGTCCTGATGGGAACCTTCGCGCTTGCAATGGCTTTCGCAGGAAACGACCTCGTAAATTTCGTGGGTGTCCCGCTCACAGGGCTCGACGCGTTCCTCGATTTCTCGGCCAACGGGAACGGCGATCCCGATGCCTTTATGATGACTTCCCTGCAGGAAAGCGCCCATACCCCGGTTGTCTTCCTGCTGCTCTCCGGGGCTGTTATGGTCCTGACCCTGATCCGTTCAAAGAAAGCCCAAAACGTCGTCAAGACCAGTGTAGACCTGTCCCGGCAGGATGAGGGAGATGAAATGTTCGGCTCCTCCTCGGTGGCCAGAAGACTAGTCCACACCTCCCTGCGCATCTCGGCTTTCCTGGACAGCCTGGTTCCCGCAAAAGTGAAGGCTGCCGTCGGAAAGCGTTTCAACCAGGACGGAATCGCCCTCGAAGAGGGAGCCGCCTTCGATATGGTCCGAGCCTCCGTCAACCTCGTCCTCGCAGGTCTTCTCGTCGCATTGGGTACCTCCTACAAGCTGCCGCTGTCAACCACGTATGTAACCTTTATGGTAGCGATGGGCGCCTCCCTGGCCGACAGGGCCTGGACCCGGGACAGCGCGGTCTTCAGGATCACCGGCGTACTCTCCGTGATCGGCGGATGGTTCATCACGGCCGGAGTGGCGTTCATCATCTGTTTCTGCGTGACGAACGCGATGTATTTCGGCAGGTACTTCGTGATGTTCCTTTTCATCGCACTCTCCGTCTATCTTCTCTGGAGCAGCCAGAAACGTTTCGCAGAAAAGAAGAAGCAGGAGGAGGATGAACTGTATGACAGAATGCTTTGCAGCCATGACGACGAACAAATCTTTAGCCTGCTCCGTGAGCACATCCGGCTGGGCAATGCCGGCCATCTCGCGTTCGTAGCGGATGCCTTGAAAAGATCCACGGAAGGATTCCTGATCGAGGACTACAGCCTCTTGAGAAAACTGGACGGACAGATCAACGAGCAGCGGAAAGCACTCAAGCGCCAGCGCAAGCGGGAAGTCATCTGTATGCGCCGGCTCGATCCGAAACGCTTCCTACCGCTGAACACCTGGTATTTCCTGGGCATCAATTCCTGCAAGCAGATGCTTTATTGCATGAAGCGAATCAACGATCCGGTTATGGAACACGTCGGGAACAGCTTCTCTCCGATACCGAAGGAATTCCATGAGTCGTTCATTTCCAGAAGGGACAGTGTCATCGCGCTCTATCTGAAAGCATTGAAAGATCTCCGGGAAGGTGATTTCGACGATATGGACCGCTTGAGAAAAGAATGCACGAAACTCGAGAACGACATTTCCGACGACTGCCGGATCGCCTTGGAAAGCGCGCAGGAGCCCGGGATCAATCTCGACACGCTGATGCTTACGGTGCAAGTCTTGCAGGAATCCGAGCAGTTGACCAGTCTCCTGAACCAGATGCTCCGGGGCATGTTTCATTTCGAACCGTCGTCGTCGTTTTGAGTTATACCATCGAAGAAGCCATTTATGCAAGAGGACACCAATACTCCAACTTGGAAAAGCGTCCTTTTCGGGCCCAAAATTCTTTGGAAAAGCGTCCTTTATTCTGGAATCTATCGCCAAACGCCCAAGCAAAATCCAGCCAACTGTCGAATCAAAAAATGGCCAACTGTCGAATCAGAATGTAATTGAAATACTTGATATTCAAATTAAAAACCAATATATTTGTGGTAAATTTAGTGTGAGAAAACAATGAAAGAATATAAGAAACGTGTTGCAGACCAAATACTTTCGGACAAGTTGGAGTCCTCCGGCGCTGTTCTCATAGAAGGCCCCAAATACTGCGGAAAGACAAGATTGGCATCGCAACAGGCTGGTAGCATCCTTTCTATGGATGATCCCGACAGGCTGAGCCAGAACTTGGCTTTGGCCAGGACAAATATCTCCCGTTTGCTGGCTGGTAAAACACCGAGATTGATCGATGAGTGGCAAATTGCACCACAGTTTTGGGATGCAGTGAGAAACGAGGTGGATAAAAGGGATGAGGATGGGCAGTTTATGCTCACGGGCTCCGCTGTCCCCCCTAAACCGAAGAAAGATGAAAACGGGAATATAATTGAGGAAGAAAAGATTTACCACACTGGAACAGGACGTATCTCTCGCCTTAAGCTTCGTCCCATGTCACTTTGGGAATCTGAAGATTCTACCGGTGATGTCAGTTTGGGCCATTTGTTTGAGGATGCTTATACGGTGGATGGCGAGAGTCACATTGACCTTGATAGACTCGCTTTCCTGACATGCCGTGGAGGCTGGCCTAAGGCTGTTTTAAGAAAAAAGGAAAAAGCATCTTTGGCGCAAGCCTTTGATTACTTCGATTCCGTGGTCAGCACAGATATTAAGAGAGTTGATGATGTGGAGCGGGATGAAGAGCTGGCCAGGCGTATCATGCGCTCCTATGCGCGGAACCAAGGCTCTCAGGCAACTGTCGGTACAATCCTTGCGGACATCAAGAATAACGGCGATGAACAGATGTCTGACGCCACTGTTTACAGTTACATCAAGGCATTGAAGGAGATTTTCGTCATAGAGGATTCTACCGCATGGAACCCTAACCTGAGGAGCAAAACGGCCATCAGGACTTCCGACACCAGGTATTTCATCGATCCTTCCATCGCCACAGCCGCCCTCGGCCTTGGCCCGAAGGATTTGATCAATGATATGGAGACTTTCGGGCTGATCTTCGAAACGCTGGCCGTGAGGGACCTGAGAGTCTATGCGGACGCCCTTGACGGGAAGGTCTATCATTATCGTGATAAGAACAACCTTGAATGCGATGCCGTTGTCCATTTAAGGAATGGCTCGTATGGGCTCGTAGAAATCAAGATTGGAGGGACAGACCTCATCAATGCCGGTGCGGACACTCTCACGACCCTGGCCGAAAAGATTGATTCAACCAAAATGAAGAGACCGTCTTTCCTCATGGTTCTTACCGGCATTGGTGATTATCCTTATCGTCGGACAGAAGATGGAGTTCTTGTCGTACCGATAGGCTCCCTTAGGGATTGATGTTGTCTTTCAGACCCCTTCAGAAACAGCTTGCGTTTTAGCTTGGAAATTTTGTAATACGCTGATAATAAGCATGCAAATGTGCTCCCGCCCGAGGTACAACCCCGACTAATTGATATTCAATCAGTTGGGGTTGTTATTTCTTTCTACTCATTATCTCCGACAAACTATCATTCTTTCGCCGAAATCGGAAGATATTGAAGAAATCCAATTCCACACCCTATTCCTTCCCGCCGATGGCTACCGGTACTTTACTTCCCCCGTCAGTGCCGGCTCCTACGGGTACCACCGCTACTGAAAGATTTTACCCATGTTTGCGTGAAACCTTTACTGCAACTTCTGACAAGATATTGTCGGCAATGATTACTCGTCTAAAAAAGAGAAGATTAGAATAATCGTATCGGGAGTGATTCACGGACTCAAACAGGTATGTGAACTTTTTCACGCAAGGTTTCTGTTCGGGGATGTTTTATAGGAAAACGACAGCGATGAAGAATCTGATGAAATTGATCTGCGCGGCGCTGCTGGTGGCGGGGCTGTGCGCTTGTGAGAAGATCGATGTGGACAAGTTGGAAGGTACCTGGACCGAGCAGTATGATCCGGCGGTGTTTGCAATGGATGGTTCGGTGACGTACACCTTTGATGGGAACGGCCATTATCAGCTCCATGTTTATACCCTGGGCTGTGAACCGCAAGACTATAACGGCGTTTATGTCGTTGACTTTATCAACAAGAATACAGTTACCTTCAATCCGCATATGTCGGACTTCAGCAGTGTCACCTATAAGCTAGTAAAATTGACATCAAAAGAGATGGAATGGCAAAAAGAGGGGACGACCTACTCTGTCGGAGGCTGGGGCGTCGATTATCGGCACTTTGTCAGGGTAAAGTGATTTCTTTCTCTTCTCTTCATACCCTTATGACAGAGCCGGTCCGATCTCACTGACACATGGCATCGGCTTGTTTTCCGCGCAATTTCCTGAGATTCGCTTCGGGAAGCAGGAACTTCTCCGGGTATGCCGCCACCGCTCCTGAATATTCCTCCTTCAGTGCCTCGAAGACCTGCAGTTGGTCGGACAGATCCGAGATCATCCGTTTTACCGCCACTTCTTTTTTACGGTAATCCAATGAGCAGACAATGACCGGCACTTCAGCGAGCCTCGCTATATGATAGAATCCCGGATTCCATTTGTCGGTTGGAGCGAGTTGTCCTTCCGGGCAGATTACCATATGCATCTTTTTTTCGGATCGGAGGTATCGTACCGAATCATGTATGGCATCCTTCCCCTTCACGTTGACGGGGACGGCGTGGATGATCTTCATCAGAATCGTCATCGGGAAATGGAACAGGGTCGTGTCAGCCAGGATGAAATAAGGAATCTTCAATACCCCCAGAGCGAGAAAGCCATAGAAGCCGTCCCAGTATGACGTATGTGGAGCGGCAACGATGACGCTTCTGTCCACGTCCGGGAAACTTCCCTTCACGCTCCATCCCAATATTTTAAGAAGAAACTTTCTCATGACGGTGTTTGCTCAACCCTATCCCGGAAGCATTCCGGAAGGCGGGCACAAAAATACGAAATTTAATCTTCACCCGATCATTATTTACAAAAGAGGGCGGAGTCTCTTCCGTGAAGAAACCCCGCCCGAAGGAAATGTCTTTTATTGTATGTCAGTCTTTATAAAGGCCTTCCCTTGAAAGAAGGTGATTCAGATTCGCAAGACCGTAAGCTGTAACCGCCTGGACAACGGCTGAATGCTCCATGTATTCGGGAATGAGCTTGTCATAAAGGTCATCTTCCGTATGCCAAATGTCCCTGTATATGAAATCATATCCGAAGATGTCACTTTCGCTGAATGATATCGCGGGCATTCCGTTCATCTGGAAATATGCATGGTCTGATCCTCCGGCCCTTGTCGGACGTGCTGCGGGTTCTCCGTTCCTTTTGTTGACCTTGAAAGGAATGGCGGGGTTGTAGTCGAAAAGCGGCTCGCACGCTTTCACGAAGTCATCATACATCGCCGGGGGAACGGTGATGGATGTGGCCGCGAGGGGACCTCCGTCCCTGTTGAAATAGTTCGATATCTTATCCCAGGGGATCATCTTGCTCTCGACGAAGAACTTGGAACCGAGAAGGCCGTATTCCTCACCTGTCCAGATGCAGAACATGATGGATCTTTTGGGTTTCGCACCGGCTGCGGCAAGAAGACGTGCGGCCTCCATTGTGACACATACTCCCTGTCCGTCATCGGTCGATCCTGTGGCGATGTCGTATGCGTCAAGATGGCTTCCCATCATCACGTACTCATCAGGATATTGGGTACCTCTGATTACACCCAGGATATTGTGGTATTTCATGGGACCACGGAAGAAGTGGTTCCTTATGTCGAATTCTAGCTGGAAGTCTTCCCTGTTCTGGGCTTTCTGCTTGATGATGGCGAACTGGTGCTCATCCAGGAGGATGTCACATGCTTTGGGGAGAGAGTCCATCGTGAGATTGAAGCACATTGCCCTGTTGTAGAGAACCTGCATGGGAAGTTTGGAAGGGCGGATGAATCCCAGTACTCCCGCATCCACCATCTGGCGATAAAACAGAACGGAACCCTCCTTGTCCTCCGCAAGTTGGGCCGCTCTTGTCGAGTCCGCCGCCGGGGAAGCGTCAATGGCAAGACCGCTTGTCGCGCCGGTCTCCAGTAGGACCCATGATCCCTTCAGGGCTCCTTTTATTCTGTCGAATTCCCTCTGGGTCTTGGGCTCGAGATACACTTTGCCTTTCTGCGGGCCACGGGTTCCGGCCGTATATGCCGGTGTTCCGAAATGCAGAGTGAAACCGTCCTCGGAAAGAAGGCGTCCCGACCACGGGCCGCGGTCGAATCCTACACCGATCTCGACGGCCTCCTGGACGATGACTTCGAGGCCCCATGACTTGAACTGGTCGATCACCCATTCCTCGGCATGGTTCAGCATATGTGATCCCACGATCCTTCCGCCTATATTGCGGGCGATGTAATCCGCGTGCTCCATTGTCCGGTTGTCGGTGCGTCCGAGTTCAAGGACGGCCTTAGTTACCTTGTCCTGTGCGGAAAGTGACAGGGCCATCATGAGGACTGCCACAATTGATAAGAAAGTCTGTTTCATATGATCCTTTGCTAGTGTCTTCCCAAAGAAAGGGTTATTTTCCCGCATTTCCAAAAGAAAGCCCGTGTTCCGGTCATTCAGTGGCCTGGAGGCGGCCAAAAAAACGGAGAAAGCGGAAGAGAAATCATCTCTTCCGCCTTTGTCACCGGTAGTACCGGAAAAGCAAACCAGCTATTTTTTCTTGAGTCTCCCGCTTTTTTTCAATGCTTCATTGATGATCCATTGCAGCTGCCCGTTGGTGCTGCGGAACTCGTCCGCCGCCCAGCGTTCAATCGCCGCCATGGTTTCGGCATCGATTCGAAGAACGAAACTCTTCGTGGAGGATTCTTTACCGTTTTCCTTTACCATATCAATATATGCTTCCGGAGTTCACGACGGGCTGGGCCGGTTCATCTCCGCACAGGACGACGAGAAGGTTGCTTACCATAGCGGCTTTGCGCTCTTCGTCAAGATCGACTACGCCTTCATCCTTGAGTTTGTCCAGTGCCATCTTGACCATGCTCACAGCACCGTCGACAATCTTTTCACGTGCCGCGATGATGGCGTCGGCCTGCTGGCGACGGAGCATGACGGCGGCGATTTCGGGAGCGTAGGCGAGGTAGTTGATCCTGGCTTCAGTGACATGGATTCCGGCCATGGCGAGACGCTCGTTGAGGGTCTTTACCAACCTTTCGTTGATTTCCTCGGCGTTGCTCCGGAGGGTGAGTTCGTCTTTGGAGTCGGGGTTGTCGTAGGCGTAGCAACCTGCGACCTGACGAAGGGCGGCGTCACTCTGTACTCTGACGAAGTTCTCGAAAGCGCTCGAGAGATTTCTAGCGACACCTACTCTCATGTTGTTGGCGATGACCGGAGCCAGAGACTGGCTGTCGATCTCGAAGAGGGCCTTGTAGGTGTCCTCGAGTTTCCAGACGAGTACCATTCCGATGAGGACGGGGTTTCCGGCCTTGTCGTTGACCTTGATCGGTTCGGGATTGAGGTTGCGTGCCCTAAGGGTAACGCTCTTTTTGCTCATGAGAGGATTTACCCAGTAGAATCCGGTCTTGAAGAAAGTGCCGCTGTATTTTCCGAAGAAGACGAGGACTTTCGCCTCGTTGGGTTCGAGTTTTATGAAGCCGTTGCAGCATATTCCGAAAATGAACAGAAGAACAATTCCGACCACTGCTGCCCAGCCGGCTTTGTCAGCGAGGATGAAGAAGTAGATCGAGCATGCCAGAATGATGAGGCACATCAGAATCGCAAGAAAACCGTTCAGGACGATCCCTTTGTATTCGAATTCTTTGTTTTCCATGGTGCAATAATTTAAAATAGTATCATTTTGATATCACAAAGATATATCGAAAAACGATAAATCCAAACTTTTTCACGATATTTTTTTCATCTTTTCGTCGCGCGGCCCGAAATTTCCGGGAAATCTTGTGAAATCCACGCTCTTTCCATAACTTAGCATCTGTCCGGCAGCATCCGGATCCTTCAATGATAAACCGATTGACCAATGTGGAATATGGCACGCAAAGCGAAACTGTTTCTGGTATTTCTTCTGGGGTGCACCGCTCCGATGTGGGCCCAATCCCAGAATTCCACCGTCAGCTATCTGGAAATCTATGACCTGGATAGCGGTACCCACCATGTCGTAAAAGAATTCCCCTTCGTTGTGGAAGCCCCCAACTGGACTCCTGACGGGAATTGGCTTGTGGTGAACAAGGACGGCAAACTCTACAGGGTTTCCCCTGACGGTTCCTCCGATCTTGAAGAAATCCCGACGGGGAATATTTCCCAATGCAACAACGACCACGTCGTTACCGCTGACGGGAAGTGGATCGGACTGAGCAGCAATGACCCCAATATCAGGGGATACAATTCCTATGTATATATAGTACCTTTCGGAGGAGGTGAGCCAAGGAAGATAACACCCGAAGGACCGAGCTACCTCCATGGCATAAGCCCTGACGGCAAGACAGCGGCATACTGTGCCTTCAGGGGCCCGAACAGGGAGCAGGATGTTTACATAATGCCCGTTAAGGGCGGCAAGGAAACCCGCCTTACGGATGCCCCGGGTCTTGATGACGGACCGGAGTTCAGCCCCGACGGCAAATACATCTGGTTCAATAGCGTCAGGACAGGCAGGATGCAGGCCTGGAGGATGAGGGCGAACGGAAAGGAGCAGACGCAGATGACGTTCGACGAGAACATGAACTCCTGGTTCCCGCACATTTCCCCCGACGGCAAGAAAGTCGTCTATCTCGCCTACCACGATTACGAAATCGATCCGGGTTCACATATCGCCAATCTCAATGTGCAGCTGAGGATGATCCCTGCCGAAGGAGGTGATCCCGAGGTGTTGGTGGAGTTCTTCGGAGGCCAGGGCAGTCTCAACGTGAATTCCTGGAGTCCAGACAGCAGGAAATTCGCCTATGTGAGTTACCGTCTCGCGGAAGAGATGACCGCCCCCAAGAAGGAGATGGCGATACAGATGTATTCTCTCCGTACCCTGATCGGAACTCCCGAACTGTTCGCGAAGAACCATGAATACGTCCTTTCCCGCCTCGTCCAGATGGGATTCACGGGAGCCGAACCGGCCAGTTACCAGAACGGGAAATTCTACGGAATGGAACCTTCCGCCTTCAGGAAACTTATGGATGAAGCCGGGTTGGATCTCATTTCTTCGCATACGACCCGTTTCCTTTCCGCAGCCGAAAAGGAGAGCGGGGACTTCACCGAGGCCCTCAAGTGGTGGGATGAATGCATCGCCGCCCATAAGGCCGCCGGCATTCCGAGACTTGTGATGTCAATGTCCCCTCCTATTTCCTCAGAGAAAGAACTTGAGGTCATGTCAAAGTACCTGGAGGCTATAGGGCAGAGGTGCAAGGACAACGGAATCCGTTTCGGGTATCATAGCCACAGCCACGAATTCCGCAAGGTGGAAGAAACCACCATGATGGACTATTTCATGACGCATACTACTCCGGAAAACGTGTTTTTCCAGATGGACGTTTATTGGGCCGTCATGGCCGGGGTGAGTCCCGTCGAATACATGAAGAAGTATCCGGGCCGTTTCGAACTTCTCCACATCAAGGATAAGTATGAAATCGGACAGAGCGGAATGGTCGGATTCGAGGCCATCTTCAACAATTTCAAGCTGGCGGGAACAAAGGGCTACGTCGTTGAACTCGAGCAGGCGAGCACTCCCAATATCCTCAAGGGCGTAAGGGAAAGCGCACTGTATCTGAGGAACGCCCCTTACGTGAAGGCGTCGTATTCCGAATAATAATCCTGCAGGAGGAAAGGTCATGCGGAAAGGAAAGATCTTTTTTGTCGCTTTGTTTTCCCTTTTCATGGGAACGGCACTTTTCGCCGGAGACGGAATCAAGGTCGAGGCACCGGAGTCCCCTTACGGCTTCGAGCCTCTCATCATGCATGTTTTCCCCGAGAAGGATTTCCCCATAACGAAATACGGAGCCAAAGCTGGAGACGCCGCTTCGACGACCGCCGCTTTCGCCAAGGCGATGGAAGCATGCTCCAAGGCGGGTGGAGGCCGCATAGTGGTGCCGAAAGGGAAATGGCTTACCGGGCCGATCCATTTCAGGAGCAACTGCAACCTGTTTCTTTCGGAAGGGGCGGAACTGGTTTTCGAGGATGACCCCGCACTGTATTATCCGGCGGTCAAGACCTCGTGGGAAGGGGCCGAGTGCATGAACCTCTCCCCTTTGCTTTACGCATACGGTTGCGAAAACATCGCCATAACCGGAACTGGGACTTTGGCTCCGAAGATGGATTTCTGGAAAACGTGGTTTCCCCGTTCCGAATCCCACATCCAGGCGACCCGCCAGCTTTATGCCATGTGTTCTACCCAGGTCCCGGCCGAAGACCGCCATATGGAAAGGGAAGGGGCGAACATGCGCCCGCACCTTGTCCATTTCAACCGCTGCACCAATGTCCAACTGGGCGGGTTCAGGATAAGGGAGAGCCCGTTCTGGACAATCCACACGTTCATGTGCAGGGATGTATGGGTACACGACCTTGACGTCTATGCCCACGGCAACAACAATGACGGGATCGATCTTGAAATGACATCCCATGCGATAGTGGAGAGATGTTCCTTCGACCAGGGTGATGACGCCGTCGTCCTGAAGGCCGGACGCAACCAGGACGGGTGGGCGTTGGCCTCACCGACTGAAGACATCGTCATCCGCAATTGTGAAATCATCCAGGGGCATTGTCTTCTGGGCATCGGAAGCGAGATGTCCGCCGGTGTAAGACGCGTGTATATGCACGACTGCCATTCCGCGGACCAGGTTTACCGTCTTTTCTACATAAAGACCAACCACCGGAGGGGAGGTTTCATCGAGGATATTACGGTCGAGAGGGTTTCGGCCACAAAGATGCTGCGCCTTTTCGAGATAGATACCGATGTCCTGTATCAGTGGAGGGATATAGTTCCCACGTTCGAAACGAGGATAACCTCCATCAGGAACATAACCCTCCGCGGTGCGGAAGCCCTTCAGACGGAAGCCGTTTATGAACTTCGGGGAGATGCGCGTGAGCCCATTGACGGGGTAGTGATTGAAGACATTCACGTCGGGCGTCTTACCGGTTTTCACAACAATGTCGAAAACGTAAGGAACCTTTCCGTACGCGATATCGTCGTCGATAAAGTCGGAGAGGGTGAGGATGTTGAAACCTTGTCGGGTTTCGCCCCGGGTAGGTGATGATCGTTCCTGTCCGGAAGAAAGGAAGGGCTGCTAACTTCTTTGGAGAAATTGACAAAAGAAATATTGATTATGACATATTCTTTTGCGGACGAGTCGCTAATATTGCACTGTGAAATTGTATCTACGATAGAAAATGAAAAAAACCTTTCTTTTTGTGGTCCTTGCGGCCATTTTGATTTCTGCCGGGTTGGTGAGCACGGTATCGTGCGGCGGTGGAGCCTCCTCCAAATCCGACACTCTCGTAATCAACACCACAGAATTCGCTGAGCATGTCAGAGGACACAACGGTCCGACTCCTGTTGCCATAACGGTGGTCAAGGGTGTCATCACCAATATCGAAGCGCTCCCCAGTAGGGAGGGCCCCCGTTATCTCCAGATGATAAATGACGCGGGTTTCTTTTCGAGGCTCAACGGAAAGACCCTCGAAGAGGCCAAGGCGGTTGAACTTGACGCTGTGGCCGGTGCTACAGTCTCGTCCAAAGCTTATATCGAGAACATAAAGCTCGGCCTTGAGGACGGCGGCGCTTACGAGCGCAATGCTCCCAAAGTCATTACCGAAGCCAAAGTCGCTCAAGGAAAAGTGAAAGGATCGCGTCAGCACGGCATAGGAACATTCATGGCCATTCCTTTCGCGGAAGCTCCCGTAGGTGATCTCCGTTGGAAGGCTCCCGTTCCCAAGAAGGCGTGGGAAGGGGTGCTTGATGCAACCAAGGCGGGACCCATGCCTCCCCAGCAGACCCGTTCGATGCCCGGTGGTCCGGGACCCGCTGTCAGTGAGGATTGCCTCTATGTCAACATCCAGACTCCGGCAGCTTCCCCCAAGGACAAGCTTCCTGTTCTGGTGTGGATCCATGGCGGCGGTTTCATTACCGGTGACGCCAACTCCAATGACGGAACGTCCTTCGCGAAACAGGGAATCGTATACGTAAGCCTGAGTTACCGTACCGGAGCGCTCGGATTCCTGGCTCTTCCTGAACTTTCGGCCGAGAATGAAAGGGGAATCTCCGGAAACTACGGTCTTCTCGATATGATCGAAGGACTCAAGTGGGTCAAAGAAAACATCAAGGCCTTCGGAGGAGACCCTTCAAAGGTTACGATCATGGGAGAATCAGCCGGAGCGATAGCGGTGAGCATGCTTTGCGCATCTCCTCTCGCCAAGGGACTTTTCAGGGGCGCCATCTCCGAAAGCGGCGGATCGTTCTGCCCCGTTGACAGCGTCCGTTTCGACAACAACGGAATCCGTGATGTCCCCGGAGCCGAAAAGTTCGGTGTAGATTTCATGCACAGGATCGGAGCGTCTTCACTGGCCGAACTCCGCCAGATGGATTGGAGCAAGTGGGTAGGTGATACCCCTTCCATCGGTGTCGGAGGATTCTGGCCGACCGTTGACGGATACGTACTGCCCGATGACCAGTACAAGATGTATGAGGCGGGCAACTACAATGACGTCAATGTCCTTATCGGAACGAACTCCGACGAGGGCGCGATGTTCAGCCGTCCCACCCAGCTCGACAAATACATTGCGGACATAAAGGCAGAGTACGGTCCCTTCGCAGACAGGATGCTCGAACTCTATCCCGCCACTACCGATGAGGAAACCTTCGGCGCCCTTTCGGACATCTTCCGTGAGACCGCGTTCTCATGGCCGACTTGGGCTTGGGCAAACCTCCAGAACAAGACCGGAAAGGGTAAAGTTTACCTGTATTATTTCGACCAGTTCAACGAAAACGGAGGAATGTTCGGAATGCCGGGCCGCAAGCCCCGCGGAGCCAACCACGCAAGTGAACTCTCGTATGTGTTCGCAAGTTCCTGGGGCCGTCCTTTCGAGGGCGGTGACAAGGCGGTCAGCGACGCCATGAACACTTATTGGGGCAACTTCGTGAAGACCGGAGATCCCAATGGGGAAGGTCTTGACAACTGGCCCGTCTACAAGGACGGTGAAAAGACCGTCATGTTCTTCAAGAACGGAACATCCCTCATTGAAACCCCCAACAAGCCGCAGCTCCAGTTGATGGAGGAATACTTCGCCTGGAAACGCAGTCTTCCCCGCGAATAGTTCCCCTCTGTCGGCTTGGTCGTAAAGATTTGCCTCCGCTTCAGCGGGGGCTTTTTTGTCCGTCCACCGGAGAGAATCGGATAAAGTTTTCACGTCACGAATGCGGAAAATCCATATCTATTCTTATGGAAAAAGCAAGCCTTTGCTTGAAAAAGTGAAGAGAAAAAAAGGAAACTTTTGATTTCAATTTCAGCGCAGCCTCCCGGAAGAGAAAGCTCGTTCAGTGCGGCTTTCTCTTCCCAGTGCTATCCCATCTCGTGTAAGGTTTGCTTAAGAAGCGGCAGCAGCCTCTTTATTGCACCTTTCCGGATGATATTTCTTGTTGTATTCCTTTTCGGGCAGATAGTCCCTATCTTCTCTGACCACTGCGAATATCCTGGCGATCAGCTTCGCCATCATGACATTCGTGGTGCAGTTGTGGTGTTTCCCTTCTCCTTCGGTCTTCCTGACATAATAGTCATGAAGTTCAGAGTCTTTCCAATTCTTCTCGCCGGTGAAGCCCAAGCACGCCATATACATTTTCGGCTTCATGACATGGCTTGAAGCATTGGATGTCTTCGGTTTCAGGTAAACGCTCGTCCCCGATTCGTAGTATATCGGTATCATGCCGCAATAGTTCATGAACGCATGCGCATCTTTGAATTTGGTGAAGCCTTCTGTTAGGCATATCATGTTGTGGGAGATTACAGGACCCACACCTGTTACAGTCTGTATCCTCCTGTCCTGGTTGGCGAGGACGGGGTCGGCGGAGATGACCGCCTCGATTTCCTTTTCCGTCTCTTCCAAGGCCGACTTGAGAATGCCGACGACGGGTGAGAGTATCTTGTCGCGGACCTCGTGGCTGGGCTTGTCGATGAACTTGGCTTCGTCGGAAAGCTGCATCGTGTACGTGTGAAGCTGTTTCATGAGACTCGCCTTCGTTCTCAGGAGAGCCTTCAGTTTCAGGATGCTGGCGTCCTTGGGCTTGTACTCGACCATCATATCGGAGTAACGCCATATGTAATCGGCTATCCTCTTGGCGTCCTCCTTGTCGGTCTTGTTCTTGCTCTTGTCCTTGAAACCGTCCTTCATCCTGGCCGGGTGCTCCAGCCAAAGGGTCAGACCCTCTTCGACACAGACTCCGGCCAGCAGGTTGGAGTAGTATCCGGTGTATTCCGCCCCGACCACCAGCTGCTCTTTAGTGATCGAGTTGTTCTTCAGGATGTTCCTTAGGAATGTGCGGATCGTCTTCGTCTCGTTGTCAATCTTGCCCGAGGCTATATGGCCTTCTGAATCCTTGCGAAGGGAATAGGACAATTCTTTCTTGCTGACATCGATGCCTAAATAATACTTTTTCATAACTTTGTATGTTTTAATTTTTGGACATAGGGACTTTGTTCTCACCCACAAACCTTATCGGATCATTTTATTCTTATCTGGGCCAAATGGGAACAAAAGCGGGGCAGTCGGTAAAAGATACTCGAGTCATTCTCGTTTGTTAAGCCTGTGCACCTGCCCCGCTTCCTTTGTCCTTTGTCACAAAAATGCTAAATTTAAAACTCAAACCAAAGATTTCTTCATGAGGGAAAAATCGGACACTTTTTTTCCATGGGCAAATCTAAGGTTTG
>JAFUFP010000002.1 GCA_017469845.1 Bacteroidales bacterium | reverse complement strand
CCCCTTCTCTGTTCGATCCCGTCATTGAAACTGACTAGGCCTCTCTCATGCGCGCGCGAGACCTTATTTTTCAAAACTGACGAAAAAATGGCTTCTCAGCATTACGAGATGCCGGTCCTCAATTTTTACCGGACAGCATTAGTTTCTATCCTTCGTTCCTCTTCGGGAGAAAGGCGGGGGTTTTTCTGAGAAGAAGTGTAATGGACTCTTCCTTCGGGATTCCCGTCCTCTCCTCCGGACATCATTTCTTTGAAGGCCGAAGAGAGGTTCGCGGCCTTTTCCAGTTCCTTTTCATCCGGAGGAAGGTCTCCGTTCCCTTCACCGTCTCCATCCCCGCCTTCGCCGTTCCCACCGCCACCCTTTCCGGAGCCCTTTCCTCCCCTTCCTTTCCCGTCCTTTTTCACGGGCTCGTCCATTCCCTTTACCATCCGGAAGAAGTACCTTAAGAGAAAGTCCTCCTTAAGGCGGGAAAGCTCTTCTTCGGAAGCATCCGGAGAGTCAAGCATCTCCTGCGCGAATTCCTCCAGGAGAGTCTTCGTCCCGTTTTTCCACTCCCTTGTCGCCCTGACGGTGGAAGTGAACCTCGGGTCGGACGCGGCCTCGGAGAGCACCTTCCGGATGCGGTCTTCCCCTTCCGAGCGGAAAGAGAGGAAG
Source organism: Bacteroidales bacterium (assembly GCA_017469845.1). Classification (GTDB taxonomy): domain Bacteria; phylum Bacteroidota; class Bacteroidia; order Bacteroidales; family UBA932; genus Cryptobacteroides. The sequence goes on along the minus strand of JAFUFP010000002.1, from coordinate 25,103 downwards.
TCAACGAAAGAGTAGCCTCCCAGAAGGGCGGCCACGGATTCATCGATGATGGATTCTATGACTCTTGAGTAGAGCATCACCTTGCGCTTTTCGCTGAATTCACACCGGAGCGGAACTTCCGCATCTCGGCGAAGAGGAACGGATATTCCGGAAGACTCCTGGTGAAGAGATTGTCACTGACCATATCCGTAAAGGAGTCTATCTTCCTTCCTGTCCGCTTCAGAACCGATGAAATGAAATCCGCACTCTTCGAGGCGTTTCCCCTTTCTGTCTTGAGGGGATAGTTGAAGGACCCCACGGTTATGACTCCGCTCTTGGGGCTCCTTACCCTTATCTCACCGCTGTCGCCTCCGATGGCGAGTTCACCTCCTTCAAGGAAGCGTCCCCACTTGGGTACGGAGTCGAGCTTACCGTAATCTTCCGCGGAAATAAGGATGAGCTCTCCAGATGCCTCGAATCCGTAGTGCTTCCCTCCGTCGGGGCTCCAGAACTTCACTTCGCCCTCTTCCTTCGAAGGACGGATCCATTTGCCCGCGTCGGGAAAAGCGGCGGAGTTCCCCAAAATGGCCGCGGTGAGTTCCTTCGCTATGTCTTCGCAAACTCTCAGCCTTTGCGAATCCTTGTTCCAGAGAAGGTGCTCAAGAAGAAGGCAGTCCGACCAGTCGACTTCCTCTCTTCCGTTGAGAAGAGCAGAAGTCCTCAGGATGCCGGCTATCTTTTTCCACCGGCGGTCGGAAACGTACGGGACGTTGTCCTCGTCATCCCCGTCATCTTCCCCTCCTTTGGGAGGATGATTTTCCTTAAGGAGATTCTCCGCCTCGGAGTATCTGACCCTCAAGGAATAAAGAAGTTCCATAACGGGGTCGGGTATACCGATACGGTCCCTTTCCTGAAGAAGGTAGGAGATTTCTTCGGAGGAGAACTTGAGTTCTTCGGGGACGGAGCATCCGATGACGGTCTTTGCCGAAAGAAGGGTGAAGAAATTCCCCTTCTCGCGAATCGGGTTCACGACATAACGGATGAGGAAACGGTCCCACAGGGCCTCGAGTCCCTCACCTTCGGCGGGAAGCTCGTTCGAAGCTGCGATTATCCCTTTGAGGGGAAGGGCGATGTCGTTCCGGCCGTTTCGGAATATCTTCTCGTTGAGGGCCGTGAGAAGGCTGTTCTGGATTGCCGGTCCGGCTTTCCAAATTTCGTCGAGGAACACCACGTCCGCCGTCGGCAGGTAGCCGTCCACGACCCTTTCGTAGGAGTCCTCGTCCTTGAGGCGCGATATGGACACCGGACCGAAAATCTCGTCCGGGGTACTGAAGCGGCTCATAAGGTACTCGAACCTCCGGGCGTCCCTGAATGCGAGAGAAAGACGCCTGGCTATCATGCTCTTCGCCACTCCCGGCAGTCCCAGGAGGAATATGCTTTCTCCGGAAGCGGCGCTGAGGAGCGACAGGGCTATCGCCTCTTCCCTTTCGAGGGCCCCTTCCGACAGAGTCGAGAGCAGAGCCTCAATCCTTTTTCTTGTTTGCGTTGCCATGTCTTAGTTCATAAAGGAATTTGTGCCGGAGGGGTTTCCGCATGAAGGCGGTCATAGCCGTGCTCACCTCCTCGAGGCGTTTTCTGTAGTCGTCTATCCCGATGTAGAAGTCCCCTGCCCATTTCGTGTGGACGACCAGAAGGTCCTCGTACATCGTTATCCCCTTGACGCTTCTCGGGCCGAATCGGCGCGTCAGTTCCATGAAGGTCACCCTGTAGAGGATCTCGGAAGCTTTTTCCGTAATCCATGTCAACTTCCCGGGAACTCTCCGGAAGATGTCGTACATGTAATCGGAACAGATCTTCTCGGGGTAGGCTTCGGTATGGAAAAGAAGGACTGCCGAGACGATTTCATCGGCCTTTTCGGGGCTTATGTCCTTCCCCGAAAGGTCATTCTCCACCTTCCACTCCAGAGGTGAAATGATCGTCAGGCGGTATTTCTCAGGGGCTATCATCTTCATTTCCCTCCCGGGCTTACCCTTTTCGTCATCGGGAACCCTCACCCTGACTTCGTCGTAGACAGGCGGGATGTACTCGACTTCGGGGCGGAGGCCGGTGCCTTCGAGCTTCGAAGAAAGGGATGACTCCAGCCACTTCCCCCAAGTCTGTTTCTGAAAGAGCGTATCTTCTTCCATATCCTTCTATCTGAAAGGTGAAACCATGTCCAGGACGTCGTCCATCGTGAGCTTTCCGCTGTAGGCGGTTCCGTCGAGCATCTCGTCGGAAAGGGCCTGCTTGGACTCGTGCAGACGGAGGATCTTTTCCTCGATCGTGTGTTCGGAGATCAGCCTTATCACCGTAACGGTGCGCTTCTGACCGATCCTGTGGGCCCTGTCCATCGCCTGGTTCTCGATGGCGGGATTCCACCAGGGGTCGAGGATGATGACGTAGTTCGCAGCCGTGAGGTTGAGGCCCAGTCCTCCGGCCTTCAGGCTCGACAGGAACAGCGGGCAGTCCCCTTCCTGGAACTGACGTACGAGATCTCTCCTCTCTTCGAGTTCCGTCTGTCCGTCAAGATAGAGGTAGCGGTAACCTCTCTTGTCCAGCTCGACCTTTATCTGCGTAAGGTAGGAAGTGAACTGGCTGAAAACCAGCACCTGGTTTCCTTCCACCCTGTAGATCTGCTCCAGAAGGTCCAAAAGGGCCTCGGTCTTGCTCGATCCACCCTTCCAGTCGTCGCTGACAAGGGACAGGGACAGTGAAGCCAGACGAAGACGGGTAAGCTCGGCGAAGAAGTCCACCGGAACGGAGTCCTTCCTGAAGGGGACGCTCCTTCCCTTCTTTCCTCCGGAAGGATCCTTTATCCTGCTTTCGACATCGGTCCTGAACGCCTCGTAGACTTGCATCTCCTCGGGGGAAAGACGTACGGTCTGCTCGTAGATGATCTTCTCGGGAAGTTCGTCGAGCACTTCTTCCTTCGTCCTTCGTAGAATGAAGGGCTGGATGAGGTCACGCAGGAATCCCGAATTCCGCTCATCGCGGTCGGCCACCATGTAGCGGGCCTTGAAGTCCTGCCAGGAGCCGAGAAGGCCGGGGTTCAGGAACTGGAAGAGGTTCCAAAGTTCACCGAGGTGATTCTGTATGGGGGTTCCGGTTAGGATCACCCTGCTTGAGGCCTTGAGTTCCATGGCAGCCGCGCTTACCCTTGTGTTACGGTTCTTTATCTGGTGAGCTTCGTCAAGGCATACCACGTTCCATTCCCTTGAGGCGAGAGTATCCGATTCGGTGGAAAGGACTCCGTAGGTGGAAAGGATGATCTCATCGGGACCGGCCTTCGCGACGGCATCCCGGCGGTCCCTCGTTTCGTTGAGGACTGTGACCTTCAGCGAAGGGACGAATTTCGCGGCTTCGCTCTCCCAGTTGGGAAGCACTGACTTGGGCGCTATGACAAGGGAAGGTCCCTCGGAAGACTTGCTGAGGATGAAAGCGAGCGTCTGGACGGTCTTTCCGAGGCCCATGTCATCCGCAAGGCACGCTCCCGCGCCCCAAGAATCGAGTCTTTTCATCCAGACGTAACCTTCTTTCTGGTAGGGGCGGAGCGTGGCGTTGAGCCCCTTGGGAACTTCCGGGACGGTGTCGTACGCCTCCTGCATCTTTCGGAGGAAATTCTTGAACCCTTCATCCATTTCTCCGTCGAGTCCGCCTTCGGAACCGAGCACTTCGGCGAGTGGACCGACCCTGTAGATGGGGACCTTGCGGCCACGGCCTTCGCCATCGGCAAGAAGGGCGTCAAGGTTTCTCAGATGCTGCTCGATCGTCTTCGTCATCCTTATGTAGTCCTTGTCGCCAAGCTTTATGAAGCCCTTCTCGGGGGTTTCCTTCATCTTCCGGAGGAGTTCCTCAAGGTCAATGCTGTTTCCGCCAAGGTTGACGTTGCCCTCGACTTCGAACCAGTTCATCCCGGAACTCACCGTTATGTCGATGTCTCCCCTTTTGAGTTCGCCCCTGAAGCGGAGCGCCCTTCCTTCGGGCCACTCGGTGAAGCAGATGTCGCGGTTGTCATAGGCGAAGGAGAGGACTTCCAGAAGCGAAGATGAATCGTAGATGTTCCACGTTCCGTCATCTTCGCATTCGAGATCAAGGGAATCGAAGAACTCCCTCAGGGTGCAGTAGTTGTCGTATTCACTCTGAAGGTCTCGTCGGATGAATCGGCTTTCGCCACCGGTTGAATCGTAGATGTCCCTTTCCCCGTCTCCGGGAGGACACCTGAGGTCCCCGTCCTCGTAAGGCGCGGCGGCGACCTTCAGGGAATATCCGTCGTCGTCCTTCATCGGGACTATCCTTATGCATACCCTGGCGCTGCCCTCCATCGTCGGGATGAAGGCAGTCCTGGAAAGGTCGCTCTTCACTTCGAGAACGCCCTCAAGAGAAGAGATGGTCGATCGGATAGAAGGAAGGGCCGACGAAGGGAAAGTTCCGACTTCGAGAAGATGTGCTATTATGTCCCTCTGGACGGGATTGGCGCTTATGCACTTGTAACCTAGGCCGTTGCGCCTTACCGTAACCGGCGGAATCACGCCGTCCTTTCCCGGGGAAATGTTCGACGAAACGCTTATGGACCCTTCCTTTCCGGTGAAAGCGACGAAGGGAGCCTCGTTTTCTATCTCGAGGGGGGTGTACGGCTGGCGGAAATGCTGTCCGGTAAAGACCCTTCCGCTTCCCGCCATCATGGGGACGATGACGGTTATGTCAGGCTGCTGGATGGGTTTTGTGGAAAGGGCGCGGGAAAGCCTCAGGTCCGTAATATCCATCGCTTCATACTCTCCACGGAGGAATTCGCTTCTGGAAAGAAGGCGGTCTCCGCCCCATACTCCGGTGGAAGGGTTTCTGGTCTGCTCCAGAAGGGCGGTTATCCACTTGTCGTCCACGAAATAGATGATCCTTTTCTCTTCCGGGACTTCCTCCCCCTTCGATGAATCCGCCGATGACGTTATCTCGGAAAGCGCCATCTCCCATGACTCCTTTCTGGGAACGGAGCCTATTATGCCGGTTCCACCGAAAAGGGACTTGAGATTCTCCTTCGTTACGGAAGATGTCGGGAAAATCGAAGCCATCTCGTTGGCTATGATGCCGATCTCCGACCTTCTTTCGGGGTCGAGGCCCATGGAGCGGATGGTCCCGTCGTCAAATCGGAAGTATTTGAGGACCATTAGGGCAAGATCCTTTACAAGTGGCGGGACGTCCTTTTGTAAAGAGGCGGATAGGGACTGCCGGACGGCAGCGAGGCAATCCTTCTCCCCCGAATCCATATTCTGAAGGAGGGTCTGTAGCGGAGAAAGGAGGGTGTTGTAGCGTAAAAGGTGGCTTCCCTTCATTTCCTCCAGGGCCCTTATCGGACGGGAAGAGTGGAACTTACGGATGTTGCGCACAAGGCAAAGCGCATGCATCCATGCCGTAACGGGATCCGGGAAATACTGCTCCGTTCCGACGACCGAAGGGTCGGAAGAGCGGATGAAGGATTCCATGGCGGAGGTGATTTCACCTCCCAAAAGATCCTTCACCCCAGAAAGAGCGAGCGACCATGCCGTCGGCCTTCCGTTTCGTGGGGCGGACTCCTTTCCCTTCATATAATATAAGAAGGTATCGGCCATATCCTCGATCGGAGAAGGCTCCGGAAGCCATACCCTTGCCATTTCCTTCACTTTCAATGCGGTATCTTCTTCCAGAGTACCGCTAAGGAGGGCGGAGAAAAGCACTGAACGGAGAAGCATCCCCGCGTCGGAAGACGGGAGAAGGGAAAGTATCTCGGAATTGCCTTCGGAGAGGATTATGCCGGAAAGATACCTCCACGTTTCGCAGTTCCTGGGGTAACGAAGGTCAGAGACGGAGGAAAGGTCACCAGCGGCAATGTGTCCGGCGAGTTTCCAAAGGAAAATGAACTTGTCGGGGCGCACTCTGCCGGCTTTCTCGTACTGGGGAATCCACTCGGGAAAGTGACGGTGGACAAGTGTCGCCACATCGAAATACTTCCCCGGAGGAATTTCCCCTCCCATCAGGAGCCCTTTCTCTTCAAGGACGGTTCTGTCTCTTGCCGTCTTCCCCTTGGGAAGGTCGAATGCCCCTTCGTACAGGGTGATTGTCCAGCTGTTGGCCGGATAGGATCCTCTGAAGGCGCAATAGCCCAGAAGCCTCAGCTGCGGGAGCGAGAGCTGTGGGAACATTGAAGCGATCTCGGGGATCTGTATTTTGTCAGTTTCTTTCGTCATGGGGCGAATGTATGTCATTACTCTGCCATAAAGGGGCAGCTCGTGAAAAGAGTTTATGGTGATGACGGTTATGGCCGCAAAGATAAACTATGCCTGTGCCATAACTCGGGTACAAGGTGGAAATTTTTGAAAAAATCAGTGATTATCTGTCATTTTCTTCGATTTCGATGGGATAGTCTTCGTAGAAGGGATCGGGGAAATATCCTCCTTTTCTCCGGGGAAAGTGCCTTTGTGCTCTTGTCTTTGGGATGTACTACTATCATAGGGAATCGTTGTTCCCTATAGTATACTCCCGTAAGGAGGTTTTTTCAGGTGCGTGGAAGAATATTCGGACATCAGATCCGGAAGCGCCCGCTTGAAACGGTCAAGTGGAGAGTAAAAGCCGCGCTCAGAAATTCACCGCCATCGAAAGCGAAGCGCCCATGTAGAGACTGTCGCTCTTGCCGACCATGCTCCAGGGGACTTTCCTGTCCGCGAAATGGTCGTAGATTTCAGGATGGGCGTAGCTCAGCTGGAAAGAAAGGATGGTGTCTAGGCTCATGCCGTATCCCAGGGGGAAACGCATACCGTATCCCGCCTTGGCGAGGAGGGTGATCCCGTGGAGCTGGGACTGGCTCAGTCCCGCTCCGGTGTCGAAGAACACGAAATGCTGCGTCTTGGGTACGTATGGCGAGCCCTCTTCAGGGGTGAAGGCCGGGTCCGGAAGACCCGCGAAAACGTAGGTTATCCTGGCCGTAAGGGGGATTATCCTCTTACCTTCCTGGATTCCCTGCCATCCCGTGCCCAGCGAAATCCTCGTATTGTAGGAGGCGTTGTACCCAAGAGAAATGAGGGCGAAGGCGTTGACATGGGGATTTATGATCGTTTCACCTCCTTCGACCGCGAAGCCTTCCTCGGCCATGAAGATGTAAGAGCCCGAGTCGTAGAAAGAAAGGGTGCTCCCCCATTCCAGACCCCATGAGAATCGTCCCACTCCCTTTATCCCGAAATTCCGGTAATACTGGTCATTCTCCCCTTTCGTGCCGAATCCTTCCGCCCTCGACCGTACGGGGGCGAGAAGGCCGAGAAGGATCTCCACGGCGAGGAAAAGGATTATATGAAATGACCTTGATTTCATCTTCAACTTAATCTATCCATCATTCTGCAGGGCAACGATTTCATCTGAACCGGTATTTGATCGAAACGGACGGATAAACGGTATTCAGAAGACCGTTCTTGTATAGGGTCAGGGTGGAATTGTAGCGGTTCTTGTAGTCAAGATGCGCTCCGAGTTCTGTGGTCATTCCCCAGGAGAGAGTGACACCGCTCCGGAGTATGAAATCCATCCCGAAAGTGCCGCAGACGCAGAACACGGCCCCGTAGCCCTTACCCCTGTCTCGGACGTATCCTCCGGATATTCCTGGACCGGCGACGACCCTGAAGGCGTATCCCTTCCGGGAGACGGCGCTCTTTACAACATAAGGCAAAAGGTATGTCCCCTTGATGCCGGGAATGTCCTCGCTTCCGGTCAGAACCCCGTCAAGATCCGCCAGGATCCTTATTTCATGGAGAAGGTCTCCGTCCCTCGAAGGCATGCTGGCCGAGAATCCCACCGCCGAGGGGGAGAAAAAGCCTCCGGCAGAGACGCTTTCCCTTCCCGACTCTCCGCTTCCCTGGGCACGAAGTGCAGGTGCACCGGCCAAAAGAAAAGCCGCGGTCGTGCACAGGAAAGCAAGGCATTTGGTAGTAATAGTTTTCCTCATATGGAAAAGGGATGGAATTGTGTCCATTCTGCCCTCGGGCCTCACAAATATAGTCATCTTTTGCCTAAAATATTTATATTTGTTGTTGCAAGTGTACAAAACCGAAAAGCCATGGCCCTATCGATAAAGAAAGTTTCTACAAGATCGGAGCTCCGCTCCTTCGTGGAATTCCCCAACCGCCTTTACAAGGGGAATCCCTATTACGTGCCCAAGATCTACATGGACGAAGTCAACACTCTCTCCCCCTCCAAGAATCCCGCTTTCGAGTTCAGTGAGGCGGCCCTTTATCTGGCCTTCAGGGACGGGGAGATTGTCGGAAGGGTCGCGGCCATAGTCAACAACAAGGCCAACGAGAAGTGGAACCATAAGGAAGTCCGCTTCGGATGGATCGACTTCATCGACGATCCGGAAGTGTCGAAAGCCCTCATAAACAAGGTGATAGAGTTCGGTAAACAAAGAGGGATGACCGAGATTGTCGGCCCTCTGGGATTCACGGACTTCGACCCCGAAGGAATGCTGGTTGAAGGATTCGACAAGATGTGCACGATGGCGCTCATCTACAACCACCCCTACTATCCGGTCCACCTTGAGGCGATGGGCTTCGAAAAGGAAGTGGACTGGCTGGAGTACAAGATATTCGTGCCGGAGAAGCTCCCCGAGAAGATAGAGAGGGTCGCCGCCATCGCCACCGAGCGCTACGGCTACAGGATAAGGAAGATAACCTCCAAGCAGGTCAAGAAGGAGAATCTCGGACAGAAGATCTTCGCCCTCATCAACGAGACCTACGGCGGACTGTACAATTTCACGCCGCTCACCCCGGCTCTCATCGACAAGTACGTCGACAGCTACCTCGGTCTTCTGGACATGGACTTCGTCACCCTGATAGAGTCCAAGGACGGTGACCTTGCCGCCGCGGCCATCACCATGCCGACGATAACGGGGGCTCTCAGAAAGTGCGGCGGGCACCTTCTTCCCGGCGGATGGGTCCATCTTCTGAACTCGCTTTACTACCATCATGAGGAGTCGATCGAGATGCTTCTGGTCGGTGTGAAACCCGAGTACAAGAACCATGGACTCCTCGGTCTGATCTTCTCCGACCTCGTCCCGAGGTTCATAAAAGGAGGCTTCAAATACGGCGAAACCAACGCCGAACTTGAAGGTAACAAGGCCGTACAGGCTCCTTGGGAAATGTTCGAAAAGGAGCAGACCAAGAGAAGACGCATCTACAAGAAGAAGATTTGACGGGATCGCTTCTTCTCCTTCCCTTCGGGAGGACTTTGATTTTTGAAGAAGGCCAAGCAGTCCATTTGCTGCGGCAGCGGAAACGGCCAAAAATGCCTTAAAAACGTCAACCTAAATATAATCAAGCAATAAAACAAAAGTGTTAACGCGTTAAACATCTTTGTTTCATTTATTGATTTTCAACGAAAAGATGTTTTTGGGCCATTTTCAAGGCAAAATGACCGCTTCGGATAGTTCCGGTTGACTTGGATTTTTGATAGCCTTCATTCGACTGAACACGACCTCGATAATATGGCCACCTGCCAGCATAGGCCCCTGGCTAAGTCGAAACTGCCGATCGGAAAATGTCCTATCGGACGAATCGGGTGAATCCCCTTCCGCAAGGGCGAACCACCCTTTGAAGAGAAATATTTGACTTTATGAATGACAATCCTACAGCGACGACACGTACCCTTCCTCCCCTTCCGGAGAGGATGAGACCGACCTCGCTCGATGACTACATGGGACAGCGCCACCTTGTCGGAGAGGGCTGCGTCCTCCGTCGGATGCTCGAGTCCGGCAACCTTTCTTCCTTCATCCTCTGGGGTCCTCCGGGCGTCGGAAAGACTACCCTCGCCAGGATCGTCGCCTCCAAAGAAGGTAGGGAGTTCTTCACCCTTTCCGCCGTCAGCAGCGGAGTGAAGGACGTGCGTGAAGTCATCGACACGGCCAAAGCGGAACGCGCCTCTGTCTTCGCCGCGGGAAGGCCGGCCCCGATCCTTTTCATCGACGAAATCCACCGCTTCAACAAAGCTCAGCAGGATGCTCTCCTCGGAGCTGTCGAGGACGGCACCGTCGTTCTCATAGGAGCGACAACCGAGAACCCCTCCTTCGAAGTCATCAATCCCCTTCTATCACGTTGTCAAGTTTTTGTGCTGCAACCTCTTGATGCTGATGATTTGAATATTCTCTTGAATAAGGCCATTACTACCGACGTTATCCTATCTACCCTCGATATAGAAGTCAAGGAGACGGAGGCGATGTTCAGGTATTCGGGCGGAGACGCCAGAAAGCTTCTCAATATCCTTGAAATCGTCGTGGATTCTTGCCCGAGGGGCGAAAAGATCGTGATAGACAACGCCCTCGTGACTTCGTGCCTCCATGAGAACGTCGCACGTTACGACAAGGGCGGAGAGATGCACTACGACATAATATCCGCCTTCATAAAGAGCGTACGCGGATCAGACCCCAATGCGGCGGTCTATTATCTCGCCAGGATGATCGACGCCGGTGAAGATCCCCTTTTCATCGCAAGACGTCTATGTATCCTTGCAGCCGAGGACATCGGCCTTGCCAATCCCAACGCCCTTCTTCTGGCCAACGCCTGCTTCCAGACGGTGGCGAACATCGGAATGCCTGAAGGACGGATACCCCTGTCGGAAGCTACGATCTATCTTGCCTCATCCCCGAAGAGCAACTCCGCCTACATGGCGATAGCGGCGGCCCTGGATGAAGCCAAGAGGACACAGGCCGCGAGCGTGCCACTTTATCTTCGCAACGCTCCCACTAAGCTCATGGACGAGCTCGGATACGGGGACGGATACAAGTACGCACACGACTATCCGGGGCATTTCGTGGACCTGGAGTTCATGCCCGAAGGGCTTGAGGGAAAGAAGTTCTACGAGCCCGCACCCAACCGTCACGAGGACAATCTCAGACAATATCTGCAAAGCTGCTGGCCAAAGTATTACGGCACTTTATCGAAAGAAAAGAAATAATTGCTTTCGAATTGATCCTAGAGAAATAAAAGGGAGCCCGGTCGGGCTTCCTTTTGTGCATTCTAGAACGGGTAACCTACACCGAAGTGCACCCCGTATCCTCCCGACTTTATCCATCCTCTGGGACCTACCCATCTCTCGCCATAATCCCTTGAAGGATCGTGGATGACAAGACCCGCATCAAGACGTACGAGGATGAAGTTAAGGTCCAACCTGATGCCTATACCGCTGTCAAGGGCAATGCTTTCGCCGAGGTTCCTCCATGTGAAGAGGCCGGGATTTTCACCTTCAGGGTCGACCCTTTTCACCTGCCAGACGTTACCCGCGTCGACGAAGAACGCACCGGCGAGTTTCCAGACGAGGGGGAAGCGTAGCTCGGCATTGGCTTCAAGCTTCATGTCACCGGTCTGACTGGGGATGACGAAGATCTTTTCGAGCTTGTCGTTTCCGGGACCCACGCTCCTCGCTGCCCAGCCCCTCAGGCTGTTTGCGCCTCCGCCCGAGAACTGCTGCTCGTAAGGAAGTGTGAAGGAGTTGCCGTAGGCCCATCCGATTCCGCCTTCAAGCCTCGTGGCGAGACCGAAAGCGTCCTTCTTACCGAACCTCCAGGTCTTTCCCAGGGTGAGGTCGGCCCTCACGTACTGAGAATAGGGGGTGTTCCATACTGTCCTTCTCCCCTGCTCGTTTGTCTTCATCCCGTCCTTGAAAAGGCTCAGGAGGTTACCGGCCGAGGAGAACTGGAACCTGACGTAGTGATATGACGAATGGGGGTTCGTGGAGGCGTCGGTGGTGTAGTACAGCGTTCCTCCAAGTCCCAGGTCAAAGTGGTCCACGTATGCGTTGGCGAGCGCCGGATTGTTCGGAAGAGAGTCGAAGAACTCCGGATCGAGGCTGAAAAGACGCACGATGCTAAGCTGAGCGGGCTGGAACTGGTAGTAGAGGTTCTTGTGCGAACCTGTGTAGCCGTATGTCGTCGAGATGATGGTCCTCTTGTATTCTGGGCGGTCCTGGTAGTTGAAGGAGGCGGAGAATTCGGTCCTGGGGACGGCCCTGCGGAAAAGGCGGTCCGGAAGCAGGAGGAATTTCGGGATGCCGATCGAAGCGGAGGCTCCCAGTTCAGTGGAGCGGACGTTCTGGTTCGGTTTGAACTGGAAGTTGCCCATGAAGCTGAGGGTGAGGGTCTCGGCGCCGTGGAATATGTTCTTGTGATAGTACGACAACTCGGGAGATATTCCCAGAAGGCCGCTCGAGTTGGTGGAACCTTCGAGGTTCAGCTTGAATCCCTGAAGCTGTGAAGGCGTGAGGTTTATGTCGCAGTCCACCTTGGCGGGCTCATCCTCGGAGACCCTGAGGTCGACGTTCACACCGTTCCAGAGCCTTAGGGCGGAAAGACGTGAGTAGGTGTTGTTCACGATGTCCTCGCTGTAGGGTGCGCCGGGAGTTATGACGTTGATGTGGCGGAGGACCCTCGGACGGATGTTGAGGGTGACCGGCCAGGACATCGAAACGTCACCGAACGTGTACTTGTAGAAGGGTTTGGCGGCTGAAGGGTTCTCGCTCCTGGTGTAGTTCTTCACCATGAAACGGAGTGCCGCGGTGCCGTCCCTGGACAGGGTGTCGGCTTCGAAGAAATAGTAGTTCTTGTTGAACTCGTAGTACCCCACGTCCCTCACAACGCTCGCTCCCCTTGCGGTCTCGGCCTCGAGGGAAGCTTCGGAGAGGTAATCCCCCTTCTTTATGGTGATCGCGCTGCTGTCCGACATGAAGTCGCTGGAGAACTCCCCGTCAAGGGGAAGCTCGTATGTTATGTCGCGGATCGTGTAGCGGTTGCCGGGCCTTACCCTGTAGGTGACGAAGACCTTCTTTCCGTTGACTGCCACATCGGCGTCGACATGGGAGCCGTAATATCCCAAGTATTCCAGGCGGTTGGCGATATTGACTTCGGAAGCCTCGACCATCGCCGAATTGTATATCACGGGAGCCGATCCCATCCTACGGAAAATCTTGGTGAAGAAGCTGTTGGGATTCTTGCCGCCCCAGTTGTAGATCACCTGGCCTGGGCCCCAGCCCTTGGCCTTCTGGCGGACATAGGACTGGACCTTGGAAGCGTCGAGATCCTTGTCGCCTCCCTCGATGACGATCTTGTTCTTGTTGAGACGGTATTCACCGTCGGCGAGAAGCCTTGTTGTGGAGCAGGACGCGACGAAAAGGCAGGAGATGACCGCGAGGATCATCAGCGCAAGGATGTTTCTGGATTTTCGGGCGTTGCTTGGCATTTTCTCTATTCCGGCGGATCCTTCCATGTGGAGGAAAAGGGCCGCACCATTCATCCTACAAATTTAATCAAAATTTCTTCCCGTCACATCCTCCGCGGCACATTGGGGAACTTTTTCCCGCCGTGAATCGGCCTTGGCGTCAATTGATGTGAGAGTGAAACGGGAAATAAGACGCCCCGTCGTTTCTTTCCGGCCATTGTGGCCTCCCGTTTTTTGGAAAATGACTAACTTTGAGTCGGAATGGACGGGATACCCGTCATTTCCTCATACTGCTTAATTATATAAGTCGGAAACCAACCTTCATAAGATGATATGAAAAGATTATCTTCCATCCTTTCCGTCCTTGTCCTCATCTTCGGAGCGGTGAGCATGTCGGCACAGTCCCATGTCAAGATTGATGGGAACTCCCTCACCGTCGACGGAAAACCCTTCACCCTTCTCTCCGGAGAGCTTCACAACTCGACTACCGGAAGCGTGGACGGCATGGCGGGAGTATTCCGCCGCATGGCCGACAAGAATCTCAATACCGTCATCGCAGCGGCTAGCTGGGAACTTGTCGAACCCGAGGAAGGGAAATTCAGTTTCAAGGAGATAGACGCCATGATAGACGAGGCCACCGATGCCGGAGTGAAACTCGTGATCCTATGGTTCGGCTCATGGAAGAACGGAATGTCAACTTACGTTCCCGCCTGGGTAAAGACTGAAGTGAAGCGTTTCCCGAGGGCCCGTTTCTCCGACGGAAGCACAACATCCATCCTTTCCACCCTCGGAAAGGAAAGCATGAAGGCCGACGCCAGGGCTTTCGCCGCCATGATGGAACATATCAGGGCATATGACAAGTCGAAGACCGTCATAATGGTGCAGGTCGAAAACGAGATAGGCACCCTCGACATGATGTCCTCGTACATGAGAATGGCCAACCGCGGAATGAGGGACTACTCCCCCGAAGCCGAGAAGGCCTTCAAAGGCAAAGTGCCTGCGGAGCTTCTTTCTTATCTCCAGAAGAATAAGGCCTCCCTTCATCCCGCCGTCGAAGGAGCCTGGAAAAGAAGCGGATACCGCACTTCCGGCTCATGGGAGGAGGTCTTCGGTAAAGGTACTCTCACCATCAAGGAGGATTCATGGCAGGATACCTATCCTTATATAACGGAGGAGATCTTCAATGCCTGGAACTACGCCACCTATGTCGGATATGTCGCTTCAGAAGGCAAGAAGAAGTACGACATCCCGATGTTCGTGAACGCCTGGCTCAAGCAGGAGAACCAGCCCGAACCCGGCAAATATCCTTCAGGAGGTCCGCTTCCCCATGTGTTCGACATCTGGAGGGCGGCAGCTCCGGCGGTGGATTTCTATGCGGCGGACATCTACGCCACGGGAATCTACGACTGGGTATGCTCTACCTTCAAGAGTGGCGGCAATCCCCTTTTCATCCCCGAGACAAAGTCCGCTCCCGACGGAGCCGCCAGGGCTTTCTACACTTTCGGAAGGTACGCTCCCCTTTGCTACTCCCCCTTCGGAATAGACGGCGGCGGACTCACCAACCTTACAGCCGACCCTTCGGACCACTCCTACGACAAGGCCTACGCCCTTTTGTCCCGCCATATGGACGAAATCCGCTCCCATGAAGCCGGTGTCGACATGCAGGGCCTTCTTATCGACCCCGCGGCTTCCAGAAACAACGACTCCGTTACCATGGGAGAGTACTCATTCTCACTTTCGCCCATGAATCTCAGCTCCTTCGCCGCAGTCGCGGGAGTTTCGGTGGAAGGAAGGACCGCCCCTGAAGCCAATCCGGTATCCGGAGTCCTCATCATCGACAGGGGCGAGGGTGAATTCCTCATCATGGGAGGAGTCGGAGGCTCTTCGGTCAGGGTCTCCGCGGCCAAAGGCGGAACTGCCGAAATCATCTCGGTCGATGAAATCAGGCTGACACCCGACGGAAGGGAATATCTCCACCGTCTCAACGGTGACGAAACGTCGATGGGAACGGCCATCTTCCGTGCAGGACAGCCTTCGGCATATGTCGTGAAGATGCAGATACTGCAATAACTGAAGCCGGTACGAAAGGCCTTGTGCAAATGAATTCGGGGACAGCGGAGCATTACTTCAGCTGTCCCCTGGTTTTATAATCCGGTTCATGGGAGGATCCCGCCGTCATTTTACGGGAGCTCCGACCCGTATGTCGCTTTCTTCTATGCCGAGTTCCTTAGCTATCAGCTCAATGAGAAGTATCATGTTCTCGAAATTCCCGTAATTCCTCGCTGACGGCCAGAGCGGATACTTTTCTTCGATGTACTTTTCTTCAAAGAAACGGTATGTCCTCAGGACTACGATATGGTCGTCAAAAAGCTCGTAGGCGATACCGTCGAACACTTTGCATCTCTCGGTATAATCGCACCCTTCGACGAAAGAGAAAAGCCATTTCCTGTACTCGTCCTCGACTTGGGAAAAGTTGTCCCAGTCGCCATACTCCTTGAGGATATCTTCCTCGGTAATCGGACCGAGATATCCGAAGCGTGTGACGCCTTTTTCTTTGGCGATCCTGTAAAGGTAGGAAAGCTTGTCATGGATGAACTTGTCAATAAGGGAAAGGCCGCTTTCGATGAGGGTCCGCATTTGTGTAAGTTCTTTGTACATGGTGATGTGTTTTTGGGGATTGATGAAGGTTTTGTGTATGGAGAGGATGTGACAAAATAGCCGTATCCTTTTCCGCTACAAATTAATTCTTTTCTTCAGGATTCGCAAGAGTTCCTCGTTTTCTTAAATAATATTTATCAGCCACTTGCATATTTCTATTGACTCCGTAACTTCATTTCCCGCCAAGTGGAAACGGAGGCACATCGGCTTCATTTTCCGCTTCTTTTTGCGTCCGGAATGATAAAAATGGCTTTTCGATGAAATTATTTGACCGGGAGGGGGCGAAATGTCACTTCTGTGAACTATATTTGCAACTTGAACAAAAATCCCCGCCATTCGGGGTAACGTGCTTTTTTATGGACTGATATTTACATAACGTAGCAGATGAAGAATAAATACGTCGACCTGGTCGGTCAGACCTTTGACTTCCCTCAGGACGAATTCCGCGTAGAAGACGGAATCCTCTATGTCAACGACATCAACATGATGGATATCATAAAGCAGTACGGCACACCGCTGAAGATAACGTACCTGCCCAAGATAACATCCCAGATCCAGAGAGCGAAGCGCATGTTCCGCAACGCCATGTCCAAGGTCAGTTATGACGGAGAATACCATTACTGCTACTGCACGAAAAGTTCCCAGTTCGAATTCGTGGTCGAGCAGGCCCTCAAGAGCGGAGTCCATATCGAAACTTCCTCTGCCTACGACCTCAATCTCATACAGGCTCTCCAGGAAAAGGGTCTTGTCGACAAGAACCTCATCATCATCTGCAACGGTTTCAAGCGTCCCCAGTACATCGAGAACATAGCGATGTTCGTAAAGGAGGGATGGCGCAACATAATCGACATCATCGACAACAAGAATGAGCTCGAAGACCTTGACGACGCCATTCCCGATGAGATTTCCCATCCTGTCGACCTCGGCATCAGGATCGCGGCCGAGGAGGAGCCCTCGTTCGACTTCTACACCTCCCGCCTCGGAATACGTTACAGCGACATAATCCCCTTCTACAGGAACGGTATTTCGAAGAATCCGAAGTTCCGCCTGAAGATGCTCCACTTCTTCATCAACACCGGAATCAGGGACACTTCCTACTACTGGAATGAGCTTCTGAGGTGCCTGAACCTGTATTGCGACCTCAAGCAGGTGTGCCCTGAACTCGACTCCCTCAACATCGGAGGCGGACTCCCCATCAAGAACTCCCTCGCCTGGGACTTCGACTACAAGTACATGATCGAGGAGATCGTCTACCAGATAAAGACCATCTGCGACGCCCACGGCGTGCCCGTTCCCGACATCTACACCGAGTTCGGCAACTTCACCGTCGGAGAGTCCGGAGCCACCATCTTCAAGGTCCTGGACGTCAAGCAGCAGAATGACCGCGAGTGCTGGTACATGATCGACAACTCCTTCATGACCTGCATGCCCGACACATGGGGACTGAACCAGAGGTTCATCATGCTCCCCATCAACAAGTGGAACGAGGAGTACCACAGGGTCTTCCTGGGCGGTCTCACCTGCGACAGCAAGGACTACTACAACTCCGAAGCCCATGCGAATGCGATCTTCCTTCCCAACATGAAGAACCGCAGGGATCCCCTTTATATAGGATTCTTCCACACGGGCGCATACCAGGAGGCCATATCGGGCTACGGCGGAATGAAGCACTGCCTGCAGCCTTCACCCAAGCACATCCTCATCGACCGTGACCGCGACGGCACAGTCTCAACGAGACTCTTCGCCCCCGAACAGTCATTCGAATCGATGCTCAAGATACTGGGCTACTAGTTGGCCCCGAACCCTTATGCCGCAGACATCTGCGGCATATTTTTCAATTGACGGAATGATATCTGCAGCCAGAATAAAGTTCATAAAGTCCCTGTCCGAGAAAAAGTTTAGGGACCGTGAAGGCCTTTTCACCGTGGAAGGCGAGAAGATGGTTTCGGAAGCGATGGCTTCCTCGTTCGAAGTCACCGAAGTGTTCCGGAAGGAGGACATCGGGGAGAACGCCATGGGAAGGATATCGTCCCTTTCCTCCCCTTCACCCGTCCTCGCCACGGTAAGGATCCCCGGAAACCTTTCCTGTCCCGTTGAGGAAGCCCTTCCCGAAGGCCCCGGACTATACCTCGCCCTCGATTCGATCCGTGACCCGGGCAACATGGGGACGATCTTAAGAATTGCCGACTGGTTCGGCATCGACGGCGTCTTCGCTACTGAGGACAGCGTGGACCTTTTCAACCCCAAGGTCGTCCAGTCCACCATGGGAGCCATATTCAGGGTGAAGTTCCATTATGTCCCCGTGACTTCCCTTCTTGAAAGGGTATCATCCTTGGGAGGAGTGTCCTACGGCACCTTCCTCGAAGGAAAGGACATCTACACGACATCCCTTTCGACCGGGGAACTCTCCCCCACCGTCATCGTTATAGGTAACGAGTCGAGGGGCATTTCACCCGAAGTCGGAAAGCTCATTTCCAGCAGGATAACGATCCCGTCCTTCGCCAGGAAGGGCGAGGGTTCGGAATCCCTCAACGCGGCCGTGGCGACCGCCGTCACCGTCTCGGAATTCCGCCGGAGGACACACTCCGCCCACTGAAAGCGGCAAAGCATCAACCTTCTCCAAATATAAAGTGGAGCATATGACAAACACATTCCCTACTTCAAGACCTTCAACCACCCTCGGGACACTCCTCAAGACAAGGATCGCGAGAGTCCTCATGATATGCTCGAACTACGACGCCTTCATCATCGAGGAGGACGGAAAGATCGAGTCCCAGATCCAGAGCGAGTACATCGAACTCGGCATGTCCGACCCGCCTTCCTTCATATGGGCCAACTCTTCCTCAACGGCGAAGGCCCTGATGGACAAGGGAGAGGAGTTCGACCTCATCATATGCATGTTCAATGAGCAGGACACGGGGATATTCCCTCTGGCCCACCAGATGAAGGAGAACGGCTCCACCGTTCCCTTCGTCCTTCTGATGCACTACTCCCGGGAAATCCGCCGCAAGGTCACTTCCCAGCCGAATTCGGGAGTGGACTACGTCTTCTCGTGGCACGGCAACGCCGACCTTATCCTCGCCATCATCAAGATGTTCGAGGACAGGATGAACGCCGACTACGACATCCTGAAAGTGGGTGTGCAGGCCATCCTCCTGGTTGAGGACTCCATACGCTTCTATTCGACCTACCTCCCCGAAATCTACAAGATAGTTCTCGCCCAGAGCAACGAGTTCCTCAAGGACACCATAGGAGAACGCCAGCAGAAGAACCTCAAGAGGTCAAGACCGAAGATTTTCCTGGCAAACTGCTATGACGAGGCAGTCAGCATATACGAAAAGTACAAGAGCAACTTCCTCGGAGTCATAACAGACATCGGGATGGTCATACACAAGGGTGATCCGCCGAAGACCGAAAAGCTCGACGCCGGCATCGACCTTGTGAACCTCATCAGGAAGGACGACCCCTACATGCCGATCATCATGCAGTCCTCCCAGGGGAACATGGCCTCGACCGCCGAATCTCTCGGAGTCGGTTTCCTCAGGAAATATTCCAGGACCCTTTTCATGCAGCTGAACAACTACATCCGTGAGCAGTTCGGCTTCGGGGACTTCGTCTTCCGTGACTCCGAAGGCAAGGAATACAGCCGCGCCTCCTCCCTCCAGGAGCTGGAATCCCTCATAAAGGAGATCCCGGACGACATCCTGGTGGACAACACTTCGCGCAACATGTTCTCCAAGTGGTTCTTCGCCCGCGGACTGTTCACCCTCGGAAAGCGTTTCAGGGCCGAGCATCACACCGACGCTTCGGAAGCGAGGAAGTTCGTTCTCGACGAAGTGAAGGCATACAGGAAAGCCGCCGGAAGGGGCGTCATCGCGAAATTCGATTCCGCGACCTACGACTCCTACATCGCTTTCGCCCGCCTGGGTGAAGGTTCACTCGGAGGAAAGGCAAGAGGATTGGCGTTCCTTAACCGCCTCGTGGAAAAGCACAAACTGAGCGACGCCTACGAAGGGATCGGTGTCTCCACCCCGAGGACAGTCGTCGTGGGTACCGACTACTTCGACGATTTCATAAGGGACAACGGTCTCCATTACATAATAGACTCGGACCTTTCGGATGACGAGATCCTAGCCGAGTTCGTGGCTTCACGTCTTCCGGAAAAGCTCGTCGGTGAACTGAAGACATACCTCAGCACGGTCAGCACTCCGCTTGCCATCCGCTCCTCCTCGAAACTCGAGGACAGCAACTACCAGCCTTTCGCCGGAGTGTATTCGACCTACATGATCCCCTATTCGGACAACAGCGGTCAGATGCTCCGAATGCTGGACAACGCCATAAAGAGCGTCTACGCCTCTGTCTTCTACACCGGTAGCCGAACCTACATCCAGACGACCGGCAACCTCCAAAGCGAGGAAAAGATGGCCGTCGTCATCCAGCCAATAAGCGGATCCGGCCACGAGGGCCTCTACTATCCGATGATATCTGGAGTCGCCAGGAGCGTGAACTTCTACCCCATCGGAAACGAGAAGGCCGAGGACGGTATTGTGAACGTCGTTTTCGGCCTCGGAAAGAGCGTCGTCGACGGAGGACAGACTCTCCGCTTCAGTCCCCGCTTCCCGAGGAAGATCCTCCAGCTTTCGCAGCCCGATCTCGCCATGAGGGACACCCAGAGGATGATGTACGCCCTTGATCTTAGGCCCGGAGCCTTCAAGATTTCGAAGAACGAGGGTATAAACCTCGCGTACATTCCGGTACAGGATGCGATGAAGACATATCCCCATCCCCATTACGTGTTCTCGACTTTCGACATATCCTGCGAAAGGATGGTCCCGGGAATCGAGGCAAGGGGACCCAAGGTCGTATCGTACGAAGCGATCCTCAAGTACGGAAGATGGGATCTCGCAAGGGTTCTGCGTGACGTTCTCGAAATCTGCCGCACCGAGATGCAGTGCGAAGTCGAGATGGAATTCGCCGCGGACCTCTCCGCTGACGGGGAGAAGCTGAAACTGAGCCTTCTGCAGGTCCGTCCCATAACCCAGTACACGAATACCGCCAACACCGACGTCACCAAGGTGGCAGCCGAACTGGAGACCACCCTCGTGGAATCCAACCGTGCCCTCGGTAACGGTTTCATCCACGGAATGAACCGAATCGCCGTCATCGATCCCGACACCTTCGACAGCCTCAAGACCAGGGAGATGGCGAAGGAACTCTCGGAAGTAAACGCTACGCTAAGGGGAACCGACAACGGATATCTTCTCATAGGTCCCGGAAGGTGGGGATCTTCGGACTCCAACCTCGGAATACCGGTAATGTGGAGCGACATCTCCGAAGCCAGGATGATCGTCGAATGCGCCATCCCGGGCTTCCAGGTCGAACCCAGCCAGGGAACGCATTTCTTCCAGAACATCACTTCCCTGGGAGTGGGCTACCTGTCGCTGAACCTCGCCACCGGAGACGGAAGAATAGACTTCGGGGCGATTTCGTCACTCCCCTGCACTTACGAAGGGAAATGGGTGAAGGTGTATGAAACCCCCAAGGAACTCCGCGCCTTCATCGACCGCAACTCCAACCGCTCCATCGTCGGAATCCCTCTGGAGGACGAGGACGAGAAACTGGAGGATTTCTTCAAGGTATAGAGGCTTTCTACCTGTACATTAAACATTTATCCCCGGGTCAAGCGCCCGGGGATAGTGTTATATGCGGTATTTGAATGATTCCTCTAAAGGCTCACTATGGTTCCGTCATAGGCGGGAACCTTGACCTTCACCGGAGTGGAGGTGTTGAGCGAAAGGGTCTGTTTGATGCCCAGCCACTGGAAGGCGTGGGGCGGGATGGATATCTCCATCTCGGCGTCCTTGCCGGAGAAGTTGGCGACGATGAGAAGTGTCTCGCCGGCTGAACTTCTGAGGAACGCGAAATGCCTTTCGCGGTCGAATCCCGGAGAGGAATAGTTGCAGTAGCAAAGGTCGTACGTCAGTCCTTCCTTTATCACCGGATCCGAAGAAGCGAGTGAGGTGAGTTCCCTGTATTTGGCGAGAGTCGCCTGCTCCCCTTCCGAGAGGGTGTCCTGTCCGTGGATGAAGCCCCAAAGGTGGGAAACCGCCTCAGGATTCCACCAGTCGAAGATGGAAGTCCTTCCGTCGGCTCCGCTGAAGCCTTCCTCGTCCATCGCCCTTTCACCCACTTCCTGTCCGAAGTAGATCATCATCGGGGCGGTGTTCATGAGGAGCGCCACAGTGAGGGCGGCGTAGGTCTTTCTGGTGTCGCCCGCGAAGTAATCGGAGGCTATCCTCTGCTCGTCGTGGTTCTCCAGGAAATTGAGCATGTAGGGCTGCAATCCTCCAAGGAACTGCCAGTTCCAGGTGATCCTGAGGGTCGACTGCCATTCTTCAGTGGGGACAAGGGCATCGGAGCAGTTGTTCCTCACGATGTCGTGGAGGGCGTCATAAAGGCCCGACTTGTCGTAGAGGTAATCGAAGCCCGTCTGGTGTACATACTTGTCGTAGAGGTGCTTTTCGTAGACTTCCGCTATGAAGATGATGTCGGGATATCTCCTTTTCACCTTGGAGATGAGCCAGCGGCAGAATTCCTCGGGGACGAGCTCGACCATGTCGCACCTGAACCCGTCAACACCCTTTGAGGCCCAGAAGAGGACCACTTCGAGCATCTTCTCCCAGGTTTCGGTGCGGTAGTCGCAGTAGTTGATCTTCACCGTGTCGTACCAGTCGTTCACCGACGGTGAGGGAGTGTAGCAGTTTCCGGAAGCCTTCGCCGGGAATTCCCTGTAAGGTTCGGTCCCTTCGGGGGCGTCCACCGGAAGCACGAGTTCCTCACCGGGATAGTAGAAGAAGTCGTTTTCGCTCTTCCAGTGCACTGAAGTGTCGTCGAGAGCACCCAGAACGGGATGGCCATTGGCGTCACGGCCGTCCACTATCGGGCGGGGTGAAAAGGCACCGTAGTCCCTCGCCACATGGTTCGGCACGAAGTCGATTATGACCTTGAATCCCGCCTCGTGAGTCCTTTTTACGAGGTCTTCGAACTCCTCCATTCTCTTTTCCGGGTCGTCGGCGAGATATGGGTTCACGTCGAAATAGTCCGTGATCGAATACGGGCTTCCGGCATTTCCCTTTACCCACTGGGGCGAGGAAGGGACGCATCCTCCGGTGGAGGTCGCCGTGGCGTGCCGGATTATTCCGGTATACCATATGTGCGAAACTCCGAGCGTATGGAGGTATTTGAAAGTTGGAGTGTCTATCGATGAGAAATGACCCGATCCGTTTTCGGAAAGGGTTCCGCCTACCTTCGGTGTGGGGTTGGGAACACCCCATAGCCTGGGCAGCATCTGGTATATGATGGGTTTACTCATGCAGGTGTTTTTAGTACAAGCGGCATCCGTTGCGGATGCTTTGTGTCATTATACATTTCTGCATAATCCGAGCCAATCTCGAAGGGAAAAGGAAACATTTTTAGCAGTTTAGGGGAAATCGGCAACTGGGGGCTCCCAGAGCGGGAATTTTTCCGTAAATAATTTTTTCAGGCTTTCCGAACGGCATGACAAAGGGGCAGTCGCCGCTTCCGCACTGCAAAAAAGGACCGGCCCCTGACGGACCGGTCCCCTATCGGATGTTTCCCCAAGAGGGAAGAAAAGTCATCTTACCAGCAGAGGATCTTCTTGAAGTCATACTCCTCGGGGTTGGGAACGTAAGCCTTTGCGGCCTCGTAGTCGGCGGGAGTGATGAAGTGGCAGATGTGATTGTAGTAGTTGCGTGCGGTGCCGCCCTCGATGTCGACCCTTCTGGGAGGAATCTTGCCTTCCTCGTTCTGGAGGTCTTTCAGGTACAGGGGATGAGGATCACCGTTGACGTCAACGTAGACCATGCAACCGGTCTCGCCCTTTGAGAAGAGCTCGTAAACACCCATAGCGAGTTCGCTGCAGTAGGTGAGGTCGTAAGCGATGGGATCCTGGCAGCGGACATCGTAACCGATCTCCACGGGACGGGTCTTGACCTTGAGGCCGACTTTCTTGAACTCCTTCTCGAGGATGTCGTTGAACAGGACAGCCTTGGAGATCTTTCCGAGCTCGGGATGTCCGTGCTCGTCATATGTCATATGGACGCCGGTAGCCTTGATGTCCTCGGGATCGAGGTCATGGAACACACCTTCAGCGACGACCACGGTACCGTACTTGATGCCCATGATCTTGCGTTTGATGATGGCGGAAAGGGTGAGCTTGATGATCTTGTCGATGGAGATCTCGGTCTTGTTGAACATCTCGGGGATGATGGTCATGGGGCAGTGGGTAGCCTCACCGATACCGAGGGCGAGGTGACCTGCGGAACGGCCCATGGCGCTGATGAGGAGCCAGTTTCCTGAGGTGCGGGCATCCTCGTATACGGTCCTTGCGATGTGAGCGCCTTCATCCTTCGCTGAATTGAATCCGAAGGTCGGAGCGTTGGCGGGAAGAGGAAGGTCGTTGTCGATCGTCTTGGGGACGTGGATATTGCTGATGGGATACTGCTTAGCTGCGAGGAACTTGGCGATCCTGTTGGCGGTTGAAGCGGTGTCGTCTCCACCTACGGTAACGAGAAGCTTGATGTTGTTCTCCTGGAAGAGGGCGAGATTGAAGTTCTTCTCGAAATCCTCGTTGGTGGGTTTGAAGCGGCTCATCTCAAGGTATGAACCACCCCTGTTGAAGAACCTGTCGGCCTTGTAGAAGTCGATGTCCTCGGTACGGGGAGAGGTGCTGAAAAGACCTGAATAACCTCCGTGGAGTCCGATGACCCTGTAACCGTTGTTGAGGAAAGTCTTTGCCACTGAGCAAACGACAGTGTTCATGCCGGGAGCGGGACCGCCACCGCACAGAATGATGATAGCATCTTTCATACGAAATGTGTGTATTATGAATTGTGTGACTTGTTTCACGCCGCAGCCGGAGCATTTTCCGGCGAAGCATACAAATGTAGTGAAAAATCGGGGAATATGTTGCAGGTAGTGAATCTAAAAACGTTTAAGGGACATTTTCGGGGGAATGGAGACTTTTCCACTACCATCATGTCAATTATTTTAGTATCTATTCTTATGGAAAAAGCAAGCCTTTGCTTGAAAAAGTGAAGAGAAAAAAAGGAAACTTTTGATTTCAATTTCAGCGCAGCCTCCCGGAAGAGAAAGCTCGTTCAGTGCGGCTTTCTCTTCCCAGTGCTATCCCAT
>JAFUFP010000023.1 GCA_017469845.1 Bacteroidales bacterium | reverse complement strand
CGGAGGGACTTATCCCTGAAAAAGGGAACAACATGGTTCAACGTTCAGTCCGGTCAGCTCCGGACAAGAATGAACCGCAAAAACGAAGAGTCCGCGACTTGCGGACAAAAGAAACAGAAGATTCAATGATGAAAGCGGAACAGGTGAAACGCCGTAAGGAAGATGGACCGGATCCTGTCAAGGAGACCGGCAAGGGAGTCCCCGTCTATGTTCAGGACAAGGACGGGAATCCCCTCATGCCGACGTTCCGGAACGGCAAGGTGCGCAGGATGCTCAAGGATGGTCTCGCCGTTGTCGTGAGGGGATGCCCCTTCACTATCCGCCTCACCTATGAGCCGAAGACTCACATCGTCCAGCGGGTCACCCTCGGGATCGACCCGGGATACGGCACCGTCGGCTTCTCGGCGGGTACGATCGGGCGTGAGCTCATTTGCGGTGAAGTGGTCCTTCGGAACGACGTCGTGGAGAAGGTGTCGACAAAACGTGAACTTCGAAGGACCAGACGCTCCAGGAAGCTTCGCTACCGTGCCCCGAGGTTCGACAACAGGAAGAGGAAGAAGGGCGGCGTGAGCCCGTCCGTGCGCTCGAGGTGCGACGCCCACCTGTCGGTCATAAGGACCGTGTGCTCCGTGCTTCCGGTAGAGAGGATGGTCGTCGAGATGACGAGTTTCGACGTCCGGAAGCTCAAGGACCCGGAAGTGTCGGGGGAAGGGTATCAGCACGGAGAGAGGGACGGCTTCTTCAACACTAGGGAATATGTCCTCCACCGGGACGGACACCGTTGCCGCAACTGCGGCGGCAAGTCCGGCGACAGGATCCTCGAGGTGCATCACCTCGAGAGCAGGAAAACCGGAGGCGACAGCCCCGGGAACCTCGTCACCCTGTGCAGGACCTGCCACACGGGCTACCATGCGGGCACGGTCGAACTTAAGATAAAGCGTCCCGCCCCTCTCAAGTCAGCGACCGTGATGAACATGATGAAGGGAAGGCTTTTCCTCTCACTGAGAAAGGCGTATCCCGACAAGGAGGTGCTCGGGACCTTCGCCTACCAGACGAAGTCGCACAGGATAGACGAGGGGCTCGAAAAGAGCCACGCGAACGACGCCTACTGCATATCCGGCAACTTGGGGGCCGACCGCTGCCCGGTCTTCATCCGGGGGAAGCAGATCCCCAGACACACGAGGAGCCTCCACGTGCAGAAGACTTCGAAAGGAGGGAAGAGGAGAAGCACGGTAGCCCCGCACCGGATCGGGAAGTCCGACCTCCAGAGGTACGACGTCGTGAAGTACCGCGGGGAAAAGGCGGTCATCGCCGGCAGCACGAACGGAAGGCCGGTCCTCCGCGACATGGACTGGAAGAAGACCACGAAGGAGGCGTCGGTGAATGCGAAGAAAGTGAAGTTCCTGTACCGGAGACAGGGATCGATCATCTACATGAGTGGTCCCGCCAGGGATACGGAACTTAAGCGGGGCGCCACCCTGTGGGACACCTGGATGGAGATCATCGACCGTAATCCGGAGTACTGGGATGATCTTGCGAGGGAGTTTGCCGGAATGAAAAAATCGGAACAATGAAATAATTTTTTATCCCAATATTAGAGTTGATCAGTGTAAGTTTTTGATTATTAATTATATTTACTTGCGAATGTTATTGATGTCTAAGGTCATTCCTGGTCTTTACCGGGAGTCCAATTGAACAACTTTTCCAGAGTCTTTTCGTCCGTGCATCCCAAATACTTGGCCACAAATTCCTTCGGGGACATTCCGTAATAGTCATGGAATGAACTGGAGAAGTAGGAATGCGTTGAGAATCCCACTCTGTAGGCGACTTCGGAGATGTTCACCTTGTCGTGGATCAGAAGGTAGGCCGCCTGCCTGAGTCGGATTGACTTTATAAGGTTGCTCGGGGACATTCCCATCGTCTCCTTGAGCTTCCTGTTCATGTGAACCCTGCTCATTCCGATTTCACGGCTGAGATCCTCGACACTGAAGTCGGGCTCTTCTATATGTGCCGTGATGATATCGATCACCTTCTTGGGAAGATCCTTTGTCGCTGAACTTATCTTTATCTCGGTGAAGTCGTACTCCACGGGGTTCGTGAGTTTGCTGCGGATCATGTCGAGGTTGTTCAGGGTGCTCCCAACTACGCTCCTTAGGAGATCCATGGAGATGGGTTTGGTGAAATATCTGTCCGCTCCGCACTCTGTGCACCGTTTGATGGACTCCTCGTCAGCCGATGAAGTGAGGATGATGACAGGGATATGGTTCGTGCCCGGATTGTGCTTTATCTTCGAGCACAGTTGGGCCCCGTCCGTGCCTTCCATCAGAAGGTCCGATATCACGATATCTGGAACATTGGTGGAGATATAGGCCCATGCCTCGTCCGCGGTAGGGAAAGTCTTGACGTTGTATCTGTCGGACATCTCCATCCCGATATAGGAACGTATCTCGGCATCATCGTCTACGATTACGACGTTCTTCTTGGATTTGACGTTCTTCGTGGCGATATCCTCGGGGGTGTATGAAATGTCCTCCGTACTGGCGGCGATATCTTCTATGTTCTTCGTGTAGAGGTCCTTGTGGTGCGTTGTGCGGCTCATTTCCGCTTCACTCAGGTGCTCGTTCCCCAAAGGGAGTAGGACAGTGAACATCACGCCTTCATCACCGACATTCTCTGCCTTTATCTTGCCGTGGTGGAGTTCCACGAGCTGCTTGGTGAGGCTCAGACCCACACCGGAACCCACCTTCGCGTCCATCACATCGGCCTGGAAGAATCTTTCGAAGACCTTTTCGAGATATTTCTCGTCGATGTGGCTTCCGGAATTGAATATCCCGATTCTTATGAACTTGGCGATATCCTTTGAAAGGATGCCGTTGTTGACCTCTGGAGAACCGATGGAAAGGTCTATTTCGCCTCCGTCGGGAGTGTGCTTGAAGGCATTCGAAAGGAGGTTGAAGATGACTTTGTCGAAGTTGCCCTGGTCAATCCATACTTCGAGTTCGTCTTGCTCCGAATCGATTGTGAAGGAGATGTTCTTGTCCGAAGCGAGGTTCCCGAAGGTCTGCATGATATCCTTCGTGAAATAGACGATGTCCGTCGGACGGAAATGCATCGGCATCTGTCCGTCATCGATCTTCCTCATGTCCATCAGTTGGTTTACAAGGCGGTTGATCCTCAGTCCGTTGCGGTACATGAGGTTGTACATGTCCTTCCGGTGGGGATCCTCTTCCGCTTCCCTGAGTTTTTTGAGGGGCGAAAGTACCAGGGTGAGGGGAGTGCGTATTTCGTGGGAGATGTTCGTGAACATGCGGAGTTTCATCTCCTTGATTTCCGACTCCTCTGCCTGTTGCTCCTGCTGGTGTTTCCTCAGGAAATATCCCCTTATAAGTTGAGCTAAGCCCAAAATGGCCAGAATGTAGAATATGAACGCTTCCGGGGAAAGATACCAAGGCGGAAGGATCCTCACTTCGATGCTCTTTTGGGAGAAATTGCTTTCGTCTCCGTCGAAGAACGCCTTCACCGTGAAATTGTGCTTCCCGGAAGGGATTCTCGTGTAGTTGGCCGTGTTGGCGGTGGCGGTTGTCCTGTTCCAATCGTTGTCCACCCCGTCCATCCTGTATGAGAAGACGACTTTGTGGGGATTCGTGTATTCGGGAACCGCGAAACCTATCGAGAATGTTCCCGAATTGTAAGGAAGGGTTATCCTCTTGGCATCCGTTATAGGAGCATCGAGGTATCTGCTTCCTTCGGAGGAGAAGTCCACTTTCCTGTTCATCACCGTGAGGCCGGTGAAGAATACATCCGACATGGGATGTGAGGAAGTCTTCCCGCTCTGGGGATTGAATGATGTGATTCCGTTTATTCCGCCGAAGAAAAGCTTTCCGCCCTTGTCCTTGAAGGCGGAGCCGTAACGGAACTCGTTTTCCTGGAGTCCGTCATAGGAATAGTAGCGGGCGAAGGTGCCATTTTCGGGATCAAGACTGGTAAGTCCGTAGGATGTGGATATCCAGAGACGGCCTCCGTTGTCCTCGAGAATGCCGCTTATAACGTTGCTGCTCAGTCCGTTGTTTTCGGTGTAGGTGACGGACTCCCCATTTGAGGGGTCATACTTCACCAGTCCTTCTCCGGTTCCGAACCACATCGTCTTCGAGGAATCTTCCAGAATCGAGTATACTCTTGAATGAACGATGTCGTGGGAAGTGAGCCTTCCCGTTTCGGGATTGTATCGTAGCGGACCGTTGAATGTTCCGACCCATACCATACCTTCTGAGTCGAGATGGAGAGAACTTACCCATTTGCACCTGTCTTCTGATACCGTCGAGAGGACTTTCCCATCGGGCAGGGACACGACGGAAAATCCGTTTCCGTAGGTTCCCACGAAAAGATAGTCGCGCTCAGGGTCGTACAGAAGCCGTGCTGTCCTCGCGGTACCGATGTCGGCGGAGTGGGGGAATTTCGTGACGTGGCCACGGGAGTCCATGCTGAAAAGTCCGTCGAGGTAAGTCGCGATCCATTTCGTTCCCCTTCTGTCCATGACGATATCGAGGACCGAGTTGTTTGTGAGTGCGGAATTGTCCACGTCGGTGAAAGAGCGGCGGGAGTCGTTTCCGATATGGAGGAGTCCGCTTCCGTCGGTTCCGACCCAGAGGGAACCGTCAATGTCCTCGAGGATCGATGTGACGCAGGATCCCGAGTTCGGGGAATAAGGATCTGCGGCGGCGCTCATGTACCCGAATCCGTACATCGACTCCGGAATTACCAGGACACCGGTATCGTAGGCCCCTATCCAGATGTTCCCTTGGTTGTCTACCAGAAGGCTGTGCACCTTCCAGTTGTCCATCTTGAGGGGAATGGAGGGGGAAGAAATGTCCGAAAGTGTTCCGCTCCCCGTGTCCAGAACCTTGAGGCCCCTGTTCTCAGTACCGACGAGGTAAGAATTCTCCGGACTCCCTTCCAGGGAATTGGGGAGAAGGCAGTTGACCCTGCATGAGGAGGCGTCGTGGCCGAGGGAGAAGATTTTTCCTTCCGAGGAGTCGAAAAGAAGGATTCCGTAATTGTACGTTCCGATCAGGATGTCACCGTTATCGGGATTTTCGGCGAAGCATGTCACGAGAACGTCGGAGGAGAATCTCCTCGTTGAAGAGTCCCAGATTTCACCTGTCCTTTTCGGGGAAGGTCCCGAAACGTCGACAACGGCAAGACCGCCGGTTTCGGAGGCGAGCCAAACTCTTCCGGATGAATCACGGAAGATGGTGTTTATGAACGAGGAGGGGAGAAGTCCGCTCAGTTCCCTCCTGCGGCCGCTCTTGATTTCATGGGAAACGGCGTCAAGGACGTAGACTCCGTGCTGGGAGGTGGCGACCCAGATTTCGTCACCGATTTCGGCTATCGAGGAAATGTATACCGACGACTGGGGAACTTCACTGTCCTGAAGGTCAACCTTACTGAAGGTCGACAGGAGGGGATCGTAGATCTGAAGTCCGTTGGATGTAGCGGCCCACATCGTGGAGTGGCTGTCCTGGAACATTCCAAGGACAAGATCGCTTTCGAGGGAAGAAGAGTCGGTGCGGTCGCTTCTGAAGTTGGAGAATTCCATGCCGTCGAAACGGGAAAGACCGTTTTCGGTGGCTATCCAGATAAGCCCCCAGTTGTCCTGGTATATGCTGTTTATCTGGCTGTTGGGAAGGCCGTTTTCCGAGGTGTATAGCCTTGCCTTCTGGGCTGACGCCAGAAGGGGAACCAACATGGCGCAAGTCGCCAGGATATGTGCTTTCAACCTCATCGGCAGGGAGTGTGCAAGGGAATAGGGTTCAGTCTTCTCCGTTAAGGAGATCAACTGCTCAGACAAAAATAACACTATTTATTTTTATTCCGTCAAAAGCGCACGACAAAATATTTATACTTTTTGCCGTCCTTTTCTTCTCAGTACCTGTAGATTTTCAGTCTCTGCGCCTGGAATTCCCCCGCCGGAATCCTCAGATGCCTTCCCTGGTGGTCCTCGTCACCGTTGAGGCGGCGTAGATTTTTTCCGTCGGGAGAGAGTTCTTCTATGGAAAGGATTCCGATATGGCCCTTCCCGTCCTTGGGGGACATGGTGGCGACGCACCCTGTTCCCATGAAAAGGAACTGTCCGTCACCCTCATCGATTATGAGGAACGCCCCTTCTCCCCAGTTTTCGGGATCTCCCGCCACGGGGCTCCATGAGAGAGTGCCGTCATGCCGGCAGGTGAAGGTGACGTCACCGATGGAGATGACGTTTTCGGGGGAGTTCATGTCACAAAGGACTCCGTATATCCTTCCTTCGGCCTGGGCACGTGCGATTTGGGGAAGATATCCTCCCAAAAGGCGGTACGCCTTCTCGATCGGTAGCGTCCCGTTGTCGATGGAGAAAGGTGAGAATCCGAGGGCCGAGTGTTTCCCGAGGGCATAGAACACCCTTGCCCCGTTTTCCTTCTCCTGACGGATTTCGGGAATGAAGAGGGGGTTGGTGGGAGTATGGTAGCGACTTATCCAGTCGGGAAATCCAGGGTCGTAGATGTCGGGGCACATCATATCAATAGACGGGGCCTCACTTTTCCATATGTCCATAAGGTGGGAAAGGGGACCGGCGGAAGGATATTCTCCGGGTTTTCTGCCGCGGGAATTGAGCGCGGCGTTCACGAACATCGGGATGTCGTACTCTTTCTTTCCGGCAGCGGCGACGGCTTCGGCATAGCGGGCGTAGTATTTCGCCTGGAATTTCTCCTCTTCATAGGGGTCGTTTCCTTTTCCTTCCTTCTTCCATGCCTTTTCCACCTCCTTCCCGTGTTCCCTTGCGCTTCCCAGCATTCCTATCTCATTCTCCACCTGTACCATGAGGACGGTCTTCCGGTCGGAATCTGTTTCACGCAGATGACGCATGAGTGCTGAAAAGGCCTTCTTGTCGGCTTCGAGAGCCCGGGAGTCGAAGGCGGAAAGGATTTCCGGGGTGTTCCCGGATGAATCTTCGGCGAGGGTGAACCTTTTGCCGAACTGCGTTTTCATCCACCCCGGAACATAGCAGGACATGCTGTTTTTCCAGGTCCCGAACCAAAGTAGAACAAGGTGAAGGCCGTTTTCCCTGGCGGAAGAGAGGAGATAGTCGACGCTCGAGAAGTCGAACAAACCTTCCTGAGGTTCGATGAGTTCCCAGTACACGGGCGCGAGAACGGTGTTGAGCCCGGCCTCATGCATTTTCCGCCACGAATCCCTCCCGTCCATATACCGGGGAGAAGAAGCACTTGAGTTCGCCAGTTCTCCTCCCAATATGATGAAGGGTGAGTCCCCGACCATGAGCTGGGTGCAGGCTCCGTTCCTTTGGAGGCGGATTTCCTGCCCGCTGAGAGCGGATGCGGAGAACGTGAAGACCAATACCGATGTAAGCAGTATTCTTGGGATGGATCTTTTCATATTCTTTGGAGGCTTTTGTCTTTCGGTAAAGATAAATCTTTTGCAGTGAATCAAAAAGAGGAGGGCTGGAAAAGGCCCTCCTCATCGACATTTGCCAGATCTTCTATTCTTCCTCTTCGGAGATGTCAGGAGTCGTCATGGGGACGATTCTGAGGTTGTTCC
The DNA here is from genome assembly GCA_017469845.1 of Bacteroidales bacterium. Classification (GTDB taxonomy): domain Bacteria; phylum Bacteroidota; class Bacteroidia; order Bacteroidales; family UBA932; genus Cryptobacteroides. Next base: position 36,192 of record JAFUFP010000023.1, on the reverse strand, counting down.
AGTAAAGGACGAAGTCCGTCATCTCCCTTGCGGGTTTGCCGTCGCACTCGTCGTTGTAGAATGCGATCATACCCTGGCAGGCGTACTCACCGTTGGTTCCGGCGATGGTGTTCTTCAGGATGTAGCCGTAGCTCTGCTCCGCGAAGTTCGGGAATTGTGACAGAGGAATTGTAGCCGTTTTCCACTCCTTCATTCCGTTCTTGTAGGAATCGGGATCGGTTGTCCAGGGATGGTAGTTGGCCATCCACTTGATTCCGGCATCGACGAAGGTGACGGCGATTCGGCCGCTGTCCCAGGTCATGGGGATGAAGTAGTCGAACTGGAGGGCAAGGCTCTCGTTGGGGGTTGAGGTGTTGAAAAGCTCAACTCCGGAAGAGAGGTTCTGCGCCATTCCGAGGGCTCGTCCCGAGCAGGCGTCGGAATTGAAGCAGGCCCTGGCGATGCAGGCACCGCCGTCCGCGCTGTGTTCTCCGTCACTTAGCGGAATCACGGGGATCTTCGTTCCGGGGACGGGCATAGCACGGAAAATCTCAGGGTTCTTCGGACCGTCTCCCTCGAGAGGGAAAGGATCGTCGTTGTTGGGGAAGATGTCAGGATACGTCTCCATGTCGGGGAGGTTTCCGGTGGTGCCTGAGCCCCAGGCATAGTAGGAGTCGTGGGTGGAATTGGGGTTGTAGCTCCAGTATCCGTCCGCTTCCTCGCTGTAGAATTTGCTGAGGAAAATGTTCTTCACCCTCCAGAAGTAGTTGGGGGAAGCGGCTTCTCCGTTGTCGGTAACCGCCACGATGTATCCGCCCTCATAATCGGCAGGGAATGATGGGGTCTGGAACTGGAAGCTCTTTCCCTTCGGGTCCTCGTTACGGATGCCTGTTGTCGAGGCGACGACGTTACCCAGGTCATCGCAGAACTGGACCTCGCTCACTCCACGGAGGTTGCCTCCCGCGACGGTGACCCATGAACCGACGCTCGGGAGAGTGTGGCTTATGGATGAAATCGTAGGGGCGGAACCCATGATGTGGAACGGGTATACGTAGTCGCTGTTCCCGTTCGAAGTGATGATGATCTTGTCGCGGAATTCCTCATCGCAGTCATCTCCTGTCGGGGTGTCCGTGTTGTCGGAGTCGGTCGAGGGGATCCTGAATATTATGGAATTCTCCGTGATGAGGTTCGGATTGAGGTATGCGGGAGAACCGTTGCAGGTTATCTTCTTGATGCCCTGGAAGTTCTCTCCTTCGAGACGGAGCATGGTGCCGAGCCTTGCGCCGACGGTGGGGTCGAGTTCCTTGATCAGGGACGCGCTGTGCCTGTAGACCTTGGTCACCTTGATGGGACCGTAGTTCTTGTTGTCGATGCCGTCGTCTTCCGTACAGGAGAGGAAAGCGAAGGACGCGACGGAAAGCAGCAGGAATAACTTGAATATCTTCTTCATATCGTCCAGCATGATTTAGTCGTTGAATTCATAAGGTACGGGCTCAGCCTTCAGAAGCTGGTTCTTGATGAGCTCGGATTCGGGATAGGGGAGGGTGAGGCGGCTTGCGGAAGGTGTCTCCTCCTCCTTTCCTCCTACCTTCTCGATGGTTCCGTCATCAGCGGTGGACCACTCGAATGTGTTGGTGGGATAGCTGTACGAGAAGGACGCGTTGCGGTTCTGCTTGCCCATGAAATCGAGCACCCAGTCCTGTTGGTAGTACGCCCTTCTGACGAAGTCGGGCCATGCCACGTACTCGAGGGCGAGTTCGCACCTGCGTTCGTTCCAGAGGCCGTTGTCTCCGTCCATGGTGATTTCGCTGACCGGAGCGAGACCGGCGCGTGAACGGATGGCGTTGAAGACTTCAAGAGCCTTGGGGTCGCTTGTGGAAGTGCCTTCCCCGATAGCCGCTTCGCAGTAGTGGAGCATCACGTCCGCAAGGCGGAGCATGGGAGTCTTGAGGCAGGAGTTCTGGTTGGTGGCCAGTCCGCCCGTATCCTCGGAGCATCCGACGACGCCCTTCTTGATCCATGCCCTTATGTCTGTGTAGGAATCCTTCGATACTGTGACGAATTCCCCGTTCTCATCGTAGTAGCCGCTTCCTGTTCCGACGAGGTAACCGCCTTCGTCGCTTCTGATGTAGTCGTAGTAGCATCCTTCAGTGAAGTATGTGGCTTTGAGACGGATAAGGTCATTTCTCCTGGAGAAGAGTTCGATCAGTTCACCTGAACCGTAGGTGGCGTTGCCCCAGGCGGAGCGTCCGCCCACGACAGTGCTTGAGAGCGCGAGGTAGGAGTCCGAGAAGTTGATGGTGCCGTAGTCCGAATTCGGAACCCACTGGAGGTTGAACAGGGTCTCGGAGTTGTCGTTGTTCTGGACCTTGAAAAGATCCTCGTAGTTCTTCATCAGGCTGCGGTCGGAGTTGTCGATCACGTCAAGTGCGCTCGCTTTGGCCTTGGAGTAGTACTCCGAAGCGGAGAGGTTGAGGGAACCGGTCTTTGTATTTCCTCCACGGACGAAAGCTGCGGCCGTGTTGTAGAAACGGGAGAGCATTCCCTGGGCGGAGTACTTTGTGACCCTGCCGGTGGTCGCGGGCTTCTCGGGGAGATTGGCTGCGGCGAATTCCATATCCTTTATCGCGAACGCCAGTACGTCCTCGGTGGGATTGGTGTTCACGAGGGGATTGGTGATGAGGGTCTGGGGATCCTCGATGATGGGTACGTTGCCCCAGCTCATGGCGAGGTACCAGTAGGCGATGCCCCTCATGAAGCGGCATTCTCCCTTGCACTCGTTGACCACTTCTTCGCTCACTCCGTGCTCAAGGGCCCTGTCAAGGTTGTTGAGCGTGTAGTCGGACTGGGTTATGATGACGAAGAGGCTCTGCCATGCCGAATAGAGGTTGGCGGTCGCCGTAGTCTCGGTGAGGTTCACGTACGGATAGATGTAGTCGGACCAGGGGGCGAAAACGTTGTTGGCGCGTCCGTCCATGAAACCGAATCCGAAGTTGTTGTTGAAATCGAACCATACCTTGTTGTACAGAGGTGCGGTCGCGGCACGGCAGTCGGCCTCGTTCTGGAAGAATGTGTCCAGAGTCGTCTGGCTTTCGCTCTTGACGTCGAGGAAATTGTCACAGGCTGAGAGCAGGAGCGCCGACGCCAGCAGAATTGTTCCGTATATCTTTTTCATATTCTTCATCTTCTGTGGATTAGAAACCGATGCTTACGCCGAGTGTGTAGATTCTCGGGGTGGGATAACGTCCGGTATCTATACCGTTCATCAGGGCGTCCTGGCCGCTCGTCGAATACTGGTCCATCGTCATACCGACTTCGGGGTCGTATCCGGTGTACTTGGTGAAGGTATAGAGATTCTGGATGTTGAGGGAGAAACGTACCGAATTGAGATGTATCTTCTCAAGGATATTGTGGGGAAGACGGTACGCCAGAGAAACGTTCTGGATTCTGAGGTACGATCCGTCCTCGATGTACAGGGAGGAGACGCGGCTGTTGTTGTTGACGTCGCCCGAACTCATCCTGGGGATCCACTTGTTGGCCTCGGTAATATATACATTATATATGTCGGTGTCGCTCTTCTTCTCGTTTATCAGGCCGATCTTCGCGTAGTCCGCGGCCCTGCTGAACTTGTTGGTCGTGGTGTTGGGGTTGTCCATGGTGACCCTCAGCCAGTTCATGACCTTGTTCCCGTAGGAGTATGTAAGGTAGACGTTGAGGTCCCAGTTTTTCCATGTGAAGGTGTTGCCGATACCGCCTGTGAACTTGGGAAGCGGACTTCCGAGGTTCTTGCGGTCGTTCTCGTCGATGACACCGTTTCCGTCCACATCCTCGAACAGCCAGTCGCCGACCCATACGCCGGTATCCCTGTTGATGACGGTGGTGGGGAGGGCCACCTTGATGTTGCCTTCGGAGTCGAAGATGTCGTTGGCGTCACGTATCCTTCCGATGACGTTGTAGCCGTAGAAGTCTCCGATCGAGGAACCGACTCTGGTACGGGTGACGACGGTGTTGGTTCCGCTCACCTGGTAGGTCTTGTCGATGACGCCGTCATCGGTGTTGAGTGCCTCGACCTTGTTCTTGTTCAGTGAGAAGACCAGGTTGCTGGTCCAGCTGAAGTCCGGATGGGAGATGTTTATGGTATTGAGGGTGAACTCGAATCCCTTGTTGGAGATGGCTCCCATGTTGCCGTAAGGTGCTGAAGCGGAACCTTGTCCGGCGGTTCCCACGTATGCGGGGAGGACGGCTTCCATCAGAAGATCGTTCGTCTTCTTGTAGTATGCGTCGGCTACGAGCGAAATCCTGTCATTGAGGATTCCGACGTCAAGACCGACGTTCCACGAATGGGTGGTCTCCCATGAGAGGAACTCGTTGGGGATACGTCCCGTGAGGTAACCGTTGCCCCAGTTGGTGGTAGTTGTGGCGAGAGTCGCCTGCCATGCCATCGCGGGGACGTTGGAGTTACCGACGGCTCCGTAACCGAGACGGAGTTTGAGGTTGTTCATCCAGTCGATGTTGTCCTTGAAGAAATTCTCTTCGCTGATTCTCCATGCGAACGCTGCTGAAGGGAAGATTCCCCAGCGGTGTCCCTTGGCGAAGTTCGAGCTTCCGTCGGCACGGACCGTAGCAGTGAGGAGGTAGCGGTCATCGAACGAATAGAAGAGCCTTCCGAAGAACGAGGAGAAGCGGTTGTCACCGCTCGAACCGTTGGTCTGCGAGGTAGTCTGGTCTCCCGCGCTCATGTCATGCAGGTTGTCCGGTCCGTTGAGCCTCTTGGCGAGGATGTACTCCCAATGTGAGGAGGTCATTTCCTGACCGAGCATCGCGTTCACGGTGTGCTTTCCGAAGGTGTTGTTGTAGGTGAGGATGTTCCTCCAGGCCCAGTAAAGCGAGTAGTTCTTCTGCTCCTGGCGGCTGTTCTCACTGTTGAAGATGGATCCGAACTTGTAGGTGGGGGTGAAGTTGTAGGAGTTCTGGAAGTTGATGTCGTTCGAGAACTCCGTCCTGAAGCTGAGACCCTCGATTATGCTGAAATCCAGATATATGTTCGACCTGACACCGCTCTTTTTGTTGTTGTTCTCAAGAAGGCGGGCAAGACCGATGGGGTTACTCTGGGCGAAGTTCGCGTCCTGAGGGCCGTCATATCCTCCGTCGATGCTCCTTGCGGATACGGCGGGAGACTGCTTGAGGGCGACCTGGATGAGACCTTCCGATGATCCGGCGAGGGAGTTCACGTTCTGGAGCGAATGCGAAACGTTCGTGCTGGCACCTATCTTCAGCCACTCTTTTGCCTGGAGATCGAGGTTGACCCTCATGGTATAACGCTCGAACGAGGAACCGTAGGCGATACCGTCCTGGTTGAGGTATCCTCCGGTGACCGCATATGTAGCCTTCTCCGTACCGCCGGTGACGGAAAGGTTGTACTGCTGCATTATAGCGGTTTTGAAGAGTTCCCTCTGCCAGTCTGTTCCGGCGGGAAGGACGCTCGGGTCGGCGTATTCGTCCCTCTGGGTTGCACCCCTTAGGGAAGCGAAGGTGTTGTAGTGCTGTGCGTACTGGGGAAGGTCCATCAGCTCAAGGTACTTGGCCATCGTCTGCACACCCGCCTGCGCGTCGAATGTGATGGAAGTCTGTCCGGCTTTACCTCTTTTTGTAGTTATGAGGATGACTCCGTTCGCTCCCTGCGCTCCGTAGATGGCGGTAGCCGAGGCGTCCTTGAGGACGTCCATCGTCTCGATATCGTTGGGGTTTATCTGAGAGAGGGCGTTGTCGGTAGAGGAACCGGTCTGCGCGTCGATGACGACTCCGTCGATCACGATGATAGGCTCATTGGAGGAGTTGAGGGAGTTGACTCCACGGATGCGGATCGAAGTACCTCCACCGGGAAGACCCGAGTTCTGGGTCATCTGGACACCTGCGGCCCTACCCTGGAGGACCTGGTCGGCGGAAGTGGGGATGGAACGTGAAATCGCGTCCGTTCCCACCGATGCGACTGATCCTGTGAGGTCCCTTTTCTTTATGGTGGAATATCCGATCGCCACGGCCTGGTCAAGAACCGTCACGTCATCTTCCAAAGTCACGTTGATGACGGTCCTGCTTCCGACGACTTCACGTGCGTCCTTGTACCCCAGACAGTTGAAAACGAGAGTCTGGGAATCCGATGCTGTGAGGGAATAGGCTCCGTCAATGTCGGTCGTAGCCGCATTGTTCGTTCCTTCGACCATTACGACTGCCCCGATAATGGGTTCGCCGCTTGAGTCGAGGACGGTGCCGCTGACCCGGTGCGTCTGAGCCCAGGCGGATCCTCCGCCCAGGAAGAGGAGCACTGCAGTCAGTCCTACCCAAATGAAATTGTTGATTGAAATTCGCATAAAGCAATTGTTTTTTCCGAACCTCGCGGTCTCATCCACCAAAGGGGAAAGACAGTCCGGTTCAAGATTCCGGTTGATTTTTTTTGTTGATCTGGGTTATGTCGGGAAACATATATTCTTTTTCCGGTGGGGAAGGGCATAATCCGCCCAAACCTTACCGATGCAAAGTTCGGCATTGTTCAGGGAAGCGTTTTTTCGGGAAGAAACAACGATTTTAACAGATGAAACAAAACCCCGAAAAATGATACAAATCCTAACAAATTTGATAAAAACGGCCTTCATGTTACGGATTTGACACATTTTGTTCGCAAAAACGAAAGTGTGTTTCAAAACGGAAAGACAAAGAACGATAACGGCAAAAGCGCTAGGATAAACCGTTGTAATTTTGCACCGTAGATTTATGTCAACGGGAAACACATAGACTATCATCAACAACTTATTGAAACAATCAAAGCTTATGAAGAAGTTTTCGACACTTATATTGATGTCGGCGTTGCTGCTTTCGGTCTTCTCATGTTCGAAGGTCGGTGACGAGATGGAGTACTTCGACAAGCCCACGGATGTCGTGAACCCCAATCCGCCGCTTCCTCCGGTGGACTTCGACAAGACATCCCTCGGTGAACTGGCCGCAAAGCAGGGCATCAAGCTCGGAGTGGCGGTGACCCGCGGCGAGTACTTCCAGAATGACCAGGTTCCCGAAATCATCAAAAGAGAATTCAAGTCCGTCACCTTCGGCAACGAGATGAAGCATGACGGCATAGTCGGTTCCAACGGAAAATTCAATTTCTCCACCGCTGACGAGATGGTCGGATGGATGAATGACTGCGGAGTCGAACTTTTCGGCCATACGCTCGGTTGGCATTCCCAACAGCAGAGGGCATACCTCAATTCTGTAATAGACAAAGCCGCTGCGGACAACTCCGAGTCCATCTTCCAGTCCAACTGGAACTTCGAGGAAGGATCGGTTGACGGTTATTCCGCGGCCGGATTCTCCGTGACTGAGGATTACGCCGACGTTTTCGCCGGAACATATGCCGCCAAATCTTCAGCGGCCGGTTCCTCCATTACCGTGAACGCCCCCATCGAGGCCGGTACCCCTTATATATTGTCTTTCTGGGCCAAGGGTCCTGAAGGTGCTGCGGTATCGTTCGCCAGCGGCGACGGCCAGAACGCTTCAACGACAGTTTCCGAAGGATGGTACAAGTACTCCGTAACCGTTCCCACCAAGAGGATAGGGGAATTCTCCTACAAGATTACCGCTGACGAAGGAGTCGTCATAGACAATATCCGTGTCATCGAAACCGAAATCGAGGATGAAGGCGGAAACAAGGGCGGAAATTACATCAATCCCTACGCTCTTGACGGCGGACTGGATTTCGAAGGATATACTGCAGGTACAACGGCTGCCCAGCTTCTTGAAAGCGGATTCACCCAGATAAACGGAAGCGATTACGTTGTCGTGAGCGACGAGTTCGCCAACAGCGGAAGCCTTTCCATGAAGATGGACAACGCCGACGGCCATGCCTCCAACGCCTGGGATATCCAGGTCATCACCCCCGTATGGGACATCGAAGGCGGAAAGACCTACCGCGTGGCCTGGTACGCCCGCTCGGCTCAGGAGGCTGACCTTCAGATCGACGTAAGACTGGAGTCAGGCACTTCCTACAAGAACTCGGCTTGGGGACAGTATCCCAAGATGACCTCCGACTGGACTTACCAGTATGTCGACATCGAGACCGCCGCCGATGACCAGACCCTCTCAGTCGCCTTCTACGGTGCAACCGAAGCGGCCTGCTATTACATCGACGACATCCAGGTCTTCGAGGCCATCTATGACGGCGACTTCACCAACTATATCGAGAAGACCAATCTCCTCGCCGGAGCCGACATCGAGACCGACGGCATCTGGGGAGTCTGGAACGGAAGCGAGTACGTCGAGAGGATAAACCGCAACGATCCCGAAATCGGTGCGAACGCCGACTTCGTGCACTCCGGCCTCCACGCTTTCAAGGTCAACAACATCGATACCGGCTGGACAGGAGGTTCATCATGGCACATCCAGATAGCCAACAATGAAAAGGTCGAAGTCACCGCCGGAGAATCCTACCGTACCGCCATGTGGGTCAAGTCTCCCGACGGAGCGGAAACCATCCAGGTACACTATTCCTACGATGACGGCACGACCGGCTACAAGCAGATCGGCGGGATCGGAGAAAACTGGACTTACATCTATCGCGATGACGTCATCCCCGAAGGAGTGACCGAACTCCAGTACGTGATCGACGCCGCTTATGACAACGCTACCTATTATATAGATGACGTGCAGTTCTTCCCGACTCCCGTGGAAAGCTGGATCGATCCGGGTTCCGTCCTTGAGAACGGTGACTTCGAGAGCGTAGTGGACGGATTCCCTACCGGAATCAGCCGCAATAACGGCGGAGAGTACATCTCCCTCTCTTCTGACGAAGCCCACAGCGGCTCATATTCCATAAAGGTTGACAACACGGAACCTGTCGCCACCGGCGGCAACGCATGGAAGGTCCAGTTCGGCAATCCTTACAACACTCCTTCCGCAAAAGTTGAAGGCGGCAAGACTTACCGTTACGGAGTCTGGGTGAAGTCTCCCGATGCAGCTTCCGATGCCCAGATCCAGCTCTATGCGAAGCATTTCAGCGGAGACACCGCTTCCGGAACGGAGAACTACCGTCAGGCGGGTCCCGTCACCTCAGACTGGACATTCGTCTACACCGACATCGATGTCGCCGAGGATGTGGACGGACTGTATCTGACGATCCAGGCCGCATACTCCGAAGGAACGTTCTATTTCGATGACTGGCAGTGCTACCCGATCGATGCTACACCCGCGGCAAAGGCTGCCGCCAAGGGCTATGGCACCTACGGCAAACGTTGGGTCCGTCCCGAGGCCAGAAGGGGAATAAGGCTTCATGCGGCAGCAGGGTTCGAAAGCTCGAACAAACTTGACGGTGAACTTGTCGACGACGCCATCGGTTACGCCTACAAGAACTGGGTTTACACCATGGTCGACCACTTCTCACCTTACGCATGGGATGTGATGAACGAGACATTCACCGAGAACGGAAGCTTCCGCTCAAAGGACAACACCACCGATGAGAACGCCTTCATCTGGGGTACCTATTTCGGAGGACAGAAGAACTTCGTGGACAAGGCGTTCGCTTATGCGAAGGATGCCGCTTCGAAGTACGGAAAGGAAGCCGATCTGTACATAAACGACTACAATCTTGAAACTTCCGAGGCGAAGAGGAAGGCCTTCTGCGACTACGCCGCATCCAATCCCGACATTACCGGTGTAGGAACGCAGATGCACCTCGACATGTCGACACCGGACCTCCAGGCGAAGGTTACCGCTTCGCTCAAGGACCTTGTCGCCACCGGAAAGAAGGTGAGGATATCCGAGCTTGACATCAAGTGCACCGACGTCAATGCTCAGGCCGATATGTACCGCTACATCTTCGAGCAGTACATCGACATCGTTCCCGACTCCCAGAAGGGCGGAATCACCATCTGGGGAATCAACGACAAGGATTCCTGGGTCGGCGAGAGCAACGCTCCGCTCCTTTGGAAAGGACCCAAGTACGAGAAGAAGCCCGCTTACGAGGCTCTCTACGTATTCCTTTGCGAGAAGGCGGGAATCAATCCTTATCAGGAAGAAGAAGACTGATTTGTGTGATAAAATATAGGGTAGAAAAAGGGTGGACGTCGGGAGATGTCCACCCTTTTCCAACCTATGGAACCCCAAGCGGCCGGCCTTCCGGCTTGTTTGCATCGGAAAACTATTGAAGTGAACGCGCGTATTCGAAAAGGGCCTTCGGGATATGGCAGTATCCTGAAGGGTTCTTCAGGAGGTAATCCTGGTGGTATTCCTCCGCCGGGTAGAAATTCCGGAGAACCGCCTTTTCAACGACGATGGTCTTCGTATGCTTGCGCTGCTGTGCTTTGAGGACTTTTTCGATCACGGGCAGGTCTTCCTTGTCGGTGTAGTAGATCCCTGTCCTGTACTGCGGTCCGAAGTCGTTTCCCTGACGGTTGAGGGAGGTCGGGTCTATCGAAAGGAAATAGGCTTCCAGAAGAGTCTCCAAGCTTATTTTCTCCGGATCATAAGTAATGTGAACGGTTTCGGCGGCTCCCGTGTTCCCGCTGCAGACCATTTCGTAGGTGGGATTCTTGACGGAGGAGTTGGCGTATCCGGTCTCCGTATCCGTTACACCCTTCATTTGGCGGAAATAATGCTCGGTTCCCCAGAAGCATCCTCCGGCAAGATAGATTTCCTTTTCCGGGTGAAGAAGGGGAAGGTACTTCCCGTAGCCTTCCTTTTTCATTTCATCTTCGGGGATGAAACGCAGCGAAGCGCTGTTGATGCAGTACCGCAGACCTCCCTTGTCGGAGGGTCCGTCCGTGAAGACGTGCCCAAGGTGGGCGTTCCCGTAACGGCTTCTCACCTCGACTCTCACCATCCCGGCGGAAAAGTCGGCGCTTTGCTTTATCACTTCTTCCGATATGGGACGGGAGAAGGCCGGCCAACCGCATCCGGAGTCGTATTTGTCCGTCGAAACGAAAAGGGGCTCTCCCGTCGTTATGTCGACATATATCCCCGGACGGAACTCATTGTCGTACTCTCCGGTGAATGCCCTTTCGGTGGCCGCTTCCTGGGTGACCGCGTACTGGAGAGGGGAGAGTTTACCTTTCAGTTCCTTGTCCGAAGGGCGGGAGTATTTTTCGGAGACGCTGACGCTTCGGCCGTTCCCGGTCCTGGACTGGGAGCGTAGAAGGGGACTGCCCGGTGAAAAGAGAATGAGCATGGTGAAGATTATGGGGAAAATCCGTTTCATTTTGTCCGTAATTATGAGAATACTAAGCTTCCTCTTCCTCGTCCCAGTTATATTCACCGCTCCCGAGTTCCGTCTTGTTCCCTCCGCGATACTCGTTCTCCTCCCAAAAATCATCCTCGGAGATCGCATAGCCATGGAAAGTAAGTTCCGGGTACTTCCTGGACATCCTGAGGAGGAACTTGTCGGGCGCATTCCAAGGAGTTTCGGTATGTATGATAATCCGGGTATCATCCTCTTCCGTTATGGTGAGCTCGCAATCCCACTTCACTCCGAACATCATCACATTGTAGTCAAACCAGCCGACCACTCCGTACTTCTCCATCTGCTCCTTGGTGGCCCGCTTGAACTCCTCGATCAGCTGCTCGGTGACGACACTGTCGTGGGAGCCAAGTCCGTCATCCCACGCATCACCGACTTTCAGCCCCTCCCCGTCCGGGTGGTTGGCGGTGTCATACTTGGCGAAAGTCTCCGGAATCGGGAACCAGCCGGAAAAGTGGAGTTTTCCGTCCTCGGCCCTGACTGCATCGGCCATCATTTTGTCAAGGTCTTTCTTCTCTCCCTTGACGGTGATCGTGTTGTAAGTCCAGTTCGGCATATTCGTGTTGGGACCTATATCTTTTTTATGTTTCTGTCGGGGGAAAGGAGGAAGGCTTCTCCGCAGTCAAGGCACACGTAGCGCCCCTCCAATTCAATGGGCCCTCCCGCATGGCGGGTGTGGCCCACTATCTGGATGATCCCTTCGGGAAGAGAGTCCTTCTGCATGAATTCGCACGCGTCGGCCCAGATCATGCTGCCCCAGTCGTCCCATCCTCCACGGTAATGTGACACATCCTCAAGGGCATGGACGAATTCCGGAGTGAACATCATCGGGTTTATCATCCCGGCGCTGAGGTGGCAGTCTTCGGGGAAGATTTCGGGGTGGGCTTTCATCCAACCTGTGGATATGCCGGCATGGGTGAAAAGATACCTTTTCCCCTTCACGGTTTCTTCATGGGCCATACTGAAAATGGAAAGGTTCTCTTCCAGCATACGGGCTATTTCGGCTCCCTTGAAAATATTCTTCCTGCTTCCGTCAAGCCCCTGGAAAAGGTAGTGGAGGTCGTGGTTCCCCAGAAGAAGAACGACATTGTCGGGATGGTCCTTTTTGAAGGAGATGATCTCCTTGAAATTCCACATGGCGTCACTCCAGAAGACCATGTCATCATGGTAGGGGTCAAGGTAGTCTCCGAGGAAGACGGTCTTTTCTTCCTCCCTGCCTTTGACGGCCCTTTTCCAGAAATCCCTTCCGTGGATATCCGGAATGATTACGATGTTTTTATCATTTTCCATGACGGCGGTCGCGGTTCGGTCTTCATTTGCAAATATAGAAAAAGGCCGCCAAAGAGAGCGGCCTTTGCAAAACTTGCAGAAATGTTTTTTTCAGAAACCGATGGGTTTTCTGGTGGGGGAGGTGGAGATGCTCTCCTCGTCGCAGAACTCCCTTATCTGTGCGAAGGAAGGCTCTGAGCAGGAGAGGATGCCGGTGACCATCTTTTTCCTGCAGACGTTCTCAATCTGACCGCCGCTGAAGTCGTAGTCACGTGCGAGCTGAATGGCTTCGATATCACTGAGTTCCTCAATCATTGATTTCCAGATGGAAGTCTTGGCTTCAATGGAAGGCTTGTCGAAACGCACTTTGTAGAGGAAACGCCTTTCGAAAGCCTTGTCGAGGTTTTCGGTGAGGTTGGTGGTGGCGATGATGATTCCGTCGAGGTCCTCCATTTCCTGGAGGATGATGTTCTGGATGGAGTTCTCCATCTTGTCGACAGCCCTTTCGGCTCCCGTCTGCCTTATTCCGAAGATGGCATCCGCTTCATTGAAAAGAAGAATGGGAACATTCCCTCCGGCTTTGACGCACGCGCGGTATTTGTTGAAGACTTCCTTTATGTTCTTCTCGCTTTCCCCGACCCAGCAGCTCTTGATCTGGGAGACGTCGACGATGAAAAGGTCACGGCCGCTTTCCCTCGCTATCTGGTATACCGTCTCGGTCTTGCCCGTTCCGGGGAATCCGTAGAAAAGGCAGGGGAAACCGGTCCTCAGGCCTTTCTCCTTCATCTTGTCCCTGATTCCGGGGAATCTTTCGGGGCTGAGGAGTTCGCGGAGCCTTGAAATCTGGTTCTCCTCCTTGGGATTGTAGAACATCCGTTTGGCCTTGATTTGCGAGGGGGAGAGTTTCCTCGAGGCGCTTACCTCACCCTGCTTCTTTTTCTTCACCCCTCCGACGTCAGCGAGGATTTCGTTCATGATTTCGTCCTTGATTTTGAAGAAGTCCTTTGTGATGAGACCATCCTCGGTGGAATAGGTGATTATCCCTTCGGTCTGGAGTTCCATCTTCTCCTTGAGGTATTTCCCTCTCATACGGTCCACTTCGTCCTCGGAGAAGTAGTCATCGATGTCATTCCATCCGACCCTGTCGTCATCCTCAAAGTAGTAGCGGTAGATGAGGGCGTAGAACACGAGTTCCTCAGTGTAGGGGATGACCTCGAGATACTTTTTGCAAGCGATGGCGATGCTGGTGTCCGGATTGAGCTCCATCAGGGAGTCGAGGTCCTGGGCCGCTTCCCTCGTGGTGCACTCATCGTTGTCCCTGATCCTGAGCATCTTCTTTATCCTTGTCAGAAGCTCCGGAGTGTCAAGTCCTTCGTTGGGCTCGGGAGTGACTGTCTTGTTTTCCTTCAATGTGGCGAGGACTTCCTTTGGGATTACGACGTCTCCGTCTTTGTCGATACGTATGTAACCCCTTTTCCTCATGTCTTCCATTTCATGGTTGTAGGTGAGGAATTTGAGGTATTCGATGCCGAGCTGCTCGGCGATGTCTTCCGCATCGATGCGGTAGCGTGAAGACTTCTGGACTATCGCTGTCAGGATGACAACCTGAGTGGGCGTCATCTGAAGTTGTTTTGAAAGGGCGTTGATGTCGGCCATGGCCCGGCTCATGCATGACATGTCCATTTTGCTCCCGCTTTCGGGGGAACGCATCTTTTCGGAGATGCTGCACATTCTTTCGATGATTGTCTTCATTGTGACTGCTTTCTTCTTATTCGTGATGCAAAGAAACACTCCGTCTATGCCAAAAAGTGGCAGTTTGTCGGTAGGGTCATTTTCTTTCCCTTGCTTTCCGGACGCAAAGTAGGATCCTGAGTGCGCAATAGTGTTGCGCAGATGGATCGTTTCATGTGTTTTTCTTTCCTGTTATGGTATACTATAGTATCATGTACCCGGAAATTCAGATTTTTTTGAGATTTTTTTGGAGTTTCTCCGTGATTGTCGGAAACCGCAGACCTTCCCCCGATGGGGAAAGACGACTTTTATGGTCGGGATGTCCTGACTTCGGCCGAATCTTTGCAGCAGGATTCCCCGATGAAAATTGCTTTCCTCATAGCTTTCCTGTCCGTCCTTGTCCTTTCGGGATGCGGCCCTTCACGTAAGGCGGTTCCCGTCGAAACTTATTCTTCCCCTGTGGAGGAAACTGTCGGCGGAAGACCGATGTACGCTCCCCGGAACCTTATCATCCTCTATGATCCCGAGGTCGGGAAAGAGCCTTTGGAGAAGGCCTTTTCGGATTACGGGGCGGAGGTGATATACGAATACGGCATGATGAACGGATTCGCGATCCGTATTCCGGAGAAAGCCGACATCCTGAAGGCTATGGAGTATTTCAGGAAAGTGAAGGGTGTCCTTTCCGTTGAAAGGGACAGGATAACCTATCTCGATGATCCGATTCGCCCTCGCCCCGTTGACAAATAGACATTTCCCCGCTACGATGAAAGAAAAGACCGCGACCCTGCTTCTTCTGCACCTTGCTGTGTTCCTGGCCGGATGGACGGGAATATTCGGAAGGATGATTTCCCTTTCCGGTTTCCCCCTTGTCTGGATAAGGGTGCTTGTAAGCGTACCGACACTTCTTGGGGTGTTGGCACTTCTCGGGAGACTCCACAAAGTGCCGATGAAGTCCGTGTGGCCGATAGCGGGCTGCGGAGTGATCCTCGCCCTGCACTGGGTCGCCTTCTACGCCAGCATCCAATCTTCCAATGTTTCGGTGGGAGTGGCGTGCATAGCGACTTCGTGCTTCTTCACGACCATTTTCAATCCTCTCATCAACCGGAAAAGGTTCTCGGCGGTGGAGGCTCTCATAAGTTTCATAGCGATTGCGGGAGTCCTGCTCATTTTCAGCCTGGACGTTAGGTACCGTCTCGGGATAGCTCTGGGACTCCTTTCGGCCGCCCTTTATTCGGTCTTCTCGATCCTCAACAAGAACGTGGGGTCCTCAACCGGTGAGGACAGCGGAACGATGCTCCTTTATGAACTCATCGGAGGGGCGGTTTTCCTGTCCGCGGTTATTCCGGTATATTCGGGGATTTTTCCGTCGGAGGGGATTACGCCGAAGGGAAGTGACATGGTCTGGCTTCTGATCCTGGGGTCCATACTGACGGTTATCCCGTTCTTCCTCCAGCTTCATGCCTTGAAACGGCTTTCCGCCTTCACGGTCAATCTCACCTATAATCTGGAGCCTCTTTACAGCATCCTTTTCGCGGCGGTCCTTTTCGGGGAGACAAGGGAAGTGGGGCCCTCATTCTGGGCCGGTATCGCCCTTATAGTGATTTCGGTCTTTATCCAGACTCTGAGGGTGAGACGGTCCTCCGCCGCATAACGGGTCTGTCGCCCTGCCTTTCCGTCAACGGGGGAAAATGACTCCCGGGGCGGTGAATATTTCTTTGAGTTTCGTCGGAATCTCACTAACTTTACATGCGGCACATTTGGACCGCATGATGTTTTAACCGTAAAGCCATTTCCAACTCGTCATGGAATCTCAGAACACCCCTTTCTGGCTCGAGATAAAGACCGAATACATCGATGCCAACCTTGATAAAGTCATTTCATACCTGTCCAAGGAATCTCAGGTTCCGGGGACCGACCCTTTCTATGAGGAAACCGAAAGGCTTCTTTCCGAAAGGGTGAAGGAACTGTCCGATTCCCTTTCTTCAGCACCGATCGGATCGGAAGACGGCTCCTTTTCCAAGGATGAGAACCTCACCGCCTTGAGGATATTGGGGGCGTTCGTCCTGGTTTCCGAAGACATGTCGGCCCCGCCGGTCAAGGAAGCGTACTTTTTCTTCCTCAAGACTCTTTCATGCCTCGTCCCTTCTTCGGTGGTTGAGGAACTGACGGAGTTCGCGGTCAGAAGTCTTACCAAAAAGAGTATCGTGAATCCCGGATTCTCGTGGGCTGACCTGAAGACTGTCCAATCCGAGATACTCGCCCGCAAGCTCATCAATACCGCATCCCTCAGTGAAGAAACTCTTCCCGACGCATGGTTCGAGGGGAGGGGCTCCGTCAGGATCAAGGGCGGCTTTTTGGAAATGTACCCCAAGAACCGCACCGACTCTCTGCTTATGGTCCGTACGGCATCCTCGCTTCCGCTTTTCGATGACACCGTGATGGTTCAGACATCTGTCTCAGACAGGATACCCCAGTCCGACGAGGAGGATTTCGAGGTGATGGATTCCTTCACGCAGGATTATCTCCGCTCACTTTCGAAGGTCACTCCGAGCCGTTTCAGCGCACTGAAGAGCTATTCTCAGGGGGATACGATGTACGTGAGGTATCTGGGGAAGGATTACATCGGGAACCTCCTTGTCGAGACCGTCGACGGGGACCATGAAAAGATTTCGGGGCAGATTCCGTTCCGCTCGGACGTTTTCCGCCAGCACTATTCGGTCACCGACTTGTCTTCCGCGCTTAAGGAAGGTGATATGTTCAAGGCGGTGTACAAGGGTGGAGCCAAATGCACCTTCGAGATAGGGAAGACTTTCACCGAGGCGCTCGTCAACAATGCCGTGGCGGTAGGGGAGGAAGTCCTCGCCGTGCTCCGCAGCGTCAACTCCCACGGACTCATGGTCTGGTGGACAGATGACGGCTATCCGGCTTATGTGAAGCATTCTGACGATCCAGGAACCTTCGGTATAGGCGATGCCGCTTATCTTCTCATTACCGGACGTGAGAACAACGGATACGTCTATGCCACAATTTTGGAAGAGGCGACGGAAGTCCTCAACGAATCGGAATCCAAGGCTTTCTGTATAAGCCAGTTTATTGACAATGAATATGTTCCGGCAAAAGCTCCGGAGTCGTTCTCTCTCGGTTCTTCCCTGATGAAAGGCCTTTGCAGGCTTCTTTTCCGCTACCAGAGGACTCTGAGCCAGGCCTCGGAAAGGTTCCGTGCCCTATGCGTATGCCGCATCCTTTCGTCCATAGTGTCCGACAACGAGGCATCGGATTACGTTTCGGTGGCATGTGACTACCTTCTTGATCTGGTGCATTTCGCGGGAGGACACGTGGAGAAGATCCGCCAGTTGGAACCATCCCCGTCAATACGCGATGAAGAGGGAATAGTAAGAAGGATGGAGATCGTGAAGATTCTGCAGTCTTACGGAGATGACGGAGCGTCGGATTACCTTAGCGACGTGATCCACCGTGAAGGGGAAGACCCGCTGCTGGTGCAGTTGGCGAAACTCATCCAGTCTTCGAACCGCATCGATGACGTATATCCTGCGATAAAGACTGTCATCAAACGTGAAATAACCCGTTTCCTCGCCGTGCAGACGGAGGACAATACCGACTTCGAGAGGGCTTCGGGCCCGAATCTCGGTGTGGAGAACGGACGTACCGAGTTCAAGACTTCCTTCTTCTTCGCCCCTTCGAATGCTCCGGAGCAGCTCCAGGAGAAGAACATATTCCGTTCACTGTGTTCCTTCCTCAATACCTCCGAAGGCGGAATCCTCTACTTGGGCGTGAATGACAGCGGAGGAATCAACGGCCTTGACGGTGAACTCGAGACACTCCGGCAGAAGACTTATTACAGCGGTATAGACGGATACGTCCGGTACATAACCGACAGGGCGAAGAACTATTTCGACCTTGACGTGAGGATCCACTTCCATATCGAACCGGCCTATGATGACAAGGTGATAGCCATAAGGGTTGATCCTTATGAGCATGGCGTAGTTGAGTTCGAGGGCGTTCCCTACATCCGCAACAACTCCGAGTCCGTGAAGATGAGCCAGACTCTGCGCCGTCAGATAGAGAGTAAGAGGATATCTTCCGCCAAGGACAAGCCGTCGAAGAATATCGTGGCCCTTTCAGGAGCGATCAAGGAAAAGCGGCAGGTCTATCTCAACTCCTACGCTTCTTCATATGGAGGCGATATGCGTAACCGTCATGTCGAACCTTTCGCCTTCCTGGGGAACAACGCCTTCGTATGGTGTTATGACCTGGAAGATGATTCATGCAAACTCTTCAGAGTCTCCCGTATCGGGAATGTCCAGGTCACTTCGGATCCGTGGGAAAAGGAACAGTTCCACCTTAAGGGCAAGACTGACATCTTCCATTTCACAGGTGAGGAGGAGATCCCTGTCAAAATGGAGCTGGACATGATGGCCAGGAATCTTCTCATGGAAGAGTATCCGGATTCGGGGAACGAGATTTCGGACCTTGGAGGAGGAAAGTGGCTGCTTGATACCAAGGTGAGGAACATTCTGGGTATAGGTCGATTCTACTGCGGACTGGCTACTCATATCAAGATCTTGGATTGCCCGCAGCTGGAAAAATATGCCAAGGAGTATTTCAGGGAATCGCTTGAGAAGCTCGGTTGATTTTTCGATCGGCTGAATCGGATACCTTCTTCCCTCGTTGCGTGGCACTTGACCGATTGTGGATCAGCCTTTGATCGGAGGGAGTTCGGTCACTTTCTCTTGGCAGTAGTATTTCCTCACTTCTCCAAGGAAGGTTTCTCCGTAACGCTCAAACGAGCCGTCCGAAAGACCTTGCAGCAGGACATATTCTTCCCTGGAGGACGGCCGATAGGTCGATATGTTGACAAGCCCCCTGTCCGGTAATATACGGAATTCTGCCGAGAGTGCGGCTATGGGATATGGAAGCTGATTAAGCGGGGGAAAGGTTCAGTTTACTTTCGGCTGAAAAAAAAGATCCGGCCGAAGGGCGATCGCCCCCGGCCGGACAGTATATCAGTTCCTGTGCGGGATTATCCCACAATGTATTTCCCGAAAGGAAGTTTCCCGATGAGAGCGGAAATTGCCCAGCTCGCAAGGTAAGAAAGGATCGCAGTTGCGAGGATTGCCAGCGGGACGGGAAGAAGGGGATTCATCACCGAGAAGATGGCAGGCAGCATCAGCATGTGCATGAGGTACATTCCGTAGCTTGCCGCTGAAATGCTCCTGACCGTTCCGTAGGCTTTGCCCGGAGAAGAAATCGTCCTGAAAAGAAGGAATACGCAAGCGCTCATCACCCCGGCGATGATGGTGTCGTTCTGAAGATGCATCTCCAGCTCCCTGTTAGTTTCGAAGAGGAAACTTCTGCGGTAAAACTGCCAGCAGCTGAATGCATAGAGCGCGAGGAGAACGGGGATGCAGATGCTCCTTACTTTAGCGGGGGACCAGTCGACCCATTTCCTTATGTAGTGCCCGAGGACAATGTATCCTACAAAGCCCGACACGTAGTAGAAGAAGGGGTAGGGGTTCCACCAGCATTCTCCGAAAACCGGTCCGAATATGTCCCTTAGCCAGTATAGGCACAGGGTGAATCCCCATATTCCCAGGAAGAACTGCTCCTCTTTCTTGCTCACCTTGTCCAGCCAGGGGGATATGACAGGCATTATGAGGTATAACCCCAGCATCATGTACACGAACCAGAGGTGCGATTCCCTCGGAATGAAATTGATTCCGGCCTGCTTCACGTTGGCCCATGCTTCCGCCCAGGTGAATTCTCCCCAGACTGCGGGAAGGAAAGCGTAGAGGAACAGGAACACCACGAACGGTATGCCCACCCTTGTGAAACGCTTCTTGAGGAATTCTCCCGTAGGCTTTGTGACGGGAACAAGAAGGTACGCGGACGCCATGAGGAAAAGGGGAACCGCGATTGGCCTTACGAAACACTGGAAAAACATTATGCTCCACCTGGCCAGTTCCGAAGGGAAAGAGAATGAATAATCATCCGAGTATACGCATTCGCTGGAATGCACCAGAAGGACCATAAAGCATGCAGCCGCACGAAGGTAATCGAGGAATACGATTCTTTGTTTTTCAGCCATTGTGTCGTCGTTTTTGTCTTTTTTGCGGACGCAAAGGTACGTCATATCCCGGAAAAAAGACTATTCCCCATAGAAAATTCCTCTGAAAAACTCCCTCACAAGTGAAACGACTTTCTTTTTCTTCTTCGTGATAAGGTGGTTCTCTCCTTCCACGGCAATGAGTTCCGCTTCTTCACCGTAGGTCTCAAGGTACTGCTCGCTGCAGCGCATCGGAACAATCTTGTCAACGGTTCCGTGGATGAGTCTCACCGGCCCTTTGTAGTGGGCTGCCGTTCCGAATATGTCCAGTTCCTGGGTCGAGAGGAGATACTCTCGACCGAGTTTCATCAATCCGAAGCATCGGATGAACTCCGGAGGATCCTTCGGGTCGAAATGCACTCCGAAGAAGACTCCTCCCTGCGTGGCGTCCTTTATCACCGATCCCGGGGCGATGAGTATCATTCCGTCGGGAACTTTCTCACCTTGGGAAACGAGCTGTCCGGCAGTCATAGAGGCTATGACTCCACCCTGCGAATGCCCAAGGAAACCTATCCCGTCGACATAGGGGAGTGACTGGACATAGCGTAGAACGGTGATGGCGTCAGCGATTTCGAGGGGAACCGTCATGTCCTGCCGGCGGCCTTCACTTGCCCCGTGTCCGTTGAAGTCGAACCTTATCGAGGCGATTCCGTCATGCGCCAACCCTTTGGCTATGGCCGGCATGGGGTTTATGCCTTTGCTGACGAATATCCCGTGCATGAGGATGACCATAGGACACTTGTCGCTTTCCTTGTCGAATCCTTCCGGGAGGGTGATCTTCATTGAAATCCCGCCCTGTGGACCATGGATTTCGTACTCCTTGGCTTGGGAGGAGAAGAAGACAGCAAACAAGGAGAGAATAGTCAGCAGTATCTTTTTCATGTTCTTCAGGTTTTTCCCGTGAAACTACTTGGAGCTGGAAGAAGGCTCACCTTCGCGGCCTTTTACCCAAACGTGCTCGATTTCCCCGACATAGACCGAATGCACTCCCATCCTTCCGGAGGAATACAACTGGGCGGGAACATCGCCGAAACCTTCCTCTGAGAAGGGGTATCCGTAGATCTTTCGGGCTTCGATTACCATGTCGGCTTCCTTGAATGAGGGAAGACCGCTCTGGAGGAATTCGAGAGTGAGACCGGATTCGCTTATCTTGTCACCGTCACGCCCCGAGTGGCTTCCCAGGTACTGAAGGGCTCCGCGGCATTCTTCGGGGAAGAAGGTAACGGTGAATTTAGGGTTCCTTTCCATGAATTCATGTGTGTAGCGGCTGGAGGAGACGTAGACCGTTACGACGGGTTTGCCCCAGAGTTCCCCGAGGGATCCCCAGGAAATCGTCATCGTGTTGACGTCATCCGGTGTGCCGACGGTGACGAGGGCCCATTTCCGGTCGAAAAGTTCAATGGGGTTTTCGCGGATTTCGGTAGGGAGGATCTCAATGGCCTCCACCGGTTTATCTTTATTTGATTTTGAGGAGCGGTTTTCTCCGCATGAGAGGATGGCCAATGCGGCCAATGACAGAAGTATAACCCGTTTCATATTTTCTATCGGATGTTTATAAAAGACATTGTGTATTGCGAAGTTAGACAAAGGTGATTATTTTTGCAAGCATCCATAAATAACAATTGATATGATACATGATTTCGTTTACGATATACCTGTAAGGGTATACTTCGGCAAGGACCAGCTTCATAATCTCGGACCGGAACTGCGTAGGTTCGGCACAAAAGTCCTCATGACCTATGGAGGCGGTTCCATCAAGAAAATCGGTCTTTACGACAAAGTCGTCTCCGAAATACGGAAGGCCGGTCTGGAACTGTATGAACTTTCCGGCATCGAACCCAATCCCAAGGTGTCCTCTGTCCGTGAAGGCGCGAAGATCTGCAAGGAAAAGGGAATTGATGTGCTGCTGGCGGTAGGCGGCGGCTCCACAATCGACGCTACCAAATGGATTGCCGCTTCGGCATGCGTCGATCATGACGCATGGGATTTTTTCGACCCCGCAATAATGGCTCCCGTTGAGAAAGCCCTTCCCATCCTCGACATACTGACTCTTTCCGCCACCGGATCTGAAATGGATACGGCGGGAGTGATATCCAATCCGGATACCAAGGACAAATACGGGAGACTTGACCCCCATATCCTTCCCAAGGTGTCTTTCCTCGATCCCACGAATACATTCACGGTAAGTCCTTACCAGACGGCCTGCGGAAGCGCCGATATCCTTTCGCATATCATCGAGGTGTATTTCAATATGGATTCGGACATGTATATGCTGGACTGTTTCATGGAAGGACTCATGAAGACCGTCATCAAATACACACCGATTGCGATAAAGGAGCCGGACAACTACGAGGCCAGAGCGAACCTCATGTGGACTTCTTCCTGGGCGATCAACGGCTTCATCAATGCCGGCAAGGCCCTTCCATGGTCCTGCCATCCGATGGAGCACGAACTATCCGCCATCTATGACATAACCCATGGCCTCGGGCTCGCCATACTTACGCCAAGGTGGCTCAAGTATTGCCTTGACGAAAAGAACGTGGGACGTTATGTCCAGTTCGGAGTGAATGTGTTCGGATTGAGCGCCGAAGGCTCTCCGATGGAGATCGCATCCAAGGCGATAGAGTGTCTCTCCTCAGTTCTCTTCGATACCTTCGGCCTGAAGAGGACTCTTCCTGAGGTCGGAATCGGGGAGGAGAATTTCCCGGTAATGGCAAGGAAAGCGGTCGGAGGGGATGTGCTGAGGGGATTCAAGCATCTCCGTCAGGAGGACGTGGAGAATATTTTCAGGATGTGCATGGAGTAAAGATTCCGCTCCGGCAAAGGGGAGATGAGGCGGATTCCGGGACTGCGAGCGGATAGCTGCGGCCCCGGAATCACTTTTATTGTCGATTTTGGTTTCGTTTTCTTTCTGTCACTGCACAACCTTCCATCTCACTCTCCATACCCCGTCATTGAAATCGTGGGATAGGATTTTGAAGGTGCCGATCTCGGAAGTGTTGCCTACATGGGCGCCTATGCATGCGCATGCGTCATAGTCACCGACACGGACGATGCGCAGAGTCTCGGAGACATCTTCGGGGAGTTTGCTCAGGTCCACGATTTCCGCTGCTTCTTCCCTTGTCATGAACTCGATCCTTACATCGAGGTTTCGGGAAATCACTTCATTTACAGCGGCTTCTATCGCTGCGACCTGCCCGTCGGTCGGAGCTTTTTCAAGAAAGTAGTCGCATTTGGATTTCTTCTTCTCGATGTGGGCGTTTTTCGATCTGGGACAACCGAACATCCTTACCATTGTTGCGTTGAGGATGTGC
The DNA here is from genome assembly GCA_017469845.1 of Bacteroidales bacterium. GTDB lineage: Bacteria > Bacteroidota > Bacteroidia > Bacteroidales > UBA932 > Cryptobacteroides. The sequence continues at coordinate 12,500 of JAFUFP010000023.1, read as the reverse complement.
TCGGCGGTATGCATCGGAGGATATTCCTCCTTGTTGTGGGCGTTGAGAACCGGTTCCATGTATTCTTGGGATTGTCGATGTTTTTTTTCTGTTGTTCCGGTAAATATAGACAATTCCCTTGAAATGATAACGGGATGTGACGTAGGGAGTTCGTAATTTGCCGTAAGACGCAAAACGCCCGGAGGGAAATCATTCTCATTCCGGACGTTGATCTTGTTCCTGTCATTTCTGTCGGGCCTTCAGCTTCGATACCCGCCATTTGCGCTTCTCTGCTCGCATTGACTTGATTTCCGCATTAATCTCCTTCTCGGTAAGCCCAAGTTGAGCGGCAGTTTTCTGCGCCTGTTCAATAAGCGAATAGAACTCATCGAGAGAAGGATCCTTAACGGGTTTTAGGAGGATATTCTCGTTGTCTGTAACTACCAGAAACTGTGAGCCTTCCCCAAGACTGAGTTTCTTGCGGATAGCTATAGGTAGGACAATCTGTCCTCGCGATGACATTGTTGCGATAGTTGCCATAATCTCTAACGTTTAAGAAAAATAAGAATTCCTTACTTTTCTGCAAAAATAAGAAAAAATATTTAACAACAAATAAATCTGCTGTGTGTGACAATTGTTGGGTTCAATAATCTGATCAATCCCGTGTATCACTCCAAGACAAGCATTGAGGAGAATGATGGAAAGACTGTATTTGTCATCTGGTGTCCGGCTGGAATGGAAAGGCCTGGATCCGACTGATGAAGGTCAGCGGAAAAAGGCGGCGAAAAGCCTGCTTGGCAGGGTCAACTGGAAAGGAACGTATCAATCCAGCTGCGATCTGGCCGCGACCCGTACCGAACAGTTCTGTGAAGAGATGAATGTCCCGAAGGAGATCGTAACAAACCTATTGCTCGCTGCCCGAGGAAAAGGTGGTGTGTCATTTCCGGATTTTGGTTGACTCAGAACACTGGCCACAGTGACTACTCGTCCATGAAACCTTATATTGATATCGTAGATGAAATAAAAGCTTCTTCGATGACGAAACTCAATGGGCTGTTGTAGAAAAATGATTACCTTCGCATAAAAGACAAAATGTTATGGCACTGCCGATAAGTATAGAAAAGCTTCTGGATGGCCGGACAGTTGAGGGTCATCGCATTGAATTCAAAGAAGGATGGAACCCAGCCTCCATCTATCGGACCATTTGTGCTTTCGCAAATGACATTTCGAATGAAGGAGGCGGATATGTCGTTGTCGGTGTTGAGGAGAAAGACGGCCGTCCAATTCGTCCTGTCAAAGGGGTATCTCTGAACGAGATCGAACCCATCGGCAAAGATATGTTGGTGTTCAATAACCTGATCAATCCCGTGTATCACCCCAAGACAAGCATAGAGGAGATTGATGGAAAGACGGTATTTGTCATCTGGTGTCCGGCTGGAATGGAAAGACCCTATGAAGTTCCTGATGACGTTACAGTCAAAGACAAGAAATACAATTACCGCGTTCGCTACAATTCGTCATCTATCATTCCTAAAGGGCAGATGAAGACGGAGTTGCTGGAGCTTGCGAGCAACATTCCTTTTGATGACCGCCCCAACATGGCGGCATCCATAAACGACATCTCCATTACCCTGGTCAGGGATTATTTGGTGAAAACCGGGAGCAAGCTGGCCGATCAGATTGAAACCGAACCTTTCCAGTCCATTCTGGAGGCAATGGACCTTCTCGCCGGGCCTAAAGAGGCTCTACACCCGAAGAATGTTGCTTTATTGATGTTCAATGACCATCCGGAGAAGTTCTTCCCATACACCCAGGTCGATATAACCGTTTTCCCCAAAGGCAAACTTCAGGATCCGGACAACTTCATTGAAGTCCCTTCCATCAAAGGTCCGATTGACAGTATCTACAACAAGACAATGGCCTACCTCCAGACAAACATCGTCAAGGAGAATGTTCAGAAAGTAGAATATAAGCCGGAGGCTGAGCGGTCCTTCAACTACCCGATTCATGCCCTGGAGGAGATTGTCGGTAACTGCCTCTTATGTAAAGGTTTACATAAGCAGATTTATGTAAAGTCATAGATTATGTAAAGTATCCCAGCCCACAGGGCAGCAGAAGGCCGATATGAGCGGGATTCACTTTACATAATATCATCAGTATTTCTGCTGGAGGTCTTTCAAGTAAGCCATCAGGGCCCTGTCCTTTTTCCATGAGGATTTTGTGTCCTTGATGATGCCCGGATTCAGTTTCGCAAGTGCCTCCTGTTTCTTCTTTTCGCTTGCTCGCGCATACACTTCAGTTGTTGTCGTGGAAGAGTGTCCCAGGAAGTCTCTGATATAAACGAGATTGATATCTGCTTCAAGCATATGCATAGCCTTGCTGTGGCGGAAGGAATGGCATCCCAACCGCGGCGGCATCAGGTCTGGATCTTTTGTCTTGGCCATATTGAAGTACTTTTTCACGATATTCAGCACGGCCATACGGGAGAGTTTTCCACCTTGCGGGTTTGGGAAAAGAGGACAGTTCTTCCTGTTGGGCTCCAACAGTCCGCATTCGTCCATGTAGCGACGCAGATTCTTTACCTCATCACTTGACAGGGGAACCACCCTTACTTTTGAGCCCTTCCCCAGCAGCCGGACGGTCGTCGTTTCATCAAAGCGAAAGTCTGCAGGAGTAAGGTCTATGAGTTCCTGAACCCTGGCTGCACTATCGTACAAGAGGCCCAACAGTACGAAGTCTCGTCTTCCTGCCCTAGTCTTGATATCCGGCTGTCGCAGTAGCAACTTGATTCCATCAATGGTAAGATATTCCATTTCTTTTGCAGGAGACTTTTTGATCTTGATGGACATGATTTCCTGCCAGTTGGAGATATTCAAGATATTGCGATACTGAAGGTATTTGGCAAAGGAATGGATGGCGCCCAGTCTGGAGTTTCTGGTTGATACGGAACATCCTCTTTCTGTTTCCAACCACTTTAAGAACGCAATAACACGATCTTTCGTAAAGTCTTTTAGGCATACAGCTTCGGGTTTGATTCGTTCCTCCGCATGAAGATATTCAAGTAGAAGGAGGAAGGTGTGACTGTAGGCTTTCACTGTATTCTGTGACATGCCGCACTCGACGGGAAGATATTGCCCAAAGAAGTCGGACAGGTTTTTCGCAAAGTCAGTCGTCTTCATAGTCCTCCTCTTCCAGATTGACCCCTATATCGGGGAACACGTATTTGTGGGCGGCATCCACCTGCTTCAGCAACCCGGGATACATTTCTTCCGTAAGCCTTACGTAGCGGTTCGTGGCAGAAAGTGACTTGTGCCCCATATAAGTCATCAAGATTGGCATGGAGTAGTAGAGGTCCTGTCCTGCCTCGCTCATTTTGACCAAGGCATTGACGCAGAAAGTGTGACGGAGGTCGTGGATTCGGGGACCATGTTTCCCTCCTTCATAAGGTATACCTGCACGATATAAGACAGTCCGAAAGAGTTCATATATAGTACCTTCAGTGGGACTATGTCCATCCGGAGATGTGAAGAACGGGCGTTCCGGGGTCGCTGTCAGCCCAGATTTCAGTTTGTACGCTGCATAGTCCTTGCAAACCTCTCTGAGGGATAATGACATGGGAAGAAGCCGATCCTGTCCGTTTTTACACTCGCGGAGCAATATTAGCCCTTCTTGAAGATCCACGTCACCATTCTTTAGATTCAACGCTTCACCGATACGGGCACCTGTACCATATAACATACGTATCAGGGCAGGCATCATGCACTTCATTGAGTACATATAATGACGGTGCACGTACAGTTTGTCGCACTCCCTGAAGAGGGCGGCCATTTCAGCCTTGGTGTAGATATGGGGCGTAAAGGTACTGTTATGATTCTTGGGAAGCATTGGAAGATATGACTCGTATCCCATCAGCTGAAGGTATGCTGAGAAGTTCCTGAGTATAGTGGCACGCTCATATCTGTTGGTGCTGGATTCCAATGGACGAGGTCGCATATATGCATCAAAAAGGTCTTTAGTGATGCCGATTTCTGCCTCTCCGCGTTCAATCGTCAGCCTGTCAAATGGTGAGAGTCTCTCCTCGATATCTTCCATTTTATAGCCCAAGGACCGTTTGTGGGCAACATATTTGGCAATCCATTCGGCATATATACCGTGATTGCGGTACTTCTCATTAGGCTTGCCCATATAGATTCTCATAAAAAGATGATGGAACAAAAGGAACATCCAAAGCGCATTGCCGCAGCAGGTCCATGTTGACACGCAGATAAGTTTTCGTACTCTCCGTGCTGCTGTGCCCAAGTATTTCCGAGATGACGGGCAATGTTGTGTTCACGCTCAAGAGATTTGTGGCCAAGCTGTGACGCAATGCGTGTGGCCCCTTCTTTTTATTTGTCGAGTCTATTCCAGCACGTAGCATGTATTTCTGTAAGAAAGCTGCCATGACGCTACTTGACAGAGGTTTGAAGGGCGCTTGAGCGGATATGAACACACAGGGATGGTCAATTGCTGGCCTAGCATACTTTATATACTCAATGAGGGCTGTGCCTACCTCCTCTGACAGAGGAAGAACCACCTTCTTTTCCGTCTTCTTTTGTATGATTGATATCCTGTCATGTTCCCAATCAAGGTTTACAAAACGAAGGCCAACAATGTCTGATGCTCTTAGTCCATAACGTGCTGCAAGCAATGTCATTGCGTAATCGCGTTTCCCCTGAGCAGAGGAGCGGTCAATAGCAGCAATGATGCGCTCCACTTCATCGGCCGTATATACGGATGGAACCCGATGACTCCCTCTTGCTGATCCCTTAAGCCGCAAAAGAGACATCCACATTTCCTGTCGGTTATCCTTCAACACCTGTTTTGAACACAGATAACGAAAGAAAATTCTTGTGGTCATCACGATATTGTCCCGGTCTGGTCCCGATTTCACGAAGTCCAAATGAGCAACATAATCGGACATGAGCGATGGCGTAATGCCCTCTATTTCTGTCTTTTGCTCCATTAAGTAACGATACAAGTTGTGAAGACGCTCTTGATATCGCCTGATTGAAGAACTGCGCTTGTATTCTGTCTCCTCAGAAAGGAACTTGTTGAACCAAAGTCCGGCAGATCCAGAAAAAACATACTTGACATGAGTTTGGCGAGTATGCATCACACCATCGTTTTCCAACATGTATGTTAACACATCTATGTGCCTTACGCACTCTTGTTGACGATGAGAAAGGTCCGCAAAGGATCGCTCACCATATCTGGATGCCAAAAACGCCTCTCCAATTTTTGAGGTAAACAGAACGTGGCCATGTTCTGTCATATAGTCCCTCAAATGATCCCATGTCTGATTGTAGCGTTTGATACACGCTTCCTTGTATCCTTTGTCGCGGAACAAGGCTTCTACGCGTTGGCGCAGGTTGAGTAATGATTCCTGTAACATAATATTTTGTGTTGGGTTTAGTCCCAAAACACAAAGATATTATGTAAACAGATTATGTAAAGTTTATGGCCTTAACGCACGTGAATTCAAGCTGAGAAACGAATGCTTGACATAATATCAGGCTTTACATAATGCCTCTACCACTATGATTATCGGAAGAGGGAACCGATTACCATTGAGATTGAACCCGACGCGATGTATATCAGCAATCCCGGCGGTCCTGACCGTTCCTTGAAACCTGAAGATTTCGCGAAGGGTTTTGTCCGTCCCCGTCAATACCGGAACCGAAGGATAGGGGATTTCTTCAAAGAGTTGGAGATTACCGAAGGTAAATCGACCGGGATCCCGACTATCAAGCGCGCCATGGAGCATAACGGCTCACCTGAAGCTCGATTTGAGTTTGATGACAGCTATTCCTGGTTTATGGTGACTTTACCGATTCATCCGGTGTTCTTGGATGTCACTGAAGATGATAGAAAAGATGATAGAAAAGATGATAGAAAAGAAATAGTCTCTTTATCTCGACGCCAGGAGGAGATACTTTCTCTCATAGAGATAAATGATAGAATAACGACAGACACGATTAAGGCACATTTCAATGTATCGATGCCAACTATCAATCGAGATATAGCATTTCTGAAACGGAACGGGGTTCTTCTTCGGATAGGTGGAAAGAAGTCCGGTTCGTGGCTCATAGCAAAGAAAGTGAAATAACCCTCTCTCCCTCGGTTGCCCCGAGGGATTGCTCGCTGCCCGAGGAAAAGGTGGTGTCAGCATCGGCGGTGGCGGAGGTGGCTCCAACAATGAACTTACTAACTGGGACGGCACGAAGAAAAACTCCGGTTGGAGTAGAAGCAGATAAGAGAAAGCGCCCGGGAAAACAAACTGCCGCCACCTCCTTAGTGATGACGGCAGATTCACATAGTGTTTATGTTTAATCGTGCTTATGAAGCCTATTCCTTCTTGAGCTCTACTGCCGGATTGGTCTTCGCCGCCTTCAATGTCTGCCAAAGAACGGTTCCGAAAGCCATGGCGAAAGTGAGAAAGGAGGCTGCAACGAAAATCCACCAGTATCCTTCCAACCTGTATATGAAATCCTTGAGATATTCTTGGGCTGCATAGACCGCTATCGGGATACCGACTACGCAAGCTATTCCCACCAGAATCATATAGTCCATGATCGAGCGCCTCGTTTCTGACTCTACCGTCCCTCCGAAGACCTTGCGGACTGCTATGTCGTGGGCCTTTTCTGCCGAATAATAGGTGCTCATGGCAAGAAGGCCCAGCAGGGCGATCAGAATCGAAAGGAACATGAAGATTTCTATAAGTTGCATATTCCTTTTGGCGGGTTCCCACTCCTTGGCGATACTTTCATCTATCCATGATGGGTAATTGAGGATTACTAAACGGTCTTTCGCAAAATCGTTGTAAACTTCCATGATTTTGGAATAGGCTTCCTTCCTGTCTCCGGTTGTTTCGATCACGAAACTTCCTATCATGATGTCCTCGGTCCGTACTACGGAAATGATGGCATGTCCCTCTTCACCCATGTTGGCGTTGTTGGTGGGGAACGCCTTGAAGATGCCGGCCAATTCATCGCAGCCGTTGGTTCTTCCGGACAGTTCGCTTATGTCATGGTACTCTTCATCGAACCCTGTAGCTGCGGCGCTCTCATCGGAGAACCATACGCTGTTGAAGGGCGGGGCATTGAAGTCTTCAAGGATTTCGAATTCGAACATGCTGAAAGCCGTGCTGTCCATTCTGTAGATTTTGTACAAGATGTCCTGCCCGTCCCTCGTTGTGCTGTATTGGCCTCCGGTAACGGTGCCGGGAGTTCCGGCGCACTTGCCGATGCGTTTCACGCACGGAAGGGCTTCGAGCGCATCCTTGAGAGGGGTCTGGTCCTCCATGGTGATGAAGGAAAGGTCGAACTTGTCCGCTGCATTGAAATGCAATGGCCGGTTCTGCGTCTTCCTCATCTGGGCTTCCATGACTATGGCCAAGGATATCATGATGATGGCCAAGACGTTTTGCAGAATTATGAAGATCTTGCTGAAAACCATCTTTGTCTTTCGTCGGTAGCCTCCTTTCATTATCTCAAGAGAGTTGTGACGTCCCGCCATGGCGGCCGGGATGACGCCGCAGATGACGCCCACAAGAATTGTGATGATCACGTATGCCAGGATATAGCCCGGTCTCCACGCCACCTCGATAGGGACATCAGGATAGCTGAGCAGTCTGTTCATAACGGGGCAGAACGCTTCCGCGATCAAGAGTCCTGCGCCGAAACATATTGCGGTGAAAAAGATGGATTCCGAGATGTATTTGGCGATGATGCCCGCTTTGGATGCTCCGTTGAGTTGCCTTACGGCCATTTCCTTCGCCCTCTTTGAGGTCATCGCCACTGAAAGATTGATATAATTGAAGATGGCCGACAACAGTAGAAGCAGTCCGACAAGCATGAGAGTACGGATGGTCTTAAGGTCTCCGTGCCGGAACGCTTTTTCCGTCTCTTTGAAGAACAACTCGTCATAGCGGGTCAGTTCCAGATGGTCGAAGAAAGAGCGGCCGTAGATGTCTGGGTACACCTTTTTGCAGACCGCATCAAGTTTGTCGAACAGAACTTCACGTTCTGTTCCGGGTCGAACCCTGATGAAGCAGATTGTGCTCCCGAAATTGTCGAAAGGTTCCCAACTGTCCTTATAGACATCGGCGGACTGAATGACATCAAATGGGTACATGATGGTGTCATGCCTGTCTTCCATGATCGCTGCGACGGTGTAATCGGCACCACTCAATTGAATGATGTCTCCAAGGGAAAGATTCTGCTTTCTTGCGAAGGATTCAGACAAGATTACGTTTGAACTCGACAATATCGCGTCCGCGTCCCCCTCGACGAAACGATAGCTTGGGAACATGTCAAAGAATGCCCTGTCCACAGCTTCGCCATAAAGGATCTCGTTGTTCCCGAAAGTCGGTGCGACAACGCACAATTTGGCTACCGACTCTATCTCGGGAATTTCGGTTATTGCCCCGGGGAAACCGTAGGTGAGTCCCGGAGATCCCGGCAAACCGGGTACATATATTCTCTCCCGGTCCGGGTGTTCCTTGGTGACCGCCCATTGCTGATATACGTAGGATCCGATGATGATGACGAACGCCAGACTGACAGCCAACCCGACCGCTTCGATGACGGTGTAGAGTTTGTTGCGGGAGAGGAATTTCAGATAAGATTTCATCACAGCTCGTTCTTTACGTCACTTACAATCTGACCATCAAACAGGTTGATGGTGCGCTGGGCACAGGCTGCGTCCTTCTGGCTATGGGTCACCATGACGATGGTGGTGCCCTCAGCATTCAGATCTTTCAGCAGGTCCATCACCTCCTTGCCGTTCTTGGAGTCGAGGTTACCGGTCGGTTCATCGGCAAGTATCAGCTTCGGACCGGCGACCACGGCACGAGCGATGGCGACCCTTTGCTGCTGACCGCCGGAAAGCTGCTGCGGGAAGTGCTGGGCCCGGTGGCTGATGTTCATCCGCTTCATGATTTCCGTGACTCTCCGCTTGCGCTCGGAGGCCGATATGTTCAAATACCGCAGAGGCAGCTCAATGTTCTCATAGACATTGAGCTCGTCGATGAGGTTGAAGCTTTGGAACACAAAGCCGATGTTGCCCTTGCGGAACTTGGTGCGCTCCTTCTCCTTCAGGCCGCCGACTTCGGTGCCCAGAAGTTCATACGATCCGCTGGTGGGATTGTCCAGCAGGCCCAGAATGTTCAACAGCGTGGACTTACCGCAGCCGGAAGGGCCCATGATGGCGACGAATTCGCCGTCCTTGATTTCAAAGGATACGCCGTTGATGGCCGTGGTCTCGATTTCTTCCGTGCGGAAGATCTTTGAGAGGTTGGAAACTATTATCATCGTAATTGCGTTGTTCACGGGATTCTAGCAAATCAAACATCAAGCCATATTGTCTAAAATGCAGATTCATAATAGTTTGAGAAAGTAAGTCATATGTGAAAACTGTAAAGTACTTTTACACATTGTAAAGGAACTTTACACTCCCTCGGTTGCCCCGAGGGATTGCTCGCTGCCGGAGGAAAAGGTGGTGTCAGCATCGGGGGTGGCGGAGGTGGCTCCAACAATGAACTTACTAACTGGGACGGCACGAAGAAAAACTCCGGTTGGAGTAGAAGCAGATAAGAGAAAGCGCCCGGGAAAACAAACTGCCGCCACCTCCTTTGTGATGACGGCAGTTTTGTCATTTTAAGGCTAAAATCCGAAGAATCTACTTGGTGAACAGCCCCATCCTCCTGAACGTCACATCGCCCTCGATCAGGTTCGGCCCGTCCACATTCACCTCTTCGCGCGTGAGCACCAGCTTGTCCTTGCTGCACTCCTTAACATAGTACCGTGCGGCGGGCGTATAGGCCGCTTTCCTGTCCTCTTGCATGAAGTCGTGGTCCAGTTCAAAGAGGTAAATTTCCGGCGTGGAACTGCCTACTCCGGGATAGCCGTTCTGATGTTGCTGGTAGATGTACTTTGCCTCCGAATCTCCGGAGAATACATCAGATACGTATATTGTCAGGATATACGGATCCTGGCTCTCTTTGTTGATTGTCGAGAAGGTCCAGATCACCAGCCCTGCATCCTGCACTCCTTCCGGATGCACCTTCAACCAACTTCCTTCCAGATTATCTGCCAGGTTAATTTCAGGAATCAGTTGTTTCTCACACCCACACAGCCCTGCCACCAGCAGCGCCGCGCAAAGAACAGTTTTCAATATCTTCATCATTGTTTGCGTTTTCTTATTAAACGCACGAATGTGCGAAATCTTGCCTGAAAAGTTCTTTTTTCTCCTCCTTCTGCCAGGCAGGACCTTCCCAGGCCCCGCCTGGCATCCGGATAGAAAGTATTTATGTTTAATCGTGCTTATGAAGCCTACTCATTCTTCAAAGACTCCACAGGGTTTGCATTGGCCGCTCTCCAGCTTTGGAGGGTGACGACGGCCAGGGTAATAGCAGCGACTGCAATCAGCGCCACAAGGAAGATCCATACCGGGACGTGAGCCTGATAGGCAAAACCTTTCCGCCATGCGGCCATCAGCCAGTAGGCCATTGGCGCTGCGATTACGAAACTCGCACCAGCCATAATGAGGTATTTCTTATTGATCATCTGGAGGATGCTGCCCACCGTAGCCCCGTTGACGCGACGCAAGGCAATCTCCTTACGGATGAACTGCGTTTCAAAGAATACCAGGCCGATGATTCCGATGATGGCAATCAGCAGGGCCACAAGGGAGGCGATGGTAATGAGTTTCCCCAGCGACTGTTCACTTTGGTACATGTTCTCAATCCATTCGTCCAGGTGCCGGACTTCAATCTGGTCCGGTTCACGAGTAGAGTCAAAAGTGCGTACCGCTTCTTTGATGTAGTCGGAAACTTCCTTGAAGTTGGTTCCGGGAGCCGTCTTTATATACATAAAGCTGAAGTCCCTCCATTGCGTCTTTCCCCAGTTCAGCAGTACCAGAGGCCCCATCGCATGCTGTAGACTCTTGAAATTGAAGTCCTTCACGATGCCAACAATCTCGGTATCGCCCACATGCCCTCCGACCAGACTGCCCACATGGAACTGAGGATACATCTGTATAAATGTCTCATTGGCAATCATACAGCCCGTTTCACTTTGATTATCCGACTGCTGGAAGTCGCGTCCGTCCATGATCTGAAGGTCGAAGAACCGCAGGAAATCTTCGGTGACGGGGAGCACCTCCATGAAAATCTGCGCTCCGTCAACGGTCCTGCCCCAGCCCATTTTCTGGTCGGAGACAATCGTATTGTCGGAGAAAGTGACATCCGTGATGGACGGATTCTGCAACAGTTTGTCCTTCAGCGGTTCATGCGCAGCACCTGCGGGATATCCGCACCAGACCTGCAGGACATTTTCCTGCGGAAAGCCCATGTCTTTGTTAATCATGAACTTGGTCTGCACTTGAACGTACAGTGCCATCAGGATGAAGAGGAACGACAGCACAAACTGGAGGCCTACCAGGACATTGCGCAGTGCCTTTCCTTTCACGCTCATCGCGTAAGAGCCCTTCAGCACAAGCGCGGCAGGCTGAGCCGTGGAATAGAGTGCTGGAGCAATACCGGCAACTATGGCAGAGAGTAAGGCGATGCCCAGCATCAGAATCAGGATTCCGACATTATCCTTCAGTGCAATACTATCCGACACATAGGATGCCCAGGAAGTTCCGGCGATAACATGCATGATGAGAGCAGCAATGGCGAAGGCCACCAAAGCAATCAATCCGGCATGCATCAGTTGGCGTCTGATCATAGAGCCTCGGCTCTCTCCAAGCACTTTCCGAGTGTTGATGTTCTTGATGCGGAATGGAATCTCTGCGAAAGCGAAATTGATGAAGTTAATAATGGCGATGAGGATCAGAAGGATAGCGATTGCCGCCAAAGAAATCGTAATGGACTTGTTGGCGCTGGCGATATTTGCCCGAACGTCTCGCTCAAAGTGGGCGTCATGCAAGTTGCTGAGACGGAATCCTTTGCGATACTTTGCAATCTCTTCATCAGAGGATCCTTCAAATAAATCCGGCGCCAGTGCATCCAGAATGGCGGATTCGGTTTCCCGAACTTGGGCGGGGTTATACAGTTTGAGGTAAGCCGAAAAAGACCATTCGTTTCCTTCGTGCAAGAACCAGTCTCCCATATTCGCAATGATGCCGTAGTGCATGCTATAGTTGCGGGGCGTATTTTTGAAAACGCCGATGATGCGGTACTGGTCGCTGTCTCCTGTCAAAAGCAATTTGCCCACGGCGCTCTCTTCACCAAAAATCATCTGGGCAAAGGCCTCATTGAGAATAGCCGTTCCTCTGGTAGTAAACTCCTTTGCTGACCCTTCTACCCATTCGAAAGGGAAGACCGATAGCATGGAGCTGTCAATTTGCGCGTAGGGAATGGTAATTGCCGATTCCTTGTCTCCTTCTTTGTAAAAGACCTGCTGGCCGCCCTCTTTGAGAGTCCCCACTGCCTCCAGGTTAGGGCTGACGGTCCGGATTAGTTCGATAATAGGCCTGCA
>JAFUFP010000022.1 GCA_017469845.1 Bacteroidales bacterium | reverse complement strand
ATCATTTTCAATGACTTATAAAAATATTATTATCAAGAATGTTACTCAAATCATCAATTTTTTTCACCGGGCCGACGGCCAAGCCGGTCGTGCCTTATCTATCGTCTTCTGACAGTATCAAGACTTTTTAAAGTGGACTCATAATTGAGGTTTCAATATTATGGTGCTCTGAGGGTTCTTCACGACAAGGGTACAGTCAGTAAAGACTGACAGAATTCAAAGCAATAATCACATTTTGATACTTCTCACTTTTTGACAGATTCTTTTGTTTCTGTCAATTATTTGTTATTTTTGACAGTTGAAGGAAGATCTGTCAAAAAATGGAACCCTACGATCGTAATATCCCATATAATAACTTGCCGCCTTTGCCCCCTGCAAAGGAATTGTACCGCGACGAAGATGTGCTGAATAAGCTGATGATCGCAAGTCGGCTTCTGGCCGAATTGAAAGGGTTGGCATCAACGCTCCCGAACCAGTCCATATTCGTAAATACCATTGCTCTGCGTGAAGCAAAGGCCAGTAGTGCCATCGAGAACATATTCACGACGGACGATGAACTCTATAGATCACTGTCTTATCAGGAAGACGATTATCTTGAGGGACCAGCCAAAGAAATTCTTCATTATCGTGAAGCTCTTTGGGAAGGTTTCAACAGGGTCGCATCAGACAATACGATGACCCTCAATACGATAATCGATGTGTACAGGGCTGTTAAACAGACTCACGATGGCATCCGCCCATGCCAGGCGGAGGTGGTAATCAAAAAAAGAGGCTGGGGCTCCTTGGTCGCCGAAACTGTTTACACTCCACCACGCGGAAAAGGAGTAGTGGAGATGAAGATGGCGGATCTTTTGGAATTCCTGAATGATGATATCAAGTATCCTATAGACCCACTCTTGAAAATGGCAATGGCTCACTATCAGTTCGAAGCCATACATCCCTTCCGCGACGGTAATGGAAGAACCGGAAGAATACTCTGTATTTTGTACCTTATACAAAAACGACTGCTGGATTTACCCATTCTGTACCTCAGCTCATACATCCTTCATAACAAGGATGAGTATTATCAAAAACTGGGCGGGATTACAGGGACGCTGATGTGGAAACCGTGGATTCTGTATATGTTGGAAGCAGTTTCTCAAACGGCGGAATATACCGTCGACAAGATTATGCGGATTAAGGCTCTTATTGAAAGGACCAGAACGTTTATGCTTGACAACAAGCTCCCTGTAGAAAAGATGAATATTCCCAAGTTCTTTGAACAACCCTACATCCGTCCGAAGAACCTGCTGTCAGAAAAAGTCAAAAGCATCAATACCGCCAAAAAGTATCTGTCCCAATTGGAAGCTCTCGGAATGCTTGCCAAGGAAAAAGTCGGCAAAGAGTTTATATGGTTCAATACTGATTTAATGGCTATCCTGACGGATTGACGAGATTGTCAGAAATTTGATTTGCGAAGGTTTGATTGATTCATTAAATTTGTGAATTCAAATACAAATTGCTTCAAAAATGCCTGATTTCAAATATGCTCCTATGTTTCAGTTGGGCGAAGATACCACTGAATACTACAAGATTCCCGGGTCCGAAAAACTCGTGAAGACCTCCGATTTCGGCGGCAAGACCATTTTGGAAGTTTCTCCTGAAGCCCTCACTCTGGTGGCTCAGCAGTCATTCCATGATTGTCAGTTCATGCTTCGCCGTTCGCACAACAAACAGGTCGCCGCTATCCTTGCTGACCCTGAAGCGAGCGACAATGACAAATATGTTGCGCTGCAGTTCCTGCGCAATGCCGAAACATCCGTAAAGGGTGTTCTTCCTTTTTGCCAGGATACCGGTACCGCCATCATTCATGGAGAAAAGGGGCAGAGGGTTTGGACAGACTTCGAGGACGAGGAGGCTTTGAGCCTCGGTGTTTTCAACACCTATACCCAGGAGAATCTCCGCTACAGCCAGAATGCTCCTCTTGACATGTACAATGAGGTTAATACCAAGTGCAACCTGCCGGCTCAGATCGACATTGAGGCTACGCAGGGTGACGAATACCGCTTTGTCATGGTAGCGAAGGGCGGCGGAAGCGCCAACAAGACTTATTTCTATCCCATGACCAAGGCCACTATCCAGAACGAAGGTACTCTCATTCCTTTCCTGGTTGAGAAGATGCGTTCTTTGGGAACGGCCGCATGTCCTCCTTACCACATCGCATTCGTTATCGGTGGCACATCGGCGGAGAAGAATCTTCTCACCGTGAAGCTTGCCAGCATCAAGTTCTATGACGGCCTTCCCACAACAGGAGACGAGACCGGTCGTGCCTTCAGGGACATCGATCTTGAGGAAAAGCTTCTCAAGGAAGCCCAGAAGATCGGCCTTGGCGCACAGTTCGGCGGCAAATATATGGCCCACGACATCCGTGTTGTCCGCCTTCCCCGCCATGGCGCCAGCTGCCCTATCGGAATGGGCGTGAGCTGCAGCGCGGACCGCAACATCAAGAGCAAGATCAATGCTGACGGTGTTTGGATCGAGAAGATGGATACCAACCCTTCAGAACTTATCCCCGAAGAATTCCGCCGTCCCGGTGAAGGAACCAAGGGTATAGAGATCGACCTTGACAAGGGCATCGACGCCGTACGTGATGAACTCACCAAGTATACAGTGGGAACCCGCGTCAACCTGAAGGGTACCATCATTGTCGCCCGTGACATCGCCCATGCCAAACTCAAAGCCCGCCTTGATGCAGGAGAGGAGATGCCTTCATATTTCAAGGATCATCCCATTCTGTATGCGGGTCCCGCAAAGACTCCTCAGGGATATCCCTGCGGCTCCATGGGCCCCACCACCGCCAACCGTATGGATCCTTACGTGGATGAATTCCAGGATCATGGCGCTTCCCTCGTGATGATCGCGAAGGGCAACCGCTCCAAAGTCGTGACTGATGCTTGCCAGAAGCACGGAGGCTTCTATCTCGGTACGATCGGCGGCGTCGCTGCAGTTCTCTCACAGAGCAGCATCCGCAGCATCGACTGCGTGGAATATCCGGAACTCGGAATGGAAGCCATCTGGAAGATTACGGTGGAAGATTTCCCTGCATTCATCCTCGTTGATGACAAGGGCAACGACTTCTTCAAGACCCTCGGTCTGTAGGAAGAATCCCTTGATTGATGAATTGCCCGGCGGATTTCCGTCGGGCTTTTGGATTTGTTCAATTCGGTCGGTGCCCTGAAAAGACAACAAGAAATATTTTGGAGAACGATTAATTTTAGTTGAAAATTAAAAAAAAACATATATTTGCGGTGCGGATAGGTGGACCTCTCCCGGATCAGGACTTCTTCCCCGGAAGTGAAAAGTCACCGGTTGCGGCATCGGTTTCCCTATTAGTTGATATATTTGTCGGAGATTGGAAATGGGGAGAGACTCCTTGCGGATTTTTTGCAACGCTTCTTCTCTTCATGCGTCTTCCATATAGGCTATGCCCTTTTGTTTTTCGGATATGAAACGAACACTATTCATTGTTTTTTCCCTTCTTGTTTTTCTGACCGGTTTCCGGGCTGAGGCGCAAGTGTATTTCATCAGTGATGACATTTTCCAAGGGAGGCACGCAAAACTGACTGTCGAGGTTCTGGATTCACTCTCGAAGGAACCGATACCCTACGCTTCCGTGTATCTCGTCGCCAAAGGTGATACGGTGATCACGAATTTCACCCTCTCTGACGACAAGGGAAAAGCCGAACTCTCGGATATCCCGTACGGAAACTATGTCCTTTTCGCGGAGTTCATGGGATACAAGGCCTACAGCAAGGAGCACTATTTCCGCAAGGAGACTGAAGATCTCGGCAAAATACTTATGCAACCTGATGCCGAGGCTCTCGAGGCGGCGAGGGTATCCGACATAGCGAATCCGATCGTTGTGAAGAAAGACACGCTGGAATACAATGCCGCGGCATTCGCCACCAGCAGGAACGCAACTCTTGGCGACCTTCTGAAAAAGATGCCGGGGTTTGAAGTGGGCAAGGACGGCTCCCTGAAGAATAACGGCAAGGATGTTTCCAAGATTACCGTAGGTGGAAGGACTTTCTTCTTCGATGACAAGTCCGTGGCGCTTTCCAACATTCCGGCGGTGGTCGTCGACAAGGTGAAAGTCATTGACCGTAAACCGGAATCCGAGGAGGCCACCGACGTCGAGTCCACCTCCAAGGAGAGGATAGTGGACATAGCCCTCAAGAAAGAATACGAGGAAGGATGGTTCGGAAACGTCGCCCTTTACGGTGGTGCGGCCATTTCCGGCGATGACGAACAGACGATTCCTCCGGATCGTGACGCCCTTTACAATGCCCACCTTCTCGCGGCGTATTACAACAAGGAAGACCAGATCACCCTGATCGGAAACTCCATGAACGCGCAGGCGGGAGACAGCGGCGGAATCATAGTTTTCAGAAGTGTTGGTGACCCAAGCGCTGATTCCGTGGTGGACCTCGGCATGGGAACGCAAAGAAGCAACCAGGTGGGAGTCAACATCAACACCACGAAGATCAAAGGTTTTGAATCGACCGGTACCATATCCTTCAACGACGGAAAGAACGAGTCCGCCTCCAGAACGTCCAGAACTACGTTCAGGGATGACGGCGACCTGGACTACAATTCCGATTCGAGGGGAGAGAGCGGATCTGATGCCCTGAGGGCCAACCTTGAGTTCACGAAGAAAAAGACCGAAAAGACCACCCTTCTCGTCCGTCCGACATTTTCTTATACGGGCAGTTCATCTTTCTCCACCGGAAACAGCCTCACAACCGGCGCCGGTTCGGCTTTTGTCAACTCTTCATCCTCGAACAGCTATTCAAAGAGCGGTGCGCTCAGTACCTCACTGTACGTATCCCTCGGAATAAAGAATCTCGGCAAGAAGAGCAGGGCTCTTACATTCTCGAACAACGCTTCAATTGGATCGTCAAAAGGTGATGCCAAGGATTACAGCGTGACCACATTCGCCGATTCGGAGGTGCGTGACCTTTATTACAAGAACAAGTCGAATTCCACCTCGAATAATTTCACGGCTACTTATGTCGAACCGATCGCGGAGAAGTGGCGCCTGCAGTTGAACCTCAACGCAACCTTCTCCCACTCGGAAAGGACACGTGACGCTTTCGGAAGGGATGATGTCGGCATTCATCAATTTGCCCGCACATTCGATGACAGGGGCCAGTATACGGTCGCCAATGACTACTACTCTTCCTGGACTGACAATACGTCGAAATATCTCAATACCAGAATTCTCGCTCAGTTCCGACCTACGACCGAATCCACTCTGCAAGCCGGAGTGAACTTTTTCACCAGGAATGTCGAAACTCTGGCCAGAAATTACGGAATATACAACGAGGTGGGCAAGGGCGACTGGACAAAAGGAATCAGTCCGTACATGTATTTCAATATCATGAAGAACAATTTCTCCATGTACGGCAATTATTCCGGTTCTATGAGTCAGCCCTCGAATTCCAATCTGACTCCGGTAGTGAATGTCGGCAATCCGACAAGAGTGACTTCCGGAAACATTTACCTTAAGCCGTATGTGTTGCATAACTCATACGTCAATCTCAGCTACAATGAACCCGCTTCGCAGATGTATTTCTCCGGATATCTCAGTTGGGACTACCGTTCCAACGGTATAGTGAACGCCACATGGTACGATACCCGCGGGGCTATGTATTCCGTTCCGGTCAATGCCGACCGTCCGTTCGCGAATATATTCACTTACGTCTCTTTCAACAAACCCATTGACAAGAAGAAAATCTTCAAGATCTCCGGTTCGGTGAATTATGCTTTCACGACCTCGCCCTCGTACCAGAGGATTTCGGCGACGGATCCGGTCAATCTTGATGAAGTGGTGTACGGAGATTTCATCAAAGGAGTATGGGGGAATGATGCTTCAGGTGATGACTTCTACAACGGGAAGACCGGATTCAGCAGGAATGTTTCCAGAACCGACCTGCTGGGATTCAGTGCGAGTTTCAGGATGAATTACGAGAAGTTCTCCTTGATGCTTGACTACAGTTATTCCGGCTCAAAGGTCCGTTCATCACTTTATGAATCCTACAACGAGAAATACGCCGACCATTCAGTGGGCGCAGATATGGAATGGATGTTGCCGGGAGACTTCGAACTGACTTCCGACGCCCAATACGTTTTCTATACGGGAAGGAGGTCCGGTTTCGATCACCCGAGTTTCATCTGGAACGCCGAGGTCAACAAAAATATCGGAGCATTCACCCTCATAGCCCAGATCAGGGACATTCTGGCACAGGGAAAAGCGTTCAGCCACTCGGCCAACGCGAACTTCGTCGAGGACAGGATCAGCATGACGCTGGGAAGGTACTTCCTCCTGGGAGTGAAATACAATTTCGGTAAAATGTCCCCCGTCCAGAGTTCAAGGGCACAGACAGCTTCTCTGAACATGCTGTAGCCCGATTATTGCAGCGGAAAAAGGGTAACCAATCCCTCTTGTCATGCAAGTCATTTTATCCATAATATCTGCAGTCGCAGCTTTGCTGCCGCTGCAGATTTCCGTTTTCAACCCGCGGGTTCCCGTCATTCTCGACAGGTCCCTCAACATTGTCTCCGAGATCGAAGTCCCTTCGGATGGTGACGCGACTTTGGATGAAGTCAAGTTCCACTTGTCCGGCATTCCGGAAGGAGCCGTTTCGTCTGTCCGATTGATGTACAGCGGAACCGCTTCGGCCATTCCGGACAGGACTTCCTCCATAGGAATCCAGGCGGGGTCTTCCAGATGGGGCGGCGGAAACCCCATGTGGGCGGACAGGTCTTACGTTATCGAAGCTGACCATGTCGAAGATCCGGTTGGGGAGGGGATCTACATTCTTCGTGACGGAATCCCTCTTGTCAAGGGGATGAATTATTTCTACGTGAGCTTGGAAGTGGATTCTTCCATGATTGACGATATCTCAATGACATTTGACGCATCCGTTTCAGGAGCGACGGTTTCGGGGAAGGATATGCCCATCAAGCAGGAAGGCCCGTCGGAAAGAAGATTTGCCGTCAGCGTCAGGAATCACGGGGATGACGGAGCGGACTCATACCGGATACCGGGACTTTCGACAACACCTGACGGAGACCTGATAGCCGTTTATGATGTGAGATGGAACTTCAGTCAGGACCTTGTGGACGATATTGATGTGGGCCTTAGCCGTTCCTCAGACGGCGGAAAGACATGGTCTCCGATGGAGATCGTACTCGATATGGGCATCGCGGGAGGCCTTCCCGAGGGACAGAACGGGGTCGGTGATCCCGCTGTGCTCGTTGATGAGAATACCGGAGAAATCATAGTCGCAGCGGCATGGACCCACGGCATGGGTGGGCGCACCGGTTGGTGGGCGGCGGGAGACGGATTCGATCCGATCGATACACCGCAACTCATGATGGCCCGTTCCGGCGATGGTGGACTTGTCTTCACTGAGCCCGTCAATGTCACCGCCCAGGTGAAGAAACCGGAATGGAAATTCTCTTTCCAGGGACCGGGGAGGGGCATCACCATGAAGGACGGGACTCTCGTTTTCGCTTATCAGCACCAGGAAGGAGAAGACAGGATGCCGTGGTCCGGCATAATCTACAGCAAGGACCATGGCCAAACATGGCATGTGAGCGAAAGCCCTGTCGCCAATACGACTGAAGCCCAGGTGGCCGAAGTTCAGCCCGGTGTGCTCATGCTCAACATGCGGAACAATGAAAAGACAGGGAGAAGGGTATTCACGACCTCCGACCTCGGTAAAACCTGGAAAGTCCATCCTTCCGACAAGACTCTCCGTGAACCTGTCTGCATGGCCAGCCTCATTTGCGGTCCTCGAGCGGGACAGCTTCTATTTTCCAATCCCGATTCGGACAAAAGCCGTGACCATATGACAATAAAGATGAGTACGGACGGGGGATTGAGTTGGCCTTACGCTCTTCTTCTGGACGAATTCGGGTCATGGGGATACTCCTGCATGTCAATGATAGACGACGAAACTGTCGGCATTCTCTATGAAGGCAGTACCTCGCAGATCGTTTTCCAGGCTGTGAAACTCTCCGATATCATGGCAAGATAGCCTCTGGCAGCACCGGAAATCAAGGAATCGGCCGAAAATGACCGATTTCTTTAAATTTTTGGTACTTTGTGATACAAGGTATTCAAATTTTGTTATATCTTTGCATCAACAATAACTTTGTAAACCCAAAAACAATGAAAAAAGTGGTCAATGCCTGCATCGGAGGCAGAAGTTTTCCGATAGACGAGGATGCATATGCAAGACTCGCATCGTATCTTGATCATTTCAAGGCCAATCTCTCTTCAAAAGGGGGGATGCTCTCATCCCAGGTCGATGAAGTGATGGAGGATATTGAGCAGAGGATCTGCGAATTGTTCTCTTCCGAAGTCGGACAAGGCTCCAGGGTGGTCAATCTCGCCTTGGTCGAAAAGGTCGTATCCCAACTCGGAATGCCCGACGGCAGCGCAGAACCGGATACCGGCTCTTCGTCTTCCTCTTCCTCTTCTTCTTCAGGATCATATGCTCCCAAGGACGGGGACATGCCCAAAAAGAAACTTTACCGCAACGTGGATGACAAGACCATCGCCGGAATATGCAGCGGACTTGCCATCTATCTCGACCTCGATCCCGCGATCGTCAAAATCGTCATGCTGGTTGTCCTTCTGATGGCTTCCGCCGGTTTCTGGATTTATATCATCCTGTGGTTCGCCGTTCCCAAGGCCGTCACGCCGGCACAGAAGTGCGAGATGTACGGGCTCCCTGTGACAGCCGAGAATATGGCCCGATTTTCTTCAAACAAAAAGTAGTTGAGTACGGAAATGGAAAGCACAGTAGAAAATGTCCGCTCTCAGATGCGGAAGGGCGTGCTTGAGTATTGCATACTTTCGATACTCAGCCGCAAGGAAGCCTACGCTTCCTCCATCATTGATGAACTCAAGGCCGCGAACATGATCGTGGTCGAAGGTACCCTGTACCCTCTTCTGATCCGCCAGAAGAACCAGGGTCTTCTGTCGTACCGTTGGGAAGAGTCCACCCAGGGACCTCCCAGGAAGTATTATGTGATAACCGACAAGGGCAGGGAAGTCCTTTCGGAAATGGATGCCGCATGGCAGGAGATGGTATCGACAATACAAACATTGAGAAACCATGATTGAGACTCAGGTGATGAGCATCGGAGGCTATGCCTTCACGATGGATGCTGAAGCCGCTTCGGCTGCCGGGGAGTATATTTCATCCCTGGAGGAATTCTATCTCAGTAAGGAAGGAGGGAAGGAGATTATGGAGGGAATCGAGGAGAGGATGGCTGAACTCCTTCTGGAAAAGACCAGCGACGGGGGTGTCGTGAATGCGCAGATGGTCAAGGATGTCGTTGAAATCATCGGAAGACCGGAAGTGATAGAAAGCGAATCATCCTCATCTACGGACGGTGATCCTGCGGATGCCGACACCAAAGCCGGGAAGACCGGCCCGAAGAAGAAACTCTACAGGGACCTTTCCGACAAGGTCGTCGCCGGAGTGTGCTCGGGTCTTGCGATATACTCGGGTATAGATGTCGTTATATTCAGGTTGGCTTTTGCACTCCTGACGGCTTTCCCCATGTTGGGCTTCTTCCATAGAGGTGACGCTTTATACCTCTCGGCTCCCGCCATATACATCATCCTTTGGATATCGATGCCCGCAGCGAGGACCGTCAAGCAGAAATGGAGCCAGAAAGGTCAGACCGGCTCGCTTGATGAGATTCAGCGCAACGTCATGAACGTGAAGAGCAATCCTTCCAAGCAGGAAGCTAAGGGCCATACCTTCGGAAGGGCCGTTACAATGTTCATCGGCATAATATTCCTTCTGTCGGCCGTTTCCGGATTGGTCGCCGGTGGGGTCGGAGCCTTCTTCCCCGGCAAGTTCGGCCTTGACAATATCTATTCCTTCGCGACAGGCGAACTTCTGGAGACTCCCGGTATTCTCTCGGTCGTAGATATGCCTTTGGTGCATGTCCTCGCATTCGGGGTATGGTTCCTTCCGTTCATCGGACTTCTTTATGCGGCGGTCATGATGATTTTCGGGTTCAAGGCCCCTTCCTGGCATCCGGGACTCGTGATTTTCGTTCTCTGGCTCATAGTCGTGGCCGTTCTGACGACTCTTATCGTAGTTTCCACTCTCCAATATTCTTCGGGCAGTGTTCCGACTTACACGTTCTGAATCCAAGCGAAGAATTGATGGAAAAACGGTTCCGAAAATGATGATACTCCAATTTTGCGCAAAGTGTGAATAACACTACGCATTATTGTCTCCACGTTGAAGGTGGTTTGGGCTAATTTCGCATATCCCAAATCACCTTTGTCGTTATGAAAGTAATAATCAGAAACAATTCTTCGGAAGGATCTTTGTGGGCAGCCCGCCATATCGCGGAAAGGATCACCCGCAAAGCTTCCGTTACGGACAAACCATTCGTTCTCGGCCTTTGTACGGGTTCAACTCCTCTGGAGACTTATGCTGAACTCATCCGCATGGTCAAGGATTGTGAATTGTCGTTCCGCAATGTCATCACGTTCAATATGGATGAATATGTCGGTATTCCCGAAGAACACCCGGAGAGTTACCATTCATTCATGCATCGTTCTCTTTTCGACCATATTGACATTCCCGAGGAGAATATCCATATACTGAACGGAAACGCCCCGGACCTTGAGAAGGAATGCCGGGAGTATGAAGAGGCGATTTCCCGTGAGGGGGGATTCGACCTGTTTCTCGGTGGAGTTGGCGAAGACGGACATATCGCATTCAATGAGCCGTTTTCATCCCTTTCGTCCCGTACCCGCCCCATCACTCTTACCGCCGATACCAGGAGGGTGAATTCCCGTTTCTTCGGTGGAGATCCGGATGCGGTTCCCGCCAAAGCTCTTACGGTCGGGGTCGCGACCGTAACTTCATCGCAGGAGGTCGTCATCTTGGCGTTCGGATCAAAGAAGGCAAGAGCACTGCGTGACGCGATTGAAGGTCCTCTTTCCCACGCCTGCACCTTGAGTTGCCTTCAGAATCATCCGTGCTCCACGATAGTTTGCGACGAGGACTCTGTGGGCGAACTGAAGGTGAACTCATACAGGTACTTCAAAGCTGTGGAGGAGGCGGAAGGGATGTAGTATCATTCACCCGAAAAAGAGCGTTGACGCGACAGTCGGCATTGAGGGACTTGAAGGGATGGGGGATTCTTTTTTCAAGGGTCCCTCAAAAACCGGACACCGGGTTAAAAAAGAGAGGGACCGTAAGCAATGTGACTTGAAAAAGACTCGGAAGACTTTTTTGTGCTGGCAAAGGGACAATTATCGAACCATTTTTGAGGATCTCGACGCTATATATCTATTTGTTTTACAGCTCAAAGACTAATCTGACAAGAAGGCATCCAGACTTCCTTTAATCACGTCATGCTGAATTTTTTTAGAGACTTGTAAAAGTTCGGGGATATTTGTCTTAACGGTGTTGAATATGCCTTCAGCATCAACGTCTCCATATTCGTGAGACAGGAAATTACGCATCCCAAAGACGGCAGGCCAGGGAATAGATGAGTATGTTTTGAAGAAGTCACTGCCACAAATGTTGCGGATCTTGACGAGACTTTCGGTTATATATTGGAGGCTCATTCCGCAGGCACGGAAAACAATGAGCCCGGGAGTGCTGGAGACAAAGTCGTCGGGCGCATTAATGTCCTTGCTCATTTCTAGCAACAGGTTCATCTCCTTTAAGGCGGCATCAAGCAGGGAAAGAACGCGTTCTTTTTTAGGATACATAGATGGTCTCCTCCTTCAGACGACAGGCAAATTTTTCGGGAAAAATAGATTTGGAAGAAACAAGGTCTACGTGTCTTCCGAAAACGGTCTCCAATTGGCTTGCAATGGTGGAGTATAGAAATAAATCTGGCTTTGAGAGCGTAATGATGATGTCGATATCACTGTCTGCACGCCCTTCATCCCTGGCAAAGCTTCCAAACAGACCGATTCTTTCAATTCCAAAAGCCGACTTGTTGTATAAGTAGTAAACTTTAAGCATTGATAGTATCTGATCTCTTCCCAGTCCATTGCCACCTCTGACATCCTCATAATGTACGACGGCCTTATAACCAAGGGCATCAAGTACACGAGCGTACGTGGCAGGACTTCCAAGCTTTCCGCTCTCCATTCTGGATATCTGTGACTTGCTCATACCGGCCAATATTCCTACCTGCTCCTGAGTCATTCCCCTTGACTTTCGCATCCTTTTTATAGATTCGTTCATATCCATCTTTTTCGCAAATATAAGAATAGTTTAAGAAATATGCAACTTATTTATAAATTGTTCGACAGGGGTTAGAGGTGGAGTCCCCAGCCGCAAACGAAAAAAGCCTGGCGTGAAGCCAGGCAACTAATGTGCGGGTGAAGGGACTCGAACCCATACGCCGAAGGCACCAGATCCTAAGTCTGGCTTGTCTACCAATTTCAACACACCCGCAAAACCTATCCGGAAGGCCGTAACATGGACCCATCGCTGAAATCGGCCTTGGGAAGCTGCCGAAGTCTGTGTCCGGAAAGGGATTGCAAAGATATGTACTTTTAAGGAATTCGCAAAGTATTGTTTTTGTCATTGTTCAAGTCCCACGTCCCCGGAATACGGCAAAAGCCTTATGATTTTTCAAAAAGTCACGTCAAAAATTGTTTGTCTCAAAGGGCGTGATTAACTTTGCGGAATATTTTTAAAGCAATTGTTATAATCATTGTCATGGATATAAAGAAACTATTTATCATGTTGTCAGCTGCCGCGGTGATCGTGGCCTGCAACCCTACTCACAAATCCAAGGTATCCAAGGATATTCAGGAGTATGCCGTTGTGAAGATCGCGACTCCTGACCTTTCCGACATAAGCGACAACGGAAAAGAAGTCCTCAACTTATACAAATTTGCCGCCGATCAGGTTGACGAGATCTACTGGAAGCAGTATTTCGGAGACAAGTCCCTCATGGAAAATCTCCCCAACGCCGATCAGAAAGAATATGCGATGATCAATTACGGTCCTTGGGACAGAATCAACGCCCAGCCCTTTGTCGAGGGTTACGGACCTAGGCCCGCGGGTGTGAACTTCTATCCCGCAGACATGACCGACGCTGAATTCCAGGCGTTCGACGATCCTGACAAGAACAGCCCTTACACCCTCATCAGGAGGAACGAGGACGGTTCGCTCAAGACCGTATGGTATCACGATGAGTACAGCGAGAACATCGAGAAGATCGCCGTACGCCTCGCTGCCGCAGCCGACATCACCATCAAGCCTTCAGTCAAGAATTACCTTCTCAAGAAGATCGAGGCTCTCCGTACGGACAACTACTATGAGAGCGACCTCGCATGGCTCGACATGGACGACAGCAAGATGGACCTCGTAATCGGCCCCAACCAGACCGATGACGACCAGCTTTACGGAAAGAAGACCTCCTATGAGGCTTTCGTTCTCCTGAAGGACCTCGACAGGACGGAGCTCCTCAAGAAGTATGTCGGAATGCTTCCCGAACTTCAGCAGAGCCTTCCTTGCCCTGCGGAATACAAGACCTTCGAACCCGGTCTTTCTTCCAATATCTTCTGCTGCGACGCCCTCTACTATGCGGGTCAGGCCAATGCCGGAGTCAAGGTTATCGCTATCAATCTCCCTTATGATCCCAAAGTACAGGCTGAGAAGGGAACCAGGACCATTCTTCTTCGCAATGTCCTGATGGAGAAATTCAACCGTATCATCCGTCCTTCAGCAAACGTTCTTTTCGATAAGGACGGTGCAGCCAATGTGGATCCTGAAGCTTTCTACTGGAATGTCGCCTTCCGTGAGGTTGCCCATGGCCTCGGTGTCAAGGAAACCGTCAACGGAAAGGGAAGCGTATCTGACGCTCTCGGAGCATCCGCTCTTACTTGGGAGAAGGCCAAAGCCTACGCCCTCGGAGAGTATCTCGTCCTCAAGATGGTCGACAAGCACAACCTTTCATGGCTTGCCACCAAGGAGAACGCCCTTACGACATTCTTCATCAGCCTCGTGAGGTCTGAGCGTTTCGGTGAGGAGTCCGCTCTCGGAAAATCCAACATCATGATCTACAACTACCTTGCTGAGCAGGGTGCCTTCAAGAGAGGTAACAATGGTCACTATTCCATCAACTTCAAGAAGATGGAGGAGAGTATCGAGCAACTTGCGAGCCTTATTCTCAAGACCCAAGCTACCGGAGACGTCGCCTTCGCGAAGGAGTTCGAGGACAAATACTCGAAAACTACCGCCAACTACAAGGCTGACAATATGAACCTCCGCCTGGAGCATGTTCCTATCGATGTCAGATTCGAGTACGATCGATAGCATCCCCGGAAATTGAAGGGTGGTATCCGAAGAGGTGCCACCCTTTTTCCGCAAATACCCGCTGACCGTCGGAAATGGCGGTTCCGGTTTCCGGACTGTCCGGATTCAAGTTGCAATTCTCACCATTGTAAAATTCGTTTATGAGAGATTTCTTCCTCGGAGTGGGGACAGGCCACTCTCTGATGATTCTTTGTTTCGTTATCGGTATCGGACTTCTTCTGGGCAGGATACGCATCAAGGGGGTCCGTACCGGAAGTATCTGGGTGCTCTTCGTAGGCATCGTTTCTGCCGCCTTCGGCGCCAGGACCGACCAGTTGTTCCTGCATTTTCTGAAGGAATTCGGGCTCATCGTATATGTCTTTTCCGTTGGTCTCCAGGTCGGAGAAGGATTCCAGTTCTCCGGTAGGGGATACCGTCTCAAATCCGTTTCCATCGCGGCTCTGCAGGTGATACTCCTTTTTGCGGGAGTTTTCATTATCGGAGCTCTTTCGGGCGAAGATTCGGCTTCTCTCGTCGGTATCGCTACGGGTGCCGTGAACGGTGTCCCGGGACTCGGTACCGCCCAGCAGGCCTGGTATGATGCCGCTACGGGAACATTCCTCTCAGAGGTGGAGAATCCTACGGCTTCAAGCCGTATCGGGGTAGCTTTCTCTCTGGCATATCCGGCAGGAGTTCTGGGACTTGGTTTCGTCCTTTGGCTGATCACCAAACTTTCTTCCGGCCAGTCGGTGAATGATTCGGTCTCGGCCATCGCGGACGATG
This sequence comes from Bacteroidales bacterium, assembly GCA_017469845.1. GTDB lineage: Bacteria > Bacteroidota > Bacteroidia > Bacteroidales > UBA932 > Cryptobacteroides. The sequence goes on along the minus strand of JAFUFP010000022.1, from coordinate 44,893 downwards.
ACATCAATACCGCCTTCATGGAAGTCACCAATCCCGCGGTTTTCGGAAAGCATCTTTCGGAGGTCAAGGATAAGCTTGAAGGCAATTTCGTTGTGGTCAACATATCCAAAGGGGACGACATTCTCATGGAGTGCGATGACCCCGTTCTGGAGAAAGGGGACAGGATTCTTGTGGAATCGGATCCGGACGATATCAAGACCGCGGCCATTCTGTTCGGAACGGAAATTTCCATTGACGAGTCCTCCAGGGCGGTGAAAGCTTCGCTCGGGGCAAAGAAGAACCTCGTAGTTACCCGCAGCGCCATTACCGGACATACGGTCAAGGAACTCGGATTCCTCCGTAAGTACGGAGTCACTCTTTTGAGGGTCATAAGGGGATCTGCCCAGCTTCTTCCCACTGACAGCATGTATCTCAAGGTCGGAGACCGGATAACGGTGTCCGGAAAGGCTGAGGACGTTTCCAAGGTGGCCTCACTCGTGGGCAACAGCAACCGTGAACTCGACTGGCCGTATCTCGTTCCGATTTTCCTCGGTATGGCGATCGGAGTTGTTCTCGGAGCGATTCCTTTCAATCTCCCCGGCATGGACTCACCTTTGCGTTTGGGTCTTTCCGGCGGAGTGTTCCTTATAGCCGTTCTCCTCGGAAAGTTCGGTCCTTCATGGAGGATCACGACGTATACCACTCCTAGCGCTATCCTGATGATCCGCGAAACCGGTCTTGCGCTTCTGCTTGCGACGATCGGCTTGGGGTGCGGCAGTTCGCTCCTTCCTCTGCTTTCTTCCGGAGGGTACATGTGGTTCGTTTACGGCTTCATCCTTTCTGCCCTGCCGTCCCTCATTGTCGCCCTCATCGGATGTCACCTGATGCATTTCAACCCCGCCAGGGTGATGGGCTGCATCGCGGCGTCGTCGACATCTCCTTTCGCCATCAACATGCTGAGGCGAAAGTACTCTTCCCAGGCGATGGATTCAAGCTATAATCTGGCTTACCCCGTTTCGCTGTTCATTCAGATAATAATGGTTATAATACTTGTACATATAGCTATTTGACGTCAAATTCTAACCCGGAATATATACCGTGAATGAAACTATCCAAAAGACTTCATGTCCCTGCCGTTTTCCGGCGGGGACATTTGTATCATAGCAGCGGGGAAACGGGAGCATATGGCGTTGCAGCGTTGCTGCGGGGCTGAAAAAATAAGAGGGGAAACCATGGTGGCTTCCCCTCAATACACATATATGGCAATCCCCGTAGGGGATATGGTCTTTATACGAGACCCTGGGCCATCATCGCGTCAGCGACCTTGATGAATCCTGCGATGTTGGCGCCGTTGACGTAGTTGACGTTTCCGTTCTCGTCCTTTCCGTACTTGACGCAAGCCTCGTGGATGTCCTTCATGATCCTGTGGAGCTGGGCGTCGACCTCTTCGGGAGTCCACTTGAGCCTCATTGAGTTCTGTGTCATCTCGAGACCGGAAGTCGCGACACCGCCTGCGTTGGAAGCCTTACCGGGAGAGTAAAGGATACCTGCCTCCTGGAATACTGCGATTGCTCCGGGCTCTGAAGGCATGTTGGCTCCTTCCGCTACGCAGGTGCAACCGTTGGCGATAAGCATCTTGGCCTCTTCCTCGTTGATCTCGTTCTGGGTTGCGCAAGGAAGAGCGATGTCGCACTTGATGCACCAGGGCCTCTGGTCGGGATAATAGGTTGCTGAAGGATATTTCTCCACGTACTCACGGATCCTTCCGCGGTAGACGTTCTTGAGTTCCTTGACGTAGGCGAGTTTCTCCGCGTCGATTCCGTCGGGATCATAGATGAAACCGTTGGAGTCGGACATTGTGACGACCTTTCCTCCGAGCTGGGTAGCTTTCTCGGTCGCGTACTGTGCGACGTTTCCGGCGCCGGAAACGAGGACTGTCTTTCCTTCGAAGGAATCACCGCGGGTTGCGAGCATCTCGCTGGTGAAGTAGCACAGGCCGTATCCTGTAGCCTCGGGCCTGAGAGGGCTGCCGCCCCAACCGAGACCCTTTCCGGTGAGGACTCCGCCCCACTCGTCACGCAGTCTCTTGTACTGGCCGAACAGGTAACCGATTTCACGACCGCCCACACCGATATCGCCTGCGGGAACGTCGGTGTCCTTTCCGATGTGACGGAACAGTTCAGTCATGAAGCTCTGGCAGAATTTCATGACCTCGTCGTCTGATTTTCCGCGGGGGTTGAAGTCGGAACCGCCTTTGGCTCCACCCATGGGCAGGGTGGTGAGTGAGTTCTTGAAGGTCTGCTCGAAGGCGAGGAACTTCATGATCGAGAGGTTGACCGATGCGTGGAAGCGGATACCGCCCTTGTAGGGACCGATGGCGCTGTTCATCTGTACGCGGAAACCGCGATTGATCTGGACATTGCCCTCATCATCAATCCAAGGAACCCTGAAAATGATGATCCTCTCGGGTTCCGCAATCCTTTCCATGATTTTGCGGTCAATGAGGTAAGGGTGAGCGACGATGTAAGGAGCGAGGCTGGTAACTACCTCCCTTACTGCCTGATGGAATTCGTTTTCCCCGGGATTGCGGGCGATGATACCATCCATGAAATCCTTGACGTAGCTTTCTGCTGTGTAGTACATGGCGATTGCGGTTTTTAATTTCGTTCCGAAGCAGGACCTTCCTGCCCCTCACGACAAAGAAAAGTTAAACGTTCTTAATTAACAAATATTTTGACGATTATAACGTTTTGTAATTGTTGTAACATTTTAAAATATACGTATATCGTCCCTTTGTGGGGTCTTTTATGAGCAAAATGCGTTTCACTTTGTAACCAGTGTCAAGCACGCCCAAGTGGAGCCGTCAGCGACTGTTTTTTCGTACAATGTCCTTTCGACAGTTATTCCGGGACTGAGCTTTTCCGCCTCGGCTATTATGTCGGCGCAATCCGTGTCGAAGAATCCCGAAAGGATGAGGGTACCTTTCTTTTTCAGGCTCCTGAGATATGTGGGCAGGTCCTGGAGGATTATGTTCCGGTGGATGTTGGCGAGGATAGTGTCATATTTTCCCATCTGCAGAAGTGAGGCGTCGCCGTAGTATGTCTCGAAGTGTCTTGACACGCGGTTGAGGTGGGCATTGTCAAATGCCGATTGCGCCGCCACCGCATCGATGTCGATTCCGTAGGCTTTGGATGCTCCCATCTTCACCGCAAGAATTCCCAGGATGCCGGTACCGCAGCCCATGTCGAGGATTACCTTCCCTTTTATGGATTCATCCGCCCTCGCGAGCATGGACTTCATTACCATCCTGGTGGTCTCATGATGTCCGGTCCCGAATGCCATGTTTGGATTGATGCGGATATTGTATCTGCTTCTTTTGGCTTTCACGCCGGCTTCTATCCTGGCCAGGGCGATGTCATCTTCGGTATGGTTGACGGATTTTATTAGGACGTCCCGTCCGATGACGATGGGGGTGAACTGCTGCTCCCATTTGAGATTCCAGTTCTGCGGCGGAATCATGTTGGCGGTGAACGTCACTTCCCTTTCAAGCCCGCTTAAGAGAAGCTTCAGTGCCCTTGGGTCGTAGTCTTCCTTCCCGATGTACGCCTTTATGCACGGAGTGAGCCCTTCACTCTCGTCGATCATGAATGAGTCGTAGGGGAGTTCGGAGAGTTCCGCTTCGACAATGTATGCGTATTCTTCATCGAACGGTGAAAAATACAATGATACTTCTATCGTTTCGTTGCTGTTCATTTATCTGGTTGATCTGATTTCTTTGTTTCGCCTTATCCATGCCTTGAATCTCTGGCAGCAGGTGAGATCCTTGACCGATTCCCGGAACGCCTTTCTTTCATCCTTTCTGGCGAGCCGTTGTTGTTTTTTGACTGATATGCCTTCCTTGTTCCCGGAAACGGCTCCGGAAGTCATGGCGTCGATCTTCGCGTTCAGCAGGGAATCAAGTGACGGAGAAGCCGTACCTTGGCCCGTTTCGGATAAAAGGGTCACCCCGGTTGAAAGGGAATCCGCTCTCTGGAGGGAATCCAGCTGGCTCATCTGCTCTTCCGACAGGGATCCTGATTCCAGGGAACCGTCGTAACCGATCCTTGTCTTCATGTCGTCGATCGTGCCCCTTTCGGCATTGTTCTGCGCAACAGCCCTCTCGACGCCCTTGGAGAAGATGTTGTGGATGGATTCCACGAGATTGCCCTGCATCTGGTCCAGTTGGGCGGTGAATACGGGCACGTTGGTGTTACGGTATTTGGGCCGTACGATGGAGTACCGCCAGTTGTCGAAGTCGCCCCATAGGTTTATTCCTATCCTGAACGGCAGGGGAGACCTCAGTACTGACACGTGGTACTGGAAACTCTGGTCGAAGTTCTGGATTCCGCTCATCGCCAGCTGGTACCTGTCCACACCGAGGATGAAGGGGAATACCTCGATTTCCGAATTCCCGATAAGTCCCTGCACCGACATGTCGTCGATGTGTCCGATCCTCTTGTCACGGAACATCAGGGTCTTGGCGAGCTTCCTTATCGCTCCGTCCGCTTCCAGGTACAGGTCGCTTCCTGCGATTTTCAGCACTCCGTCAATCGAAGGGGGAATGAAGTTCATGTTGGTGTCCAACTGGGTGGTCGCCGCCATTTCGCAGTCCAGCATCCCCTTGAAGGACTTCAGCATCGGGATTATGCTGTCGACGGCGGGGATGAGCGTTATGACCTTGTCGGCCGTTATGTCCACCAGGTTGAGGTCGAATCCCGCCTTGACGTCATCCTTGCTCCTTGTGGAATAGAATCCCTCGAAATAGATGTCGCCCATGTTGGAGGTCGCCACAGTGTTCGTTATCTGGATGCACCTTTCCCTCAGGTTGATGTCGGAAGCGAACCAGTCTACCATGAGGTCGGAGTAATCTATTTCGTTTCCCTGGAGGGAAATGGTGGCGTCCAGGTTGGACGGTATCACGATGAGGGAGTATTCCTCGGAAGTGGCGTTGGAAAGAGTGTCCGTCGCGACCCTGGAGAGGTATTCCCCGTCCGAGACCCTCTCGTCCATCGCGGCGTCCCTTTGCTCGGGAACGTACTTCGCGCCCTTGTCGTATGCGGCCAGAAGTTCGTTCGCGTTGAGACGCTCGGAGGTCAGTGCAAGCTCAAGGCCCAACATCTCTTTCCTGAGGAGCGCTCCCCGAAGTCCTGTCACCTTGCCTTTCGCGCTCACGTCGGACTCTCCGGAAAGAATCGTCATCGAGTCGATGTTCACCTGATTGTTGGTGAATGAGCCGTCGAAGGCGGATAGCCTGTTGTTGAGCGGGAAGTAGGGCGTTATCACAAGTCCGCTGTCTACTTGGAGGTGTCCGCTCAGATCCCAGTCACGCATATATTCGGAGAGACTTTCGCTGAGCTGGAGGTTCAGGTCCCCGTATGATCCGAAGTCGTCATTGCTCTTGCGAAGGCTGCGGGCGGGCCTGCGGGTTCCGATTCCGGCGATCTTCATAAGTGAATCCCTTTCTATTCCCGGGTAGATCTTCCCGAGGGAATCAAGCGTCCTTTCCCTCCGTGCGTCCCTTTCCACCGATGTCTTTATGGCGGAAAGATTGATGCCCACTTCATCGAGCCTGGCCCTGTTCACTCCCTGCCTGAATCCGAGAGAGGAGTTCCTGCTCGAAACAGTCAGAAGGGGAGAGACGGCCTCTCCTCTTTTACGGCTTGACCATTTGAAGGAATTGCGTGTGTTCCGTAGTCCTACGTAAAGTGAATCTTCTCCAGTCATGGCGATGGATTCGGCATTGAGGTTTCCTACGATAGGGTGCATTTCCTGCCCGAACTCCTCCGAAATTATCTCCTTGGCATTCTGGGCGGCCAGGGATAACCGTCTTCCACGGATGAACATCGTCTTGCCGTATGTGGCGTAGAGACTGTCAACCGTTCCCTTCACTCCGAGTGACCCCGACAGCAGCATTCCGTCGCCGAACTTCTCAAGATGGAGATCGGTCTTGTCGAGGAATGCATAAAGAGAATCGGGCTCGTCCCTGAATACGATTCCGTCACTCCGTACGAATCCTTCCAGATCGGCCATCGCGAAATTGTACGGGTCGATATCCGACTGGAGGATGAATCCCTCAACTCCGGCTTCTATATCGCCTGAAGCGTACATCCCTTCCGGCAGGAATTCATTGAAGGTGTCGAGAGCCGCGCTGGCTCCAAGGTCGACGTAATAAAGCGGATCGTCGCCCAGAAGGTCTTCGGCGCTTCCCGTCCCCTTGAACTTGATTCCGGCGATGTCCACTTCGAGTTCATCCAAAGACACGTCGAGTTTCCCGTAATTGTCCGTCATCGCATTCACGTCAGCCGCGATCACTCCCTTGTAATCGAATCCCTTGTAGGAAACGTTGGTCTTGGGGATGTTTATCTGGGCGATAAGTTCCGGAAGGGTGTTGCTCTCCGGTATGTACATTCCGTCGCAAAGGGCGGTGAGGGATATCCTGGCGTCGGTCTTGAGGTTCTTCGCTTCCTTTGGCAGGAAATCCCCGAAGTAATCCATTACTTCCTTTACCGGGCAGTCGTCGAAAAGTGCCTCAGCCCTTACGTATGTGCTGTCTCCGAAAAGTTTGACGTCGCCTTCTCCGGAGAGGGAAAGCATCGCGGCCTTGGCACTGAGGTCCTTCACCGATATGCTCCTGAAATCTTTGTCGGGGAAGGAAACGGTTCCGGAGAGATCCAGCGGGAATGAAAGCGCCTTTTTCCCGGCCAGTGCGATAAGGGCGTCGGCCGAGGCGTCAACGTCGAAGCCTTCTTTCCGTTCGTTTATCCCCAGATGCTTCAGCGATACCGATGCGGAGTCCGAAGGAAGTCTTCCCAGAAGGGTCATCTTCTCCATGTCAAGTCCTATCTTGTGCTTGGAGAAGTCGGAAATGTCCACCATCCCGTCGAATACCAACCGCTCAGCATCGACAAGGGCAAAGAGTGTGTCCCGTATGTCAGTGAACACCACGTGGGGATTGTCACGAAGCGCGATGTGCCTTAGGATTATCTTCGGGAGAGGGGAAGAGACGGTATCCTTTGACTGCTCGCCGAACACGTTCCAGGAAGCGTTCCTGTCATCGAAAAGATGGGCGAACACCCTTGCGCCTCCGATTTCTCCCGAATGTATTCTTATGTCCCCCTTGATCGCCGCCATGTAGTTCATCGAGACGGTCAGGTTGCGGAACGAGGCCAGAGTGTCCTTCTCCGTGCCTCTTCCTTCATCCCGGAAGGGACTTCTGACACCGATGGAATCAAATGCCGAGAACCTGTCATGCGGATATGTGAGGGAAAAATCGTCTATGCTCAGGTGGACGAAAGGAAAGCTTCTGAATACCGAGGCGTCGATTTTCCCGAAGGAGACATCACCGTCGATGTAGGAGGATGCGATTCTGTTCGCCGTTTTTGTGAGGAAGGACGAATTCAGCAGAATCTGGACGGCTATGAGAACGATGGCTACAAGTGAGACGAGGGTCAGGAGCACCCCTTTGAGAAGACGGTACTTGCGTCTTCGAACGGGTGCGGCGGCACTGCCGGCGGATTCTGTCGATGTGTTTGAACTCATCTCCCTGCAGCTGTCCCGAAGGGACATCCCTACAAAGATAATATTCTATTTCGTGAAAAGGGTGCGGCGAAAGCGTATTTCGACAATATTCCGCACGGGCGGCGGCACAAACGAAAAATGGAAGCATCCTTTCGGACACTTCCATGTGTATTCCGGGAAGAGAAGTAAAACTACTGCTCGTCCTCAAGCTGCAGATGCTGTACGTAGATAGCTTTCTGCATCTGAATTCTCTTCTTTACTGAAGGCTTTACGAAGTTCTTGCGTGCGCGAAGCTCACGGATTGCTCCTGTCTTTTCGAATTTTCTCTTGAATCTCTTGAGAGCCCTTTCGATGTTCTCGCCTTCTTTCAGTGGTACAATAATCATAATAAAATCACCCCCTTTTTCTTTAGCGGGTGCAAAGGTAAGTCAAAAGAGCGGATTTGCAAAATTTTTTTGGAAACTTTATGCTTCAGAGACTTTTCTGAGGTTTTTCATTCCCTCGGACCGTGGAATAGGGGGCCTTGTCCGGGCTCCGATCCTTTGTCCGCAAGATTTTCCCGCAATTCTTTTTCATCGGAATGGGCTCATAGTGAAAAAATTGATATATTTGCGTAACAAAGTTGTTTTAACACGTAATCTATAGGGATACAGATATGGATTCTCCGTTCATATATGACAAATATGTAACAGGCAGGAACTTCATCGGACGCAAGGATGACTGCAACATTCTCGCTAATCTCCTCTCACAGGGAGAACAGATCGTGATCTATGAACCTCCTAAGAGCGGAAAGATGTCCCTTATCCAGCAGACGCTCTTCAATATGCGTCTCCGTGGCCATCAGTTCCTCATCGGCCACTTCAGCCTCCTCAACATAAGGACAGTCTCCGCTTTCCTCACGAGGATGGGCACGACCCTTCTAAGAACGGTGGCTTCCACTCCGGCGGAATACTCGGACCTCATATCACGTCATCTCGACGGGACGCATTTCGTATTCGACCAGAGGGAGTTCTCCGACCATGACAGGATAGTTTCCCTCAACTGGGACATAGACGACAATGACATTTCATCGATGCTGGAGCTCCCTTGGAAGATAGCCAAGGAAAAGGGGCAGTCCATTATCCTCATGATGGACGAGTTCCAGAATCTGGACCAGACCGGAGAAGGGGAAAGGGTGTACAAGGCCCTTGAAAAAGTGTTGGCTTCTGTCCAGGGGCAGCAGGGGGCGAAGTGCTCCCTCATCCTTTCGGGGTCATGCCTCAATGCGATGAAGCACATATTCGAAGAGAGAAGGTTTTTCTACCGGCAGGTTGAAAGGGTCCATCTCCATGATGTCGAGGCGAAGGATGCGGTGGAATATTATGTGAAGGGATTCCTTTCCGGCGGAAAGGTCGTCGAGAGGGATCTTCTCCTCGGCGCATACCGTCTTTTCCGCGGGAATCTTTGGTATCTGAACCATTTCATCTCGATCTGCGATTCCCTTTCAAAAGGATATATAGTGGAGGCTACGCTTCTGGATGCCCTCGATATCATAATATCGATCCACGAGCCGAGATTCATGGCCACGATGAACAATCTCACCACCTTCCAGGTGAGCCTTCTTCGTGCTATCCTCGACGGACACACCAAGTTCAGCGCCGCCGACGTCATCGCGAAGTACTCCCTCAACTCCTCGGCGAATGTCAAGAGACTCAAGGACGCCCTCATGAAAAAGGAGATCATTTCCTTCAACGAGAGGGATGAACCCCAGGTCATTGACCCGCTGTTCGAATACTGGGTCCGTAAATTCTATTATGAAATGAAGTAAGAAACTTAAATTTAGGTATACTTTAAAACCCTTTTCTAGATCTCTAGAAGGGGGTTTCTTCTTTCTTGGTGTTTGACTAAGTACAATAAAATACTAAAATTTAGTACAAATTTAGTACACTTTTTTGCCTCCCTTTCGTTGGTTTTTCGTATCTTTGTGGTGGACTAATTCACATACTGCAATGGCAACGACTTTTAAACTTTCAAAGAACGAAGGAACGGCAATTTTTATTGTCCGTGTCCAGTCTTCAAACCCCAAAATCAATCTAAAATTTGCCTCCGGCCTTGAAGTCGACGCGAAAGAGTGGCTCAAGAGCAGGGAATCCGACACCAAAACGGAAACCTACAAGAAAAGGCATCCGTTAATCATACAAAAGCGGGAATCGATCAAATCACAACTAGATGCGGAAATTCCGTCAGGACTTACTCTTGAAAGAGCGAAGGCCATAGTTCATAACATCGTCTTTGCCGAGGAGATCGCCAAAAAAAGGGCAGCGGAAGAGGAGGAGCGGAAACGCCTGATGGATGAAGAGAACCGCAAACGCAAGGAAGAGGAAGAATCGAAGAAAATCTCTTTCCTGGCGTTTCTTGATATGATCATCGAGAACGAAGGCTCTAATCGTCGCCCGGACACGACAAGAAAGGCAGCAAAGAACACATTAACGGGATATGCCCAATTGAGGCGGTGTATAAAGGAGTATATGACGAATCGTGGGCGTATGCTCAATTGGGACGACTTCGGCAAGGAGACGACTTTCTTCGATATAGCAAACTATTTTCGAACACGGAATACCGGGGCGAAGTACAACGATAAGACGATGAAGTTCTTATTTGGTCAAATTCGCGCGGTCGTGAACTTCGGCAAGGGCTGGGGATATACCGACGTTCACCCGAAAGTGCCCAAACTGAACGATGATACAACATCGAAGAGCGGCCCGGAGGGAGCAATAGCCCTAACCGAGGAAGAAGTCAAGAGTCTGCGCGATGTCGACCTAAGCGAAAAACCTGCAATATATTCGCAGGTGCGTGATATGTTCCTTTTCGGGTGCTATACTGGGCAAAGGGTTTCCGACTGGGGAGTCGGGCCGGACAACATAAAGACCGCTAAAGATGGCTTTCGCTACCTTAAAATCCAGCAGAAGAAGACGAAGAAATTCGTATTTATCCCTATCAACAAGGCGATAGGCGAAATATTGGCACGGTATAACGGCAAACTTTTCGGTTTTAACGAGCAGATAGTAAACCGCTATATAAAAGAAATAGCGCAACTAGCAGGAATAAATGACAATACGGAAGTAGTCAAGAATATTGGAGGAGAAAATACCGTAATCGAAGCGCCCCGCTACAAGTTCGTGACTTCTCACACCGCACGACGTACTGCCGTCACAATAATGTGGAATCAAGGCTTATCCCTTGGTTCGATTGCCGAGGTAACCGGGCACGAATCTATTGAGATAGTCCAGACATACATACGTGCCAAAGAGGAAGACCGGGCAAAAAAGATAATGCAGACACAATACTTTCGTACTTTCTAGAGAGAGACGGACCAATCGAGGGAGAGCGGAAACGTTCTCCCTTCTTTTTCGTCCCTGACGGTGGGTGGGGGTGGGGGTAAGACACGGTCAAACAACACCGCATCAAGTCCCCCCAAATTTTATTTTTATTTTTTGCGTGACTTTCACACGATTAGATAAGATATAATAATATTTTATTATACAAGAGGTTACACTAAAGAATTTGAATAATTTTTTCGTGGAAAATTTGCAGAAGTGAAATAAAAATGTTTGTTTTGCACTTGGAATTTCGGGCTACTGCTTGGTAAGCCACCCGAATATCCATAGGTTAACAATTTAATTTTTCAGTTATGGAGGTGTGGCAGAAAAAAAAGGGTAATACGGCCCTTTCACCGTATTGCGTGCCGCTCCGCTTGAACGGCTGAAAAATTAAAATAGAAATGAATATTTCTAGCATTGTCGGAATGTCATCCGACGACCTGCGGGCGATCATCGCCCAAGCTGCCGAAGAGGCTGCCGAAAAAGTCTATGATCGTATGATTTCCTGCCCTCCCGTCGAGGGGGTGTTGGGGACACGTCAGGAGGTTTGCGACTTTCTCAAAATCTCGAAACCTACGTTTCATTCTCTCGCCAACAAGGGAGCTTTCCGTATTACGAAGATAGGCCGTCGTACGTTGGTGGATATGTCCGACCTCCGGGCCAAGGTGGAAAGCGGGGAAATTTCCAGGTACAAACATAGTCGGTAAAAAGCAATGGACGAGATACGAAAAACCCCCACCCCAGAAGGAGCGGAGGCAATCGTCACAACTTGCACAATACCCGAAAACAAAGATACGAAAATATCTTTAAGTGTGCAAGTTGCGCCTTGCTACCGCTGCCCCAACTGGACCAGGTGTTGGTATCCCAGACTGCATTATTGCGAAACCTATTTAAACTGGCATAGCGCATTATGGAGATCAACGCAGAAGAAGTAAGAAGAAGCCTTGAATTATTTCAAGGGGTAGCCTTCGACAAGGTCGAGGATGTCGGCATAAGGATAAAGACCAAAGAACCCGGAAAGGACGGTAAGCCGGGCAGGGTGTATTCCGGCTTTTTCGCCACTGGCGAGGACGCAGTCAACGCCCTGGAGCGGTTTACCTCGCCATTTGGCGTGGAGGCCGCATGGGTACAGATGAACCCGCTAAAGGAGGGGTATTTGCGTGATGCGTCTTATCACGACTTCGCCTCAGGCGGGCACACCGTCAGGTCGGAGGACATCAAACGCATACGTTATATTTTGGTGGACGTTGACCGCTTGGTAAAAAACCACGACAGCGCAACCGATTTCGAGAAGGACACCCTATACAAGGTTGCCGTCAAGCTCTGGACGGGCAAACCGATGCCGTATATTTTTGCAGATTCGGGGAACGGTTACCACGTAATATATAAGGCAGACATCGCCCCGGAGGATAGCGAAAAAGTGAATAGGCTTTTACGCGCGTTACGTTCACATTTTCATCAAGTTGCCGATATCGATACAAACGTGAGCGACCCGTCCAGATGTTGCAAGTTATATGGCACAAAAGCGGCAAAGGGAGAGGACACACCCACGCGCCCTCATCGGTATTCGTGCATCCTGCAAGTTGAAAACGACGCCCCCGCACTCACAATTGACGATATACGCCAAATGACGGCCTATTTTGGAGGCGGTGAAGAAGATACGCCACCCGCACCGCAAAAGCCCGCCAGGAGGCCGGAAAACGCCAATAGAGCGGAAGTCCTCGCCAGTGCCGAAAGCGTCATTTCCCAACTTGAGAAGAAGGTCGGCAAAGGTGAAATAATTCTGCCCGACGACCGCGTCGCCTGGCTGGCGATCACCGCTGGAATGGCCCGCACCCTGGGCGATGCGGGGGAAGAACTATATATCCGCTTCGCTGCACTTTGGCCGAAATGCGGCCCGGACGCGGACATAGCAAAATACCGCGAAATGGCGAGGCCGGGGTACTTCGACCGCAACGGACTGCCGGAGGCGACCATCGCAAAACTTTTCCAATTCTGCGAAAAATACGGAATACTCCCGAACGTCGGCCCGTCATGGCGGGATATGCTCTTTTACCCTGGCGAAAGGCCGCAGCCGGAAAACCTCATTTCGGTTAACGGTGAGTCATTCGCCCCGCGCGGGGAAATATGCCTCGTTACGGGAAAGCAGAAGGTCGGCAAGAGCGCATTTATTGCGGCAATGATTGCCGCTGCCATCAGCGGGGCGGCAGTCCTCAACATCGAACCTATCGCCCCGTTGCGGGTGTTGTTGGTGGATACGGAGCAGGGGGACGCACCCTTGGCGCAACACGTCGAAAGGATCTCCCGCCTTTCGGGGAAGGAGATATCCAGAAATGACGACACCTTCCAGGTTATGAGCTTGCGTCGATCCAACGCGGAGGAGTGCGTCCGCCTCATCGAGCAATCCTTGCGGGAGTGCCCGCGCGACCTTGTCGTCATCGACGGAGCGCGCGACCTTGTCGAAGATACCAACGACCTGGCCGCATCGAGGGAGATAGTACGCAGGTTGATGAAATGGGGCAGCGAATACGATGCCGCGGTCGTGGTAGTGGCGCATATGCGCCCCGACGGCATGAAGGTCGACGGGCATATCGGCAGCGAACTGCAACGGAAAGTGTACGCTTCCATCCTCCTGGAAGACACCGACGGCAGCATAAAGGTATCGCCCGCGGATTATCGGGGCGCGCCATTCGACGAGTACTATTTCACACGCGACCGGGCAACGGGTGACCCCGTCTTATGGGGGAGCGAACCCGCACCCGTGCCAAAGACCGCAAAAGAAATATTGCTGTCGTTGATGACGGAGGGGCAGACGTATACCCATAAACATTTGGTGCAGTTGTGCGTTAACCGCAGCATCAAGGCGGGCACGGCAAAAAAGGCCATTTCGGAATTGTACTCCCATCATGACATCGTGAAGGTTAACGACGGCTATAAAATCAATATTTCTAGGGGGGCACCCCTATAAAGGTGCCCACCTAGGTATATATACGTATGTATATATGTAAAGTAACCTAACCTCGGTAACCTCAAAAGTAACCCGAAAAAGTAACCTTATAAAAAAAACAACAATATGCAGAAAACCATAACGAAGCAGGGCGACCGCTACGTATCGTTCGATGTTGCCCGTTATAACGAGTTGTCCAGACGACTGGACGACCTCGAAAAGCTCCTTCCGGCCCTTTCTCAGGCGCTCAAGAAAGTGGACTACCCCACCGACGAGAAATGGCAGTTGACCATTATGCGAAGAGGTACGGAAGGCCTCGTCGACCTCGTCAGACGTACGGCCAAAGAAGCCGCCAAGCGTTTAGGCGTCGATCACTTCCTGACGGAAAGTTGGCAGGAGGTCGCAGTATCCCGCATCGATCCCGAAGTTAGAAAAACCGTTGACGAGCTGCACCGCTTTTTCACCTCCACCCTTGCCGATCTTCCCCTGAAGGCCGGAGAAATCCACCTCGACGAATACGGGGCGCTCGTTGTCGAGGCTGAAAAAGTCCGGGATCGTATGCGGGAATCGCTGACCGTACCGCTTCCTGACGACATCGCAGCCGATGCCGGGAGGATCTCCCGAGCGGCAAAAGCACTGCGTGAACTCGAGGAAAAAGGATATGATGCCGTTAACCTCGTCAAAACACTTGCAGGGAGCTATATGGCGCAGGAGCAATATTTGCCCCTCGACGATGAGGCTTTCTTGGTGTATATGCTGAACGGCCACCGTCACGCAACCCTGGAAGAGATGGAGCGAGACGCCCATATCGAAACCGTTGGCGCAATGCTGGGAGTCACACGTCGTTTTAAGGCGGACGAATATAGGAGTTATTCCGCCCATTTCACCCAGACCGACACCCCCGACGGGCAGAGCGTCCCGGAGGATACCGCAACCGGGGAAAGTGTCTCCGATGACATCCCCGAAGACCCAGAACAAGAACCCATTAACGAAGATTAGCATATGACTAGAAAAGAATTTCTACTTCGTGAGATCCGCAAAAACGAGGATATCATCACCAAGGCGAAGGAAGAGATCGCCAAGCATACTCGAGTCCTCGAGCAGACCCCCGACGCACTCCTCCAAATGGACATCATCGAGGCGAAGAACGCCTTCTTGAGGGAGCGAGGAAAACTTCCTCCGCTTCGTTAACTATTTGGTTATGTGGGGCGGTATCCCCGGAAGGGCCGCCCCTTTTATTCATTTTCAATCTTTTCAACTCCTTCAGGATGACTTACCGAGAATCACTAAAAACCCAGATACGGCAACTTGACGCACAGCTCGACGGCATCATAAAGGCCCACGGGGACGCACTGAACGACTACCGGGAAGGCAAGACCACATACGGCTACCTGCGAGTCCTGGAAGTCAAGCAAACGACCATATCGCAAAAGTTAAAAGCATTGGCGCACCGCCTGACGGTCACCCCTTCGGGCGTGCTGGATGCCGAGATAGACAACAACCACCAAATTTTTTAAGTTATGATACGAGAACTTAGGCAAGGACACAACCTTGCAGACACCGACACAAGACGGGCGGCCCTTTCGGCAGCTCTGGACACGATCGAAGACGCAATGGAGTTGATCGACACACTTTCCGATGCCGTCGCAACGGCAGAAACTGAAAGCCCCGTGCAATGGAGAAAAATTTGCGTTACCCTTGGATCGCTTCAAGACCTCAGGACGGAGGCCGCAAGGCAAGTAAACGACCTCTGGAAATAGGCCGCAATTCATCCCGTTTCTTTGTCCAGGAGGGCTATTCGGCCCTCCTTTCGTTGTCCCGTATGACGACCGAAGCGCAACCGCCCGCCATTTGCGAGAAAAGGCCGTTTAGGCGGGTTTTCGGGGGTGGAGTGGACGTGGAGGTCAAGTCCGGCAAGAAAAACGATTCTAGGGCCATTTCTGCGTAAATTACACGCAAAAACGAAAACGGGGCGTTTCTGCTGGGTTTGCCCGGTTAATTTAACGTCGGGGAGATTGTGCCAAAAAATGGCACAAGGTCAGGGAGCCGGCATTATGCGTAAAATTTACGCAATGATGTATTTTGGGGTGATCGCCTGGAATCCTGAAGGAGGACGGAATCAAAGGAAACATAATTTCGCCCGGAGTCCTGGAAAGGTGTATCTTTGTTGTGAAGTATTGCTTTGCGTGGTCGGGTTGCGTAGGGGCGCCCGGCCACATTTTTTTTAGCATCTATTGACCGAGTCAAAAAAAGTTCGTAGGTTTGCGATGTCGTCATCGTATGACGAATTAGTCCTTACCGCCTGAAGCCTCCAAGCAAGGGCGGTTTTTTGTAACTTAGTACAAATTAAGTACACTTTTGCCCAATTTTTTAACTATTGCCGTTTTTGAATCTTTTACATATCTTATGTAAATAACTGGTAGATAAATAGTTGAAGCAAGGAAAACGAAAATTTGTTCTATTATGAAATGAAGTAAGGTTGAAATGAAATATTTTCTTCTACGTATATACTTCCACAAATTCCACAAATGACACTCTAAACCATGGCTAAGAAGAAATTGGTCGTCCTGACGGGCGCCGGCGTAAGCGCCGAAAGCGGCGTGAGCACATTCAGGGACAACGGAGGACTCTGGGACAATTACGATCCCCAAGTCGTCGCTTCCATAGAAGGATGGTACAGGAATCCTTCGCTTCTTATCGATTTCTACAACTTGAGGCGTATGCAGCTGAAGGAAGTGAAGCCCAACGCCGCACACCTCGCCATCGCCGAGTTGGAGAAAGATTATGACGTGACCGTCATCACCCAGAACGTGGACAACCTCCACGAAAGGGCCGGCAGCACAAGGATAATCCATCTTCACGGCGAGCTCACCAAGGTACGTCCCGAGCACGGCGTATATGACGATACGTTTTCCGAGAAGGAAGTTTTCGACATCGGCTATACCGAAATCCATATCGGCGACAAGGCTCCGAACGGATCCCAGCTCCGCCCGCATATCGTCTGGTTCGGAGAAGCGGTCCCGAAAATAGAAACCGCGGCCAACGCCGTGATGGATGCGGACATTCTCCTCATTGTCGGAACTTCCATGCAGGTTTATCCGGCGGCGGGCCTTTACAGGTACGCTTCCATGGATACGCCCATTTACATCATAGATCCCCAGGATGTGCCCGTCCATGACAAGAGGATAACCCATATCAAGGATGTGGCGACCAAGGGAATGGAGCAGTTCAGGAAGCTGATTTCGGAGAAATAGGGCCATTTCCCCAGGTCAAGGCCGAAAAGTTTAAGATTTTGGGACCAAGTGCGGTGATTATTTTTTGGAAATCCCGAAAAATCACTACATTTGCAGTCCCAAAAATTTTTATGACCGCTGAGCACGGAAAGAGCAGCCTACGGGAGCTGACGCTTACGGTTCGGACTTTAAGAGTTTATATTAACAGATGTACGCAATTGTTGACATTGCAGGCCAGCAGTTCAAAGTTGAAGCTGGCAACGAAATTTTCGTCAACCGTCTTGCTGCGAAGAAGGACGAGTCTGTCGAATTTTCCAAGGTGCTCCTCATCGATGCAGACGGAGCAGTCAAGATCGGCGCTCCCTACATTGACGGAGCTGTTGTCAAAGCCACTGTCCTTGATGACGATGTCAAGGCCAAGAAGGTTCTCGTTTTCAAGAAAATCCGTCGTAAAGGATTCCAGAAGCTCAACGGTCACCGCCAGAAGCTCACCAAGATCAAAATCGACGCTATCGCTTAATTTTTAAAAGGAGAATTCATTATGGCACATAAAAAAGGTCAATCAAGTTCAAAGAACGGTCGTGAATCGCATAGCAAACGACTTGGTCTTAAGAAGTTCGGTGGTGAGGTTGTAAAGGCCGGTAACATCATCGTCCGCCAGAGGGGTACAGTCCACAATCCCGACAAGAACGTCGGTATGGGCAAAGACCACACTCTCTACGCTCTCATTGACGGTACTGTCAAGTTCACCAGGAAGCGTGATGACAAGTCCTTCGTTTCAGTAGTTCCCTTTGAGAACTAAGACTCGAAGACGGAAAGATAGAAGAGGACACACTTCGCTTCGAGGTGAAGTCCTCTTTTTCTTTTGAAAACAATCCAGGAAAACAGCAAAAGACATATGCTTACTCTCAAGATGCTCCGTGACGATCCGGAGAAAGTTATCGAAAGACTCGCCGTCAAGAATTTCGACGCCCGTCAGATCGTTTACGAAATCATAGACCTCGATACCAACCGCCGCCGTCTCCAGACCGAAAGCGACGCCATACTTTCCGACCAGAAGAAGATGTCCGCAAAGATCGGACAGCTCATGAAAGAAGGAAAGAAGGCTGAAGCTGAAGAGGCGAAGAAAGAAGTGGCTGAGGCGAAATCCAAGTCAGCCGCCCTTTTGGCCCAGGCGGAAGAAAACAATAAGGAACTTGAGGCGAAGCTCGTCCTCCTTCCGAACCTCCCTTGCGCTGACGTTCCCCTCGGAAAAGGTGCTGAGGACAACGTCGTCGTCAAGATGGGTGGTGAAGATCCCGGTCTTCCCGAGGACGCTCTCCCTCACTGGGAACTCGCCAAGAAGTACGACATCATCGACTTCGACCTCGGTGTGAAGCTCACCGGTGCAGGTTTCCCCGTCTACAAGGGCAAAGGTGCAAAGCTCCAGAGGGCCCTCATCAATTTCTTCCTCGACCGCAACACCGCCGCCGGTTACAAGGAGGTTGAACCTCCCGTGATGGTCAACGCGGCATCCGGTTTCGGAACAGGCCAGCTCCCCGACAAGGAGGCCCAGATGTATTACGTGGGTCTCGATGACTTCTATCTGGTTCCTACCGCTGAAGTTCCCGTCACCAACATCTTCCGTGATGAGATCCTCTCCGATGACCAGATCCCCCAGAAGATGACCGCTTACACTCCCTGCTTCCGTCGTGAGGCCGGTTCATACGGTAAGGACGTGAGGGGACTCAACCGTCTCCATCAGTTCGACAAAGTCGAGATCGTACGCGTCGAGAAACCCGAGAACAGCTACAAGGCCCTCGATGAGATGATCGCCCATGTTGAAGGTCTCGTCCGTGACCTCGGCCTCAAGTACAGGATCCTCAGGCTCTGTGGCGGTGACATGAGCTTCACTTCCGCCATCACCTATGACTTCGAGCTCTGGTCAGCCGCACAGAAGAGGTGGCTTGAGATTTCTTCAGTTTCCAACTTCGAGAGCTATCAGGCCAACAGACTTCACCTCCGTTACCGTGACGAGAACGGCAAGACCCAGCTCTGCCACACCCTCAACGGCAGTAGCCTCGCCCTTCCGAGGGTTGTCGCTGCCCTTCTGGAGGACAACCAGAAAGCTGACCGCATCGTTATCCCCGAGGTCCTGAGACCTTATACCGGATTCGATTACATCGACTAAAAACAATTTCGGCGCAATGCCCGAAAAAGAACGCATAATCGTGGGAATAGACCCCGGAACCAATATCCTTGGCTTCGGGGTCATCCGCGTTTGCGGAAAGAAGGCGTCTTTCGTGGACATGGGTATCCTCGACCTTCGCAAGGAAAAGGACGCCTATATCAAACTCAAGCAGATTTATGAGACAGTCTCCGAAGTCTGCAAATCCTATCATCCCACCGAGATGGCTCTCGAATCTCCCTTCTACGCGAAAAACGCCCAGGTCATCCTGAAGCTTGGCCGTGCACAGGGAGCCGCGATGATAGCCGCTATGGAATACGGCATCGGAGTTACGGAATATGCTCCGAGAAGGGCGAAGGAGGCCATTACCGGAAACGGAGCAGCCTCCAAGGAACAGGTCAGCATGATGATCCAGAAGACACTCGGTGTATCGTTCCATGACAAGCCTCTCGACGCGACGGATGCCCTGGCGATAGCCATGTGTCACTTCTATGAAACGACTTCGCCCCTCACTTCCGTGAAGGGCGCATCAAGTTGGGAAAAGTTCATTTCCCAGAATCCTGACAGGGTGAAATAATCTTTCCCCGTTTTTCTCTTATCGGAATTTCTTCCATATATCCTTCATCACGAGGCCGCATAGAGTGAATCCGAATATGGCCGTGATGTGGGACAGCGTGCCGTTCACGACGGCCTTGGAATCAGTCCAGTCATGGTCGGCGAGATCTTCTCTTCCTTCCGTCAAGGGAGAGGGGGATAGGGCTGAAGGAACCGGTGTGGCTCCTTTGTTTTCAAGAACCTCCTCGTCATATACGCAGAGGAATTTCTTCGCGGGAAGAACTCCCGAGCGTTTGATCTTCTTCCTTAGTGCGGCTCCGAGCGGACAGCCCCTGACATTCCAGAATTCAGCAACCTTTATCATGGTCGGATCAACTTTCAGAGCAGCTCCCATCGAGGAGAAGAAACCGGCTCTGGTGCGGCAGGCTTCCATTATCAGAGTGGCCTTGTCTTTCAGGGAATCGATTGCGTCTATTATGTAGTCGTATTCTTCGAGGTGGAAAGAAGCGGCATTCTCAGCAGAGAAGATGTCCTGGATGGCGACTATGTCGGCGTCGGGATTGATTTCGAGGAGACGTTCCTTGAGGGCTTCGACCTTGACCCTGCCCACTGTCTTGGTTGTCGCCATCAGCTGGCGGTTCACGTTCGAAACCGACACCCTGTCGGAGTCCACCATCGTGAGGTGTCCGATCCCGTTTCTGATGAGGCCCTCGGCGCACCAGCTTCCGACGCCTCCCACGCCGAAGATGATGACCCTGGTTTCCGAGAGGGCTTTCATCATCGGTGTACCGACCAGCCGCTCTGTGCGGCTGAATATTTCCTTACCTGAAAAGTCCATATCAGTTCCTCCTCATTGATGAAGGAACGATGAGCCTCACGACCATGGCGAGGAGGAGCAGCAGGAACATGAAAGAGCATATCCTTCCCGCTATGTCTCCGTTCCTTACGAAGAACGTCCCACCGTCGGTGAGGTTGATTTCGCTCCGGATTACAGCTGTCTCCCACCAGGGGGACGACTCCAGGATCTGCCCCTTCTGGTTGATGATGGCCGAGATTCCGGTGTTGGCGCATCGGGCTATGTCGCGTCTTGTCTCGATCGCCCTCAGTGAAGAGTAGCTCAGATGCTGCCTGTATCCGGGGGTGTCTCCCCACCAGGCGTCGTTCGTTATCACCGTCATCGCCTTCGCCCCCTTCTTGATGTATCCGGTGAAGTATTCCCCGTATACGGATTCGTAACAGATGGCGCATCCGATGGGGAGGCTCACGGCGTTCCTGCCCTCTGCGTTGTTCTCCACGTGGAGAAGTGAAATCTCATCCTGCCCGATGTCCCTTCCCATGACTCCGCCGAGCATGTCGTCAATCGGACGGAAAATCTTCGGATACGGAGTCTTTTCGACTCCGACGACGAGTTTACTCTTGTGGAAGATTTCGTACCGGGCCGTGCCGTCGGTCATGATGGCTGAATTGTAGGTCTGCAGCCAATTCCCTTCACCCAGATCACGGACGGTATCGGAAGGCCTCTTGTCCGAATGCGTGTACTTCAAGGTTGTCGCTCCGAAAAGGAGGTTCACGTTCGGGTACTCCGTCAGGATGCCCGCCATCCTGCGGAATGTCCTTCCCATTTGAACGAGATCGAGATTGACATCCGAAGTGAAGGTTTCAGGCGCGAGGACGAGAAGAGGCTCGGGTGAAGGATTGTCCTTCCTGTCTTTGAGGTTGTCCCTTATCAGGCCTTCGAGGACGGCGTTCTGCTGATCCTGGGAAAGGGCCTGGAATTTATGGTAAGGGTCAAAGTTCGGCTGGGTTATGAGAACTTCCAGTGGAGTGCCCTTCTCTTCATAGCTGTACCAAAGTACAAGGGATGTCACTATGGGAGTGAGAAGGACTATGGCGTACGAAACAGCGGCACCGATCTTCGCCTTGATGTTCCATTTCCCGGTCCAGGAACCGTCTGACAAGGCACACATGATGCCGAAAAGCCCCAGGTTGCATGCCCAGATCCATACCGAGCCTCCTATGGTTCCGACATATTCATACCATTGGGCGAGGGAAAGGGTACGGGCGAATGAATTCCCCAGGACCAACCATGGCCATGATATCTCGGCGCTGAAATACGCCCTTTCCCAAGCGATCCATGCGGTAGCGAGGAAAATGTACGGAAGAACTCCCTTGAACGCCTTCCGGCTCAGACGGAAAAGTCCGAACACCACCGACATCTGGAAAGCGTTGGCCAGAACTGCGAAAACGCCTCCCCATATCGTAGCGTTGCATACCCAGAAAGTGGTGAGGGCGTTCCACAGGACGAAAGTGGGGTAGTGCCATCTCCAGAGTTTCTTTGTTCCGGACAGGGTCGCGATCCTTTCCATCGCGAGGAGCGGAACGAGAGCGAAAAGGGAAATTATTCCCGTATGGGGAATGAGATACGGTATCGAGAGCATCACCGCGGAAATCGCGGAGAGCAGAGTCATCTGTTTCTGTTCCTTGGTCATCGTAGGAAGTCTTTTTCTGAACTCGCAAATATACTCAAAAATGCCTATATTCGCTCAAATGTTCAATCAGGTACCCCTATGACACCATTCAGATATTACGTACGTGAAGTCCTTCGCTCATTGTCCATCCTTGTTTTTCCGCTGCTGATTCTTTCATGCGCACCGAAGTCCGCCCCCCGGAATCATCTCTGGCTGGGAGCTGACATAAGTTGGGTGACTCAACTTGAAGATGAAGGCGCCGTTTTCCATACTGAAGACGGAACTCCCATGGAGTGCACTGCCCTTATGAAGGATCTCGGCCTTGACGCCGTAAGGCTCCGCGTGTGGGTAGACCCTTCGCAGAAGGGGGGATATTGCGATGCCGAAGACCTTCTCGAAAAGGCCAAAAGGGCGAATGATCTCGGAATGGCCGTAATGGTCGACTTCCATTACAGCGATTTCTGGGCGGACCCCAAGAAACAGAACATTCCCGCTTCGTGGAGCGGCCGTTCCTATGAGGAAGTGAAAGTTTTGCTTGCCGAACACACCAAGGAGGTGCTTGGCCTTTTGAAGGAGAACGGAATAACCCCGAAATGGGTACAGGTCGGGAATGAGACATCCAACGGGTTCCTCTGGACGGTGAAAGGGGACTGGTGGGGTGACCCCATAAGGGAAGAGGACGGAAGCATAACCATACTCGAATCACTTGGTCATCTTCAGAACAATCCTTCGCAGTATGCGGGACTTTTTTCGGCGGGCTACGATGCCGTGAAAAGCGTTTTCCCCGAGGCTGAAGTCATAGTCCATCTGGACAACGGATTCGACCGGGACCTTTACGACCGGAATCTCGATACCCTGCGGAAGTACGGAGCGAAGTGGGATATCGTCGGTCTTTCGATGTATCCGTATTGGGCACTTGACAGTGGACTGGAGACTGATGAAGAGGAGTCCATCACCCATTGTTTCGAAAATATCGACCATATCAACGCCAAGTACGGAACACCGTGCATGATCGTGGAGACCGGTTTCGAGGTCAACGAATCCGACCCTTCCGTAATGGAAAAGGGGAAAGCCCAACTCTCCCGGATCATAAAGGAATCCGCCCTTTCCGGCGGCAAGTGCCAGGGTGTTTTCTACTGGGAACCGGAATGCCGTCCCGGGCAGTACAAGTTGGGAGCATTCACTTCAGAAGGGTATCCGACCGTGATAATGGACGCGTTCCGTACCATGTCCGAATAAAGGTAGTGAGGCTACTGTCTCATCCATCAAATATTTATTGCTATATTTGCAGGATAAGTGACAGCTTGCAGATGTTGATAGAGTTCCTCAAGTGTTTTCTGATAGGAATTTGCGCCTCCGCACCCTTGGGTCCGGTCGCCATTTTCGTTATGCAGAAATCCCTTTCGGACGGACATAAGGCCGGCTTCCTGACAGGACTGGGTGCGACATTCACCGATACCCTATGGGCTACGATAGCGATGTTCGCCCTCACTGTCGCGGAGGACTTCATTTTCGCCAACGAAACCGTCATCCTCATAGGAGGAGGTGCGATCCTTCTCGGAATGGGCATTTCGATGGCGTTCAAGGACCCGTTCCGAAGACTCAAGGAGGACAAGGAGGGGGGATTCTGGCTGAAAGATACGGCAAGGACGGTTCTTTTGGGACTTTCCAATCCCGGAGCGATCGCCATAATGTTGGCCCTTTTCGCTTTCTTCGGTGTCCAGGTGGAAAAGAATGACCTCAGTGTCGCTCCGTGCATTCTGGCGGTTTCAGCGGGAAGCGTAGTGTACTGGTTCAACTTCTCGTGGCTCTTCGGTCATTTGCGGCGGTCATTCAAGATGGGGACGCTCCAATGGATAAACCGTATATCGGGAATCATCGTCTCGGTGATAGGTCTTGTCCTTCTGATTGAAGGTCTCGTAAGATTATTCGGCCGGTAGAGGCCACAAGACGGATATTTTTTATGGAAAAGAACGAAAACACGAAAGCCCCGAAGAAAGAGGTCAAGGACGAAGTCCCTTTCCTCACCTGGCTTGCCAAAAATATGGTGGCCGCCATTGTCGCGGTCCTGCTGCTCGTTTTGGGCGCCAATATGCTTCTCAAGCTGGGTACCCGCCACGGTAAGGAAATCACCGTTCCGGATTTCACGAACATGACTGTGAAGGAAGCCAAGAAGGCTGCGGGTCATGCCGGAGTGAGGATTGACGTGGTCGACTCCGTGTATGTAAGAAGGATGGCCAGGGGAGTTGTCTACCGTCAGAATCCTTCCCCGGGCAGCAACGTGAAGAACGGAAGGAGGATACTCCTTACCATCAACTCCGTAACGCCCAAGAAGGTGCAGATGCCCAATCTTGTGGGTCTTTCCATGAGACAGGCAAAGGCGGAGCTTCTTTCCCGCGGTATCAACCTCGGGAAGCTCATCTACGTAAACGACATCGCCACCAACAATGTCCTGAGGCAATTGTACAAGGGACGTGACATAAAGCCCGGAACGATGATCGAAAGCGGTTCCGACATCAATCTCGAAGTCGGCCTCAATACCGAAGACAACCGTACCTATGTCCCCGACTTCAAGGGCATGAAGTACATGAGGGCTGTGGACGCTGTGCACGACAATTCCCTGAACGTGGCGAAGCTCATTTTCGATTCCGACATAAAGACTTACGGCGACACCCTTGACGCCGTCGTTTACAAGCAGGCACCTTCGGCTTCAAGAGCTCCTATCGTCATGGGATCGGATGTCACGCTGTATCTTTCCAAGGACCCCAAGACTAAGGAATAAGGAGTGGTCGAAGACAAGGACATATTCGGAGAGGAACTCGAGGAAGGGAGAGTGGATTCCGGAGTCATCATCGAAAGCGGCGCTTCGTCAGCTTCCGAAGATGATGAGCAGGGGATGTTCGAACATTTCCGGATGAACGTCGATCCGGGGCAGGAACCCCTCAGGGTCGACAAATTCATGTCCAATCATCTTGAAAGCACCTCCCGTCACAGGGTGCAGATGGCCATAAAGAGCGGTTACGTCAAAGTCAACGACAAACCGGCCAAGGCCAATCTCATCGTCCGTCCCGGGGACGTGATCCGTTTCATGATGCCTTACGAAAGGCGCGGCTTCGAAATCCGTCCCGAAAACATTCCCCTCGACATCATTTACGAGGACGATGACCTTCTCATCGTCAACAAGCCCGCCGGAATGGTCGTCCATCCCGGTCACGGGCATTTCACCGGAACTCTTGTGAATGCCCTCGCCTTCCACTTGGGTATCTCCCAGGACGCGGACGCCAAGGACGAAAGGATGGGAGTGCTCGTCCACAGGATCGACATGGACACTTCCGGTCTTCTGGTCGTGGCGAAGAATGACGCCAGCCAGCTGAACCTCGCCCATCAGTTTTTCGTGCATTCCATCGAAAGGAAGTATGTAGCCATCGTCTGGGGCAATATCCGTGAAGACAGCGGAACCATCACCGGAAACATCGGCCGTGACCCCAATGACCGTCTCCGCTTCAAGATCTATCCCGAGGGGGACAAGGGGAAGCATGCCGTGACGCATTACCGTGTTCTTGAGAGGCTGGGGTTCGTTACCGTTGTGGAATGCATCCTGGAAACCGGCAGGACCCATCAGATAAGGGTCCACATGTCATCGATCGGACATCCTCTATTCAATGACGAGAGATACGGAGGATCGGAAATCCGTTCCGGAACCATCTACGCACGTTACCGCCAGTTCATAACGAACTGTTTCTCGATCTGTCCCCGCCAGGCTCTTCACGCGAGGACTCTCGGCTTTGACCATCCCTCAACAGGGGAGAGGGTGCATTTCGAAGTGCCCATGCCCGAGGATATGACCCTTCTTCTGGAGAAGTGGCGCCGCTATGCGGGCAATATGCCGGAGGAACCGTAGATACAAAAGAAAGGGACAAACTAGTTGTCCAGTTTGTCCCCATTCTCAGAGTAGATTTCATTTTGCAGGACTGTGAAGTCATTGACTTCAGCCAGTTTGATCTTGCATTTGTACTTTTTCTTCCACTTGTTCACGTAGGAGTTGAAAAGTCCACGTGAAAGGTAGGCGCCCAGTATAGGGCTCACCTTGATGACGAATGACTTGATGTCCTTCTCCTGGACGTAGTACGCAAGTCTCCGCTCTATCCTTTCGTCTATTACAACGCTCGAGGCGATCTTTCCTGTTCCGTGGCAGACCGGACACACTTCTGCGGTGTTTATCTCGGTAGCCGGGCGGACCCTCTGTCTTGTGATCTGCATCAGACCGAATTTCGTGAGCGGGAGCACGTTGTGCTTTGCCCTGTCGGTGCTCATCAGCTCGGTCATGTACTTGTAGAGGTTGTTCCTGTGTTCCTGTGACTCCATGTCGATGAAGTCCACGATCACGATTCCTCCCATGTCCCGGAGTCTGAGCTGTCTCGCGATTTCTTCGGCCGCGTATTTGTTGACCTCGAAGGTGTTCTCTTCCTGTTCCTTTGTCTTGGCCCTGATTCCGCTGTTGACGTCAACCACGTTCAAGGCTTCCGTAGACTCTATGACCAGGTACGCACCTTGTCTGAGCGGCACCACTTTTCCGAAGGAACTCTTGATTTGCCTGGTGACCTCATAATGGTCGAAGATAGGCTCCTTGCCCTCGTAGAGTTTGACGATCTTCTCCTGTTCGGGAGAGATGAGGGCGATATATCTCTTGATTTCCTCATACTCATGCTCGTCATTCACGTAGATGTTCGAGAAGGAGTCATTGAGGAGATCCCTCAGTATTGTGGTGGTTTTGCTGTACTCGCTGAAGAGGGGCTGTATGCCCTTGGATTCGGAAAGCTTCTTCCAGGATCCCTCCCACTTCGCTATCAGGGATTTGAGCTCGGCCACCAGAATTGCGGCATTCTTGCCTTCGGCGGCGGTGCGTATGATCGCTCCGTAGTTCTTGGGGAGTATGCTCTTCACGAGCGTCTCAAGTCTTCTTTTCTCCTCCTTCGAGGAGATTTTCTGGGATACACTCACCTTCTCGGCGAAGGGGAGCAGTACAATGTTTCGTCCCGCCAATGAAATTTCCGCAGTCAGTCTTGATCCTTTGGTGGAGATCGGCTCCTTGACGATCTGGGCTATGATCATCTGCCCGGGTTTGAGCACATTCTCAATCCTTCCTTCCTTTTCGAGTATCGGTCCAAGTTTTATCCTGGAGAACTCGTCACCCGGATTCTTGTTGGGGTTGGTGTTGCGGACGAACTCGTCGAACGCTCCGAAATATAACCCCAGATCCAGATAATGTACGAAGGCTTCCTTTTCGTCACCGATGTCCACGAAGGCCGCATTGAGGGCGGGCATCACTTTTTTCACTTTGCCGAGATAAGCATCTCCGACAGTGAATTTCCGCCCCGAGCTTGACTCTTTGTTCAGTTCAATCAACCTGCCGTTTTCCAGCAGAGCGATGTGAACCTCAGTTGAACCTACGTCAACTACCAGGTCCTTTACGGACTCCTTCTCAGACTCCATGTGGAATTTTCAGTATTTCAGCGGACAGGAAGAAATGTTCTTCCTTCACTTGAAATTTTAAAAAGGCCGACCGGCTCCCCCGGTCAGCCCTTTTCTTCTAGCAGACTGCTAAAATGGCAGACGCAGGAGAATGTTATTTCTTCTTATGCCTGTTCTTGCGCAAACGTTTTTTACGTTTGTGCGTTGCCATTTTATGCCTTTTTCTCTTTTTTCCGCTTGGCATAATTACAAATTTTTAAAAGTGATTATTTTACAGAGGCAACGAAAACCTTTGCGGGCTTGAAAGCGGGAATGTTGTGAGCGGGAATGGTCATCGTGGTGTTCTTGGTGATGTTCCTTGCTGCCTTCTCTGCCCTATGCTTGATGATGAAGCTGCCGAATCCACGGAGATAAACAGGCTCTCCCTTGATAACGGATCCCTTTACGCTTTCCATGAAAGCCTCAACCACAGTCTGGACTGTGAGTTTCTCGATACCTGTAGCTTTTGCTACCTCGTTTACGATCTCTGCCTTTGTCATGATTGTTAACTATTATGTTAGTTTATAATATTACTTTCGGAGTCAATTAAAAGTACCGGAATTGGCTCCGATACTTCATAACCAAATTTTCTAGACTGCAAATGTAGACATACTTTTCCAAAAAACAAATGATTATTAGGGATTTTTCCCTTTTTGGACCCTTTCTGAGGGGGTTTGGGGGAGGTTTTCAGTCCCGTCTGCTCATTTTGCGACAATCCCGCCCTCAGGGCTTTCAGTGGCACATATGGGCCGACTGCGGCGACTTTATGCCCGCTTTCCCGATATGACCGCCCGTTTCCCTCCTTGGCATGGAGATTGACTATATAATAAGGTACCGAAATACCCGTGAAGGAATCCTCCTTTCCATGACATTTTGGCAGGGAGGGGGCATTGTGCCCAGGAGGGATTTTTCGGGCAAACGATATTAAAAACGGGGCGAACTCAGGTATATACAATGACACAGCCCCCAAAACAGAATAAATGAACAACGAATTCAACTTCCAGGATTTCTTCTCCCCTTCGGGAGCCGAAGTCAACATAATCCCGGTAATGACCGGTGACCCAGTTCCCCAGGTCGAAGAAAAGGATCTCCCCGAGGAGATTCCTATCCTCGCGCTGAGAAATGCCGTCATCTTCCCCGGTACCATCTTCCCCATAACCATCGGACGCGAAAAATCCATCCGTCTGGTTGACGACGCACAGAAAAAGAACGCTTTCATAGCCGCGATTCCGCAGGCTGTGATTTCAGTTGAGGATCCCGCGAATCTCCAGGATTTCAACGAATACGGCACGGTGTGCAAAGTCATGAAGACTTTCGAGATGCCGGACGGTACCATTTCGGCCCTTCTGCAGGGCTACAGGAGGGTGCATCTTGACGCCCTCGTGGAAACGGAACCCTATCATTGGGGACACGTCACCTACCTTGCGGACAAGGAGGCGGACATGTCCGATCCAAAGATCGCGATAATAGCCGACACCTTGAAGGACAAGGCTTCCACCATCATCCGTTCTTCGTCATTCGCTCCCAAGGAAGCGGTGGCCGCTCTCCGCGCGATTGATGATTTCGCATTCCTCGTGAACTTCATCGCCACGACGATCGAGGTCGACGATTTCGATGACAAGGTTGCCCTTTTGGCCCACTCCGATATGAAGGAAAGGGCGATGAACCTTCTCACAGTCCTTGACAAGCAGGTCGAACTCATCAAGATCAAACAGGAGATAAACTCCAAGGTCAAATCCGAAATCGACCAGCAGCAGAGGGAATACTACCTCAACAACCAGCTCCGTACCATCCAGGAGGAACTCGGTATGGACGAGGATACCGATGTGAACAAGCTGAGGGAGAAGGCGGCTGAGAAGAAGTGGCCCGAAGCGATCGCCGAGCAGTTCGAGAAGGAACTGGTCAAACTCCAGAGGTTCAACCCTTCTTCACCCGAGTACAGCATCCAGCTGAACTATCTCCAGTTCATGCTCGACCTACCTTGGGATGAGACCACCGAAGACAACCTCGATCTGGCCAATGCGCAGAAGGTTCTCGACGAGGACCATTTCGGTCTTGATCAGGTCAAGGACAGGATCATAGAATACCTGGCCGTCCTCAAACTCAAGGGCAACATGAAGTCGCCCATCCTCTGCCTTTACGGCCCTCCCGGAGTGGGTAAGACTTCACTCGGAAAGTCCGTGGCCAGAGCCCTCGGCAGAAAGTATCTCCGCATATCACTTGGCGGAATGCATGACGAGGCCGAGATAAGGGGACACCGCAAGACCTACGTGGGAGCACTTCCCGGAAGGATTCTGAACGGCATCGCAAGAGCCGGGTCCTCCAACCCCGTGATCGTCCTTGACGAGGTCGACAAGCTCGGCAATGACATCAAGGGAGATCCTTCGTCAGCTCTTCTGGAGGTTCTTGATCCCGAGCAGAATACCGCTTTCCACGACAATTACCTCGATATCGATTATGACCTCTCGAAGGTCCTCTTCATAACGACCGCGAACAACATCTCAACGATTCAGCCGGCCCTGCTCGACAGGATGGAACTCATCAATGTCACAGGTTACCTCGCTGAGGAGAAGGCGGAAATCGCCAAGAAGTTCCTTGTCCCCAAACAGCTCACGGAGCATGGACTCGACAAGAAGGCTCTTCGCATCGACAAGGCCTGCATCGGAGAGATAATCGACAAGTACACCCATGAATCCGGAGTCCGAGGTCTTGAGAAGCAGATCGCGAAAATCGCCAGGGTAACCGCCAAGAAGATCGCCCTCGGTCAGGAATATCCCAAGGTGCTGAAGAAAGAGCACCTCAAGGAATACCTCGGCCTTCCGATATCCTTCCATGACAAGCAGGAAGGGAACGAGGCCCCGGGAGTCGTGACCGGACTGGCTTGGACGGCCATGGGAGGCGAGATCCTCTTCGTGGAGAGTTCCGTCAGCGAAGGCAAAGGCCAGATGACGATGACGGGTAATCTCGGTGATGTGATGAAGGAATCCGCCACCATAGCTTACCAGTTCATAAAGGCACATCCGGACCTGGCCAAGATCACCCATGACGACTTCATGAAGAAGGACATCCACGTCCATGTTCCCGAGGGGGCGACCCCCAAGGACGGTCCTTCTGCCGGTATCACGATGGTGAGCTCGATGGTCTCAGCCCTGAGGGGACAGAGCCTCAAGAAAGGCATCGCCATGACCGGTGAGATGACCCTCCGCGGCAGAGTGCTTCCCGTCGGCGGAATCAAGGAAAAGATCCTCGCCGCCAAGAGGGCCGGAGTCAAGACGATCGTCATCAGTGAAGACAACCGCAAAGATGTCGAGGATATCAAGGAAATCTACGTAAAAGGTCTTACCTTTGTCTACGTCAAAGATATCTTTGATGTCATCTCCTTCATCTTTGAGTAGACAATGGACGTCAAAATAGAACAAAGTTGGAAAAACGCACTAGCGGGAGAGTTCGAAAAGGACTATTTCGTCTCGCTGGTGCGTTTCCTGCATTCCGAAAAGGCTGCGGGGAAGACGATATATCCCCCGGGAAGACTCATTTTCAGGGCATTTGAACTTACCCCTGTCGAGAAGGTGAAAGTCGTCATATTGGGTCAGGATCCATATCATGGGGTAGGCCAGGCTATGGGACTTTCCTTCTCCGTTCCTGACGGAATCAAGGCTCCGCCTTCCCTTGTGAACATCTTCAAGGAGATCGAATCCGATCTGGGGATAAGGATGAGCGGCAGTCCCAATCTTGAACCTTGGGCCCGTCAGGGGGTTCTCCTCCTCAATGCGATGCTCACTGTCGAAGCGGGACGCGCCGGTTCGCACAGCAGAATCGGTTGGCAGCAGTTCACCGACGCCGTCATAAGATATCTTTCGGACAATTGTGAGGGCATAGTCTTCCTTCTTTGGGGAAATTACGCACGTGAGAAGAAAGCCCTCATCGACACCGGAAAGCACTTTGTCCTCGAAGCCGCGCATCCTTCACCCCTGGCGGGAGGAAGATTTTTCGGCTGCAGGCATTTTTCAAGAACGAACAGGATCCTTTCTGATGAGGGCAAGGCTCCCATCAACTGGCAATTATGATTGTTATGAACAGAAAAGCATTGTTCCCCGGATCTTTCGATCCTTTTACAGCAGGGCATCTCAATATCCTGAAGAGAGCCCTCACCATGTTTGACGAGGTAGTTGTCGCCGTGGGTATCAACCAGGACAAGAGGGGCTTCTTCTCTATGGACCAGAGACTCGACATCATCCGCCAGATAACACATGGTATGGAAGGGGTGACCATCATAAAGTACGACAACCTCACCATCGACACCTGCCGTGAACTGGGCATCCGTCATATCGTGAGGGGAGTCCGCAATATGCTCGATTTCGAGAACGAGCGTGCCATAGCCGATGCCAACAGACGGCTCGCTCCGGATATCGAGACCATCATCATACCTACCGCGCAGGAGTTCGCCCACATCTCTTCTTCCGCGGTGAGGGATATCATCAAACACCGTGGAGACACTTCACTTTTCCTGCCGGAAGGTATAATACTTCCCGAACACAATGCTTAAGAAGATAACTGCAATCGCTTTCGCCGTACTCTTCTCCGTGTTTGTC
Source organism: Bacteroidales bacterium (assembly GCA_017469845.1). Taxonomy (GTDB): domain Bacteria; phylum Bacteroidota; class Bacteroidia; order Bacteroidales; family UBA932; genus Cryptobacteroides. Next base: position 12,525 of record JAFUFP010000022.1, on the reverse strand, counting down.
CTCGGAGAAAACGTGGCTTCCGCTCAGGTGTCCGAGTCGGATTCCGTGATGATGGCGGCTCTGGACAAGAAACTCGGGGAATATTTCGTGGCTTTGGAGCGCGAAAGCGTCAAAGTCAAGAAGGAGGAGTGTGATTTTCTCATATCTTCCTGCACCACCGACCCCGTCAGAAACCATGTGGCGATAAGGCTTTATGACCACTTCCTCCAGTCCAAGGTGATGGGAGATGAAGCCGTTGCCATTCATCTTGTCGACAAGTGGTTCGAGCCCGGCAAAGCTTCCTTCCATTCCGATGAAGACCTTCTGAACGCGAAAGTCTTCGCCATGTTCAACCGTTCTTCACTTATCGGGAACAGGGCCCCGTCCCTTCTCCTGAAGACCATAGACGGCATGAAGGTGGAAGCGCTGGGATTGTCTGAGGGCGGATATGCCGCCCCGTCGGACAGGTACAGGATCCTTTATTTCTATGCTCCGGACTGCGCCACCTGCAAGATTGAATCCGTCCTGATGTCCAGGATGCTTTCCGAAGAGGACCTTCCCGTCGATCTCATAGCCGTGAATACGAAGGACAATGAGACCGAGTGGCAGCAATATCGGGAGGAGCGCCTTTCGGTAAGGTCAACGGCGACCAGGGTACTCCATTATTGGGATCCGGAGGTGGATTCCGATTTCCAGATGAAGTACGGTGTCCTGCAGACTCCCAAGATGTTCCTTCTGGACCCTTCCGGAATAATTGTCGGCAGGGGACTCGATACTGAAGCTCTCAAGTCCCTTCTCAAAACTTATGTCAAGGGCGAACCGATGGAATACGGCACCAAAGAGTCGGAGCAGTTCTATGACAACATTTTCAGCCCTTACGGAAAAGACATCACCGGTGAGGATGTGATCGGTACCGCAAAGTACATCGAGAAAAGCACTCTCGGGGCGGGGCAGCCGAAACTTTTCCGGCAGCTTTGCGGAGACCTGCTTTACTACCTGACCCAAAAGCGGGAAGAACCCTACAAGGAAGGTCTGGGTTATGTTGTGGATTCTCTTGTGCTGGGTCGTCCCGAGTTCTGGAACACCCAGGAGGATACCCTGAAAATTGTCACCATGGCCACCCTTCTGAGGGGTATGCTCGGAAGGACTCCGGTGGGAGTCAAGGTCCCTTCGAGGAAGGTTCACGGAGACCTTACCACATGGAAAGGGAAAAAGTACGGTCAGTATGACATCTCCCGCCTGAGGTCCCCTTACTCCTATATCCTCATCTATACCGAAGGGTGCGGCAACTGCCAGGAGGAACTCGCCGGTGTTGACTCAATCGTATCCGAGTACAATTCCACTGACAAGCAGGTGAGGAAGGTGGCGAGAAAGACGAAGGTTCTCGTCATAAATCTTGACGATCTGATGGAGAAGCATTCCGACGAAGCATATTCCCTTCTGGAAACATTCGACCTTACGGTCCTTCCCTTCGCCATGGCGCTTTCGAGAGACGGTACCGTCCTTCATAAGTACATGTCCTTCGTGAACTAGTGGAAGAAATATTTCCGAATCGGAAAAAATGATTACCTTTGCAATCCGTTCGCTTTCGGAACGGTTACGGTACTGAGGTATGGTGTAATGGCAGCACTAGGGATTTTGGTTCCCTCAGTTCAGGTTCGAATCCTGATACCTCAACTTTCGGGGTCACCTTAGGGTGACCTTTTTTCGTTTTTGTCCGCCACCGTGAAAACGATGCTCAGACTTTCCCCGTTCTGGTCCGTCACCGTCAGGGTATGCTTCCCGCTCTCGGGAGTGACCGTCAGCTGGTGGATGTAGCGTGTCTGACCGATATAATCCCTGTCCATATACCAATATACCGGAATGGAGGCCTCCCTATGGGCCAGATTGAGGACGATTCCTTTCACCGAACCGTCGAGTTGTCGTGGAATATGGATCGTGCTCCCGCTTTCCGGGTAAATGAATTCCATCACGGGAACGCCGGCCCTTTTTCCCGAAGAGGCGGGGGAGTATTCGGGATGGTTCTGCCTGTAATACCACTCCATGGCGGGGGGAAGGATGAATGACACTTCTCCGTCTATGACCTTGTGGTAGGGACAGGGATCCGTTTTCACCGCTTTCGACGGGATCAGCATCATCGCGGTTCCGTTTCCGGTTGCCTTGCATCCGGGAGAGGCGAGATGCCCTGACCGTAGACAGACCTCTTCCGATACCCCGTCTTCTCCCGGAGGAGCGAGGAACCATCCGTCTTCTATGTATGCCCCTTTCCTTTCCCTGTCAGCTTTGAGGATACTGAATATGTCGAACAGCACAGGACCCGCTGTTCTCGCTCCGACGAGTCCCGTCACTCCATGCCCGTCGGCGTTGCCGGCCCATACCCCCACGGCATAATCCGGAGTCACACCGACAGCCCAAGCGTCCCTGAATCCGTAACTGGTACCGGTTTTCCAGGATACCTTTCCGACGGAGGATACCATCCTGAGGTCCAGTTCGTCCGGGCGGTTCACTCCGGACAGGGCGTCGAGGGTGTACCAAAGGGCCACTTTGTCATTGAGGGGGAAGGAGTCCTTATCCTTGGAGGAACCGCTTTGGTATGAGCGGCTCAGCGCGGCATACATTCGTGTGATCTCCAGAAGAGTGCCTTCTCCTCCTCCGAGGATGAGCGAAAGCCCGTAATCGGACGCGTCCCTGGGAAGAGTCGTCATACCGGCTTCCCTCAGCAGGTTCAGGAATTTCTGCACACCGAAACTTCTCAGCATATGCACGGCGGGGACGTTGAGAGATCTGGCAAGGGCCTCATCCGCGCTGACGGCTCCCGAATACTGCATGTCGAAGTTCTGTGGAGTGAACCCGTTTATGTTGATGGGCGTGTCGGCGACAAGAGTGCGTGGAAGGATCTCCCCGTCCTGAAGAAGGGCGCAGTAAAGGAATGGTTTCAGGATGCTGCCGGTACTCCTTGGAGAACGGACCACGTCGACCTGTGACCCGGGGCGTTTCCTCTCGGGGGAAGAGTTTCCCACGTAGGAGAGAATATCTCCGGTGCGTACATCAATGACGACGGCTGAAAGATCGTCTATGCCGCTTCGGGACAGTTCCCGGTTCCATCTGGAAGTGATGTTTTCGACCGTTCTCTGCATGTCACGGTCAACAGACGTCGTTACGCTTTTGCCGCGGTCCGAAAGATAGTATCCGTCAACCAGATGCGGAGCCAACGAAGGCAGGGGACGGGGCTCGGCCAAAAGGGGTTCGCCTATGGCAAGTACCCAATCCAGGGAATCTATCTTGCCCTTTTTGTACAGGGCGTCCAGAAGGCGGTTCCTTTTCCCGAGCAGCTGTTCGCGGTTCCTGCCGGGATGTATTCCGGCAGGGGAGTTCGGCAGTACGGCAAGAGTGGCTGCTTCGGCCCAGGACAGATCCTCCGGAGCGCGGGAAAAATATCTCCACGATGCGGCCTGAAGCCCCACAACGTTTCCTCCGAAGGGGGCGTACGAAGCATACAGGGAAAGTATCCTGTCCTTGGAACGCCCAATTTCCAGCCTGGTCGCCAGGATGGCCTCAACCGCTTTCTGCCACAGGGTCCTTTCCTTTCCTCTGGACATTCTTATGACCTGCATCGTGATGGTGCTGCCTCCGCTTTGGACGTGACCGGCACGGATGTTCTGCACAAGAGCCCTTCCGATCGCTATCGGGTTCACTCCGGGATGGTATCTGAAATACTTGTCCTCGAATTGTATGAGGGCTGTTTCGTACTTTTCGGGAATGCTGTCGCAGGGAGGAAACCTCCACTGCCCGTCATCGGCGATCCTCGCTCCGAGAAGGAATCCGTTCCGGTCATTGACGACAGTGGAATAAGACGTGCCTTCGAAAAGGTCGCGGGGAAGGCAGAACGCATACCATAGGAGCAGTCCCGCACCTATGGCCAGAAGAATCTTCTTGAATGGAGAAAGGTTTTTTAACCTGAGAAGTATGGCATGAAATTTCCGTCCGGGGGTTTCCTCCCGGGCGGAAATGACACTTTCATCAGTCTTTTGTCCTTTCTTCAAAGTACCGGTCCGTCCTACTGCTGGGTTACTGTCGCTGTACCGGAAGCCGTCCTGGCCCTGAGAGCGGGCTTGTACATGGCTTCGCAGCTTATTGAAGGCAGAGTGAATTCACCGCGGTATGCGGCCCTCATCCTCAGGACGAAAGTCTTGGATGTTCCCCTGTCGAGGGAGAAATACCATATCGCCCTGTCATCCCTTATGTCGAGATAGTCGTATGCGTCGGCGGCCGCCACGGCGGCTCCGGTCATCCTGTCATTGTAGATTTCCCAACCGGAAGGGATTATGTCGGTGAGTGCGATGTTCCTTATGTCTTCGGCGAGGGAAGTGTTCTGAACCGTTATGGTCGCCTTGAAATCAGTTCCCTGTGCAATGGAAGATGGGGATATCGTCGCACCCTTGGAGTCCGTGTACACGACTGAAAGCCTGAGGACGTTGGAGGAAGCGGGAACGTTCCCCTTTTCCTTTGAGAAGGTCGTCACCGAAGCATGGATGGGACCACCGGAAGAGTTCCTGACGGAAACGGAAGATGCGGAAGCGGGGATCTCTTTGGTGAAAACAGCCTTGGCGGTTCCCACTTTTTCTTCCTTGCCGTCCACTGAAACGGTTGCTTCCAACGCTCCGGTGTTTGTCTTCTGGGCCAGACGGGACATCGCCACCGAAACGAATGCGAGTTCCTGGGTGGAGTAGAGGTCCTTGAACATGGGAGCGATTTCTCCCGCAACTTCAAGGGCTTTACCTATGTCTCCGGAAAGTGTGAGGGCTTCGAGCATTATCGCCTTGTCGCGGAGTGATGATCCGAATCCGTCCGTATATGGCTTCGAGTCTGAACTCTCTTCGGTCGCCTTGAGAAGATCCGTGGCGATGCTTCCCTTTCCGCAGAGCGAATAAGCGGAAGAAAGCATGCTGCGTGTCCTGAATGTCAGACCTCCCGCTTCCCTCATCCTGTTCATGGAAGCGTTGTCCGGTTTCCCGGCAAGGGCGAGGGTGTAGAGGCGGTAAGCCTGTGTAAGGTCAGCTCCCGTGCCCTTCTGGGCTACCGGCCTATAGAGCTGGACCATAGCCTTCTGGTATCTTTCCCATCCGGAAAGCACGATCCCGCTGACATCGAATCCCTGAGAGAGTGCCTCGTTCATGAACTGTCCCGCCATGGAAGTCGCCCATGGATCCGAAGAGGTCGCTCCGGGCCAGTACCCGAATCCTCCGTCCGGCATCTGGCGGGAGTAGAGTTCCTTGAGGATCAGAGGAATCATCTCCCTGGCTCCTTCGCTCTCATTCTCGGGAAGGAACTGCATCGTGTAGACGAGGTTCATTCCCCTTGCCGACAGCTGTTCAGTGCAGGAATATGCGTAATTCCTGGTGAAAGAGTAAGCTTCGGAGAAATCGATCGAAGGGAAGCTTGACAGCTCCAGTGAACTGCTTTGGGCCTTCGAAAGGTCGAATGACGCTTCCTTGCCCTCCGCTATCACCGAAGAGGTGGTAAGCCTGGTGATGGGAGCGAGATCCCTTACCTGGATAGACACGGTCTCACTTGCCGAGAAGCCTCCGCCTTGTGCGCTGACCGTTATCCTCGCTGTGCCTTCCCCTGTTGTAGCAAGGTTGAAAAGGGCCATCTTGTCTTCCGCTTTGCCGAAGGACAGGGAGAGGCTCTGCGCTCCGTCCACTTTCACGGGGCCCTCCGCTTTGACGGAAACATTGACGTTGCCTATGTTATCTTCAGTTGCGAAGACATTGACGGGAAGCGATACCTTCTCATCTGTACCGAGTACCCTCGGTAGGGTCGGCAGAACCATGAGGGGAGCCTTGACCGGGACGGTCTTTTCGGCACTGCCGAAAGCGTCGCCCTGAGCGGCCACGACCATCACGCGGACGCTTCCGATGTACATGGGAAGCGTGACCTCATGTGTGGCTGAACCGTTCTTCAGAGTGAAGGGACCCATAAACTTCACCACGGGGTTGAACCTGTTGTCGCGGCGGTTGTTGATTATGATCGACTGGTCTCCTCCGATGCTGAGCATGGGAGAGAAAGCTCCGCTGAATGCACCGATCACCTCGTCGAACATGTCCCATGTCTTCACTCCGAGCGCCTCTTTGGCGTACATCTCCTTCCATGGATCCGGTGTCTTGAATGCGGTGAGATCCAGAAGTCCTTCGTCGACGATGGCGATTGTGTATGTCATCGGCTTGGAGTTCTTTTCTTTGATTTTCACCGTGAACTTTTCTTCCGGGCGGATAGTGGAAGGAAGGTCGATTACCGGTTCGAGGTGTGAATCCGGATTGGTGACAGCTGCGCCCTGCACTCCGTACATCCTGAGCGGAAGGTCATTCGAAGTGTTGCCGTGCGGCTGTACCACCGTCATGTGGACATAGAAGTTCGGTGCCATGTCGGCGGTGACGGCGAATTTGAATGGCGTGTCTTCGTATGCTGCGGTCTTGACCCATTTCCTCATCAGTACTCCGGAAGCGTTTTCTATTGAAAGAAGGGCATGGCCTCCCTTGGCGGCGGGCACATATACCGTGGCGGTTTCACCGACCTGGTACTCGTTCTTGTCCGTGGAGAATGTCACCATCGTGATGGCGTTGGGATCGGTCTTTTCGGACCTTCCTCTGTATGAGGGCCAGTCAATGAGGACAGTTCCTCCTGAAGCATGACCGCTGTCAAGATCCTTGACGTAAACGAGGTATCTGCCCCAATCGGGATAATCCACCCTCAGAGGGATGGTGTTGTCGGAAGAGCCGGACACTATCCTTCCGGATGAAAGCAGCTCGGCTCCGGTACCGTTGACGTATGCGCTGATGGCTGAAGGGGAGTTTTCCCACCACCAGCTCCACTGGAGCTTGTAAATCCTGTACTCGAGATCATGGCCGGAGATCCTCTTTCCGGCGGGGTCCGTAACCGCGACTTTCACCGAGTGGTCGGTGTCGGTTTCGAGGTATCCTTCATCTCCCGCATCGGGGAATTTCACGCCGACATAGGCGCTGAAGGGCGAGAAGGGGAGAGTGAGGGTCGAGAAGCTCGCGTCTCCTCCCTGCTCCTCCACGCTGCACAGGATATTCGCGGACAGCATGCCGGGAGCGTCGGACGCTTCGGGCATGTTGACGTGCAGACGTGCTTCACCTTTGCCGTCCAGCCTTGTCTCAAGAAGGTCGGTCTCATATGAAGAGAATGTCGAAGTGGGGTCATTGAAGATGTATCCTTCGAAACCGGGGAAGTGTGTCCCTGCGCTCGAAAGGGTCATCGAAGCCTTGGCTTTGAGACCCGCCGCTGCGGGACCGGTCAGCCAATTGGAGGAGAGATCGACCTGAGTCCTTTGTCCGGCAAGGAGAGGGGAAGAACCCAGATCGATGTTGACCTTCAGACGGTTGGGTTTCACAGTTTCGATCCTCAGGCTCTTGTGGAAAGAACTTCCTCCCACTTTCACATATGCGTTCCAGATTCCGGTGGGGTCATCCTGAAGGGTGGGTACATTGAAAACGTAGAATCCTCCAGGAGCGTCAGCGCAGACCTGCTTGGAATGGAACTGTCCTTCCGGGGTGTAGAGTTCCATCGTGGCGGGCATCGCCTGGGGAAGGGCCTGACCCTTCTGGTTCAGGATCATCGCCACATGAAGGGTGTCTCCCGGACGCCAAACGCCTCTTTCTCCGTAGATGTACGCCTTCATTCCGTTCTCGACTTTCCTTCCGCCGGTATCGAAACGGCTGAGGGACTTCTCATCACCGTCGGTGACCTTGAGGTAGGTGGTTTCTCCGGAATGCTTGGCTACGACAGCGAAAGGCTTTCCGGTGAGGGTGATTTCCTCGAGTCCTTCGGAATCGGTCCTTCCGCGTCCTATGAGACGGAGCTGATAGGAGTACACTTCAAAATCGACTCCGTAAAGAGGCTTCGATGTCATTATGTCGCTTGCGCTCAACCACAGACGGTCTCCGCCCGCATATTTGGCGACGACTCCGATGTTCGAGGACATGAGATTGCGGTAGGGGAATCTGTCGGACTGGAAATAGTATGTCGGCTTGAGGGGATTGTCGCGGTCGTTCCAGTCGTACTCATCCCAAGAAAGGTCTCCGTCATATCCGCGGTCCCAATAGTAGGATTCCGGTTCATCCCATTCCGCAAGTTCTTCCGCAGTCGCGTCACCCGAGCGAAGGTCGAGCATCTGGTCCACATTCTCCAGTCCGCCCAGGCCGCTGTCCTGTCCGTAGAGGGAATATTCCTGCCTGAACGATAGCCTTACCCTGTAGATCGCACCGGGCTCCTTCTTGAAAAGACGTGAAAGGTCGACACTGAAATTCTGCCACCTGTGAAGATCCTTTGAAGGGTCGGCATCCAGTCTGACGCATCCCTTGTATACGAGGCGGCCGGAACGCCTGAGTTCGGAACTTCCGCTCAAGCGGTTGTCCTGCAGGAACATAAGGACATTGTCCTGATAGATCTTTATTATCTTGAGGTCAACCGCCTTCAAGTTGACAGCCCTGAAGGGAAGCATCAATTGCTTTGAGTCGGGAAGGATGTTGCCCTGAAGGGGAATGATTACGGCCGGTTTTTCCTCCTCGGAATTGAATGAGGCCGCATACCCTTTGCCGAGAGCTGTGCCTTCGGCGCTTTTCAGCGCTTCGTCGAGAGTTAGCCTGAGAGGATAGTAATTGACCGCATCGAAATAGACGTTGAGATGATTGTCCTTTATTTCGGTGTACTGACGCGTCACGCCCTCCAGGGTGACTATTCCGGAAAGGTCATTTCCGCTGGCGAGGGGCTGAGACAGCTGTACCTTGATGTAGGGGTCCTTCGCTTGGACCATCTTCGAGGACAGTACCCTGAATTCTCCGGAGGAGGGTACAGTGACAGTAGCTTCCTTGGAGTCGCGGAAACCGTCCGAACCTTTGAGGGAGATTCTGAATTCACTGTCGGAAGATCCCCTTTGAAGACCGTCCACGAAGAATGTGAAATGCTTGGAATCGTTTCCGGAGGAGAGGCTCAGGTTCAGCGAATCGGCGCCCGGGTATCTGTAGGATACCATCTTCCTGAGCTGTTCCGTCTCAAGAGGGGAACTCAGGAGGATGCTTCCTCTCACTGATGCCTTTTGGGGGTCGGCTGACGAGATGATGACCTCGTCGGCGGAGATGACACCCTCTTTCGTCGCCACCATGAACGAGAACGGGAAACGGTGAAGTTTCCTGTCGGAGATCTTCATCACCTTGTCAAGGCGAAGCGTCGCCCTGTAAGTCTGGCCGGGTTTGAGGGAACCTTCCTCAGGGACGAACTCCACCATCTGGGGAGAAATCCACCTCGTGCTTCCCTTGATGGGGGGAATGAAGCTGAAAATCTCATCCTTCACCGGTTCTCCGGCGAGCGCCTCTCCGGAAAGCGGAATGTCTTGCGAGAACTCGACCCTTATCGGGGCTTCACCGGAAATCACGCCTCCGGAATATGCCTTTATGAAGGTGGCGAATTCGGTGCTGGGGGCTTTGCCCACCGATCCTCCGCCGCAGGAAACCATGACGGCGGAAAGAATGCACGACGAAATGATGAGGGAAATGAAATATGGAAGGGATCTTCTCATAAGGCGTCAGTTTTATGATTATTCCACGAAGGTAACGAAAATATCGCTTCAGTTACATAGGTATTTCGATAACGGGACAAAAAGAAGGCCAAAAGAGCGTGACAATTTGTCATGGAGGGCCACTGGCACTTGATTTGATTCTACAGGGAATGCGCGGTTCCGGTGGCGGAACCCGGAAAGAGAAAACACAAAAAATTCAATATCATGATCAAACCATTGGCAGACAGAGTGGTCATTGAGCCCAAAGAGGCCGAGACCAAGACAGCTGCGGGACTTTACATCCCTGATACAGCGAAAGAAAAACCCCAGCAGGGAATAGTAGTGGCGGCAGGCCCCGGAAAGAAGGATGAACCCATGGAGGTTAAGGTCGGTGACGAAGTCCTCTACGGAAAATACGCCGGAACCGAGGTAACAGTGGACGACAAGAAGCTTCTCATCGTCCGTCAGTCGGACATTTTGGCAATCCTGTAAGGAGGTGCCTATACATATTATTATATAATAGGAGACAGAAATTATGGCAAAAGAGATAAAATTCAACGTTGATGTCCGCTCCAAGATGAAAGAAGGAGCAGATGCCCTTGCAGATGCAGTGAAGGTCACTCTCGGACCTAAAGGCCGCAATGTCGTTATCGACAAGAAATTCGGCGCTCCCCAGGTCACCAAGGACGGTGTAACCGTAGCCAAGGAGGTTGAACTTGAGGACAGGTTCGCCAACATGGGCGCCCAGATGGTGAAGGAAGTCGCTTCCAAGACCAACGATCTCGCCGGAGACGGTACAACAACCGCTACCGTTCTTGCACAGGCCATCATCAACGTCGGTATCAAGAACGTTACCGCAGGTGCGAACCCCATGGATCTGAAGAAGGGTATCGACAAGGCTGTCGCAGCCGTCGTTGAGAACCTCAAGAAGAACAGCCAGGAAGTCGGTGACGACTACTCGAAGATCGAGCAGGTAGGTACCGTTTCAGCGAACAACGACAATTATATCGGAAAGCTCATCGCTGACGCCATGTCGAAAGTCAAGAAGGACGGTGTCATCACAGTCGAGGAGGCAAAGGGAACCGATACCGAGGTCAAGGTTGTCGAAGGTATGCAGTTCGACCGCGGATACATTTCTCCTTACTTCATGACCAACTCCGACAAGATGGAGGCAGTCCTCGATGATCCTTACATCCTCGTTACCGACAAGAAGATCTCCGCTATGAAGGACCTTCTTCCCGTTCTCGAGCCCATCGCCCGTGAAGGAAGGTCACTCCTCATCATCGCTGAGGATGTCGACGGAGAGGCTCTCACGACCCTCGTTGTGAACCGTCTTCGCGGAACCATCAAGGTCGCCGCTGTCAAGGCTCCCGGTTTCGGAGACCGTCGTAAGGAAATGCTTCAGGATATCGCGATCCTCACAGGTGGTACCGTCATTTCTGAGGAAAGGGGTTACACTCTCGAGAACGCCGACATCCAGATGCTCGGAAAGGCTGAGAAGGTCACCATCACCAAGGAGAACACCGTCATCGTAGGTGGTGCAGGCAACAAGGACGAGATCAAGGATCGTGCTGACCTCATCCGCAAGCAGATTTCCACCACGACTTCAGATTACGACCGCGAGAAACTCCAGGAGAGACTCGGTAAGCTCGCCGGTGGTGTCGCAGTCCTCTACGTCGGTGCTACTACCGAGGTCGAGATGAAGGAGAAGAAGGACAGGGTTGAGGATGCTCTCAACGCTACCCGTGCCGCTGTCGAGGAAGGATATCTTCCCGGAGGTGGTGTAGCCTACATCCGTGCCGCCGAGGCTCTGAAGAACCTCCCCGGTGAGAATGAGGACGAGACTACAGGTATCCGTATCGTGGCCCGTGCCATCGAGGAGCCTCTCCGCCAGATCGCCGAGAATGCCGGTGTCGAAGGCAGCGTCATCATCCAGAAGATCCGCGAAGGAAAGGGTGATTTCGGTTACAACGCCAGGACCGGGGAATTCGTGAACATGTTCGAGGCCGGTATCATCGATCCTACAAAGGTCGCCAGGGTTGCCCTCGAGAATGCGGCATCCGTAGCCGGAATGTTCCTTACCACCGAGTGCGGTATCGTTGACATTCCCGAAAAGGAACCCGCTCCCGCAATGCCCGCAGGCGGTATGATGTAGTCTTTCGCTGAAAGAAATATTCACATATTTCATATGTTGTGGAGGCGTCCTTGCGAAGGGCGCCTCCATATTTTGACAAGGTAGTGGAAAATGACACCCGGATACCTCGGACACGACATGATTCACAAAAACGATTTATGCCCCAGAAGGCCTTCAGAGGCCGATTTTTTTGAAAAAATTTTTCATTTTGCGGACTTGTCGGGCCTTCAATGACTTATAACGTTAAAGGCATATTTATGCCAAAAAAATGTCAAAAAATTTTCCCGAAAAAGTTTGCCAGTTTAAAAAAGATGCCTACCTTTGCAATCCCGTTTGAACAACGGGTCTGAGCAAGGCCCTGTGACAGTGAAAACGGCAAAGAGAGATCATTGAAAAGACTGAGGAAAGTACAAGTAGCAAGTACCGAAAACAGATAGATCGAGAGCGTCAATTTCGATTCCTTCCGAGAGGAAGGAGAGACATGCCGGATCACACTTAGAGATATAAGAAATATAGCAAGAAGAGTTTGATCCTGGCTCAGGATGAACGCTAGGTACAGGCCTAACACATGCAAGTCGCGGGGCAGCATTGGCGTAGCAATACGCCTGATGGCGACCGGCGCACGGGTGCGTAACGCGTATCCAACCTGGCCCTTACTCGGGTATAGCCCTGCGAAAGTAGGATTAATCCCCGATGTTGTCAAGCGATAGCCTTTTCACTTGACCAAAGATTTGTTCGGTAAGGGATGGGGATGCGTTCCATTAGCTAGTTGGCGGGGCAACGGCCCACCAAGGCTACGATGGATAGGGGTTCTGAGAGGAAGGTCCCCCACACT
>JAFUFP010000083.1 GCA_017469845.1 Bacteroidales bacterium | reverse complement strand
CCCGAAGAGGAAATTGTTATATGTGCTTTTGAGTCCGTTGGAATTCCGGCGGATTAATTGGGTATTGTCTACGTATTCCCTTATCACCTTGTTGGAGCCTTTGTGCATAGGGGGAGGAGAGGATTTATAGAGGAAAGATAAATATTTTTTGCCGGAAAGAAGCTGTTATGCGAATTTTTCCTACTGGGCTAAGTCCCCGAATCGGAAAAATGTTCCTTGCCATCGGACGAAAAGTGTTGGAAGTCTCACCCGAAGCCCTATATTTGTCTTTTGTCCGGATGTGTCTTACAGAAAGAATGAGGCGATACCGGTTATTATTTGATTGCGCGATAATTGTTTCTTTGGAAATGACAGCTGACGAAATCAATGTTTTGAAAACAGTGCTCGAAGGCATTGTGGGTCGGGAGGGCTTTTCATATCTTGAAGACTCTCCGATGAAAGTTTTTGACGAACTGCTCAACAGTGGAGCAGCCTCAAGACGTACCGCCTCGGCGCTCCTCCATACCCTTTTGATGAAAATTCCGGAATATGTCAAGGGAGGTAGCGGTGACCTTGGCGAAGAGGAAGTTTCGGCCAAGATTCAGAAGGAGTGCCTCTTCAAGAAGAGAGAAAGCGAATGTTTCGCCCGGGTGTATTTGCGCCTTTTCTCCAAGGAAAACGGGGAAAAGTGGGAAAAAGAGAAATTCTCCGGTCTCCGTTCATTCGTTTCAAAGGAGTGGGAATTCACGTGGAAAGGTGACACCCGATGGGAAACGAGAGGCGGCTCGGTCGGATGCGAGTACGAAGCTACGATGAAACTTTCACCAATCGAAGGGAAGGTGAATGATAAAAAACTCGACAAGATGCTGAGTAAGAACCCTTTCCTTTCCGAGGAAGATATCGCGGACCATTTCATCGGAAGGTTGCGGGATTATTTGGACGAAGAATTTGAGAACTACTGCACAAGTGATGACTACTATGAACCGGTCTGCGAGGATTTTGAGGCTGAGTACTATGCCTCGGAATGGTGCCAAAAGCACGGTTTTGAAATCCTTTCTTTCACGGGCGAAGGATTTACCGGTGATTATGAGCCGGATTTGAGAGGGTACTGATGACGCTTTGCCGCTTTCCCTTTTGGAGAAGGTCGCCGGAAAACGCTTCTTGTTAGGGTGCATTTTTCCATTTTCTTGTGTCAGGAGGGACGGTAGCTATCCCATTTTCAGGTTTTATTTATATTTTTGTCCCGATAACCCCATTTCATATGAATGCAAACAGTACTTTCGTCATAACGATAAACCGTGAAGCCGGTTCCGGAGGCCGTACCGTAGGACGTCTTCTGGCTGAGAAACTCGGAGTGAATTTCTACGACAAGATCATCATCGAAAGCCTTGTCCAGGAGTTCGACCTTTCTCCCGAAGAAATCGAGAGCCTCAAGGCCGAAAAGAGAGGAAAGTGGGAAGAACTCTGTTCGAAGATCCTTTCCGCACCTTCGATGGGATACAGGGACGATTTCGGGAAGGTGACTTCCGCCGACCTTTTCAGGACAGAGTCATCCCTCATCCGTCATCTTGCTGAAAACCATTCATGCGTCATCGCCGGAAGAAGCGCCTTCCATGCCCTGAAGGATCATCCCGGCAGGGTGTCAGTATTCATTTGGGCTCCGAAGGAGAAAAGGCTCGAGCGTCTCATATCCAAGCATAAGATTCCCGCGGGAGAAGGTGCTGAGGAAATCCTCGACCGTCTCGACAAGTCCAGGGAGAACTACACGTCGCGTTTCTGCGGAGTGGACCGTCATGACTGCCGCAATTACGACCTTGTCATCAATATGGATTCCCTGACTGAGAAGCAGGCCGTGAAAATAATCCTCGATTATCTGAAGACAAGATAAGGAATCCGTTCCATTCAGCCCTTACGCCATAAACCCTTTTCCGATGAAAACCTTTTTCAAAACTTTCCTGATATCGTCACTTGTGGCTTTGACCTCCGCCTTCTGCGCTTCGGCACAGGAAGCGGAAGAATTCACCGCCGACCGTCCCGGAGCGACTACCGGACCCACCGTCCTTCCCAAGGGCAGGGTACAGCTGGAGACCGGATTCGGATGGGAGCGCTCAGCTCTGGAGGGTCCCTGGGCTACCACCTGGACGGTAAACACTTCGATGCTGAGGTGGGGATTCTCCGACATGGCTGAACTCCGCCTCCAGGCCAATTATCTGATATCGAAACAGGGCGGAGAGAGGGACTTCGGATTCGACAGCGTCTTTTTCGGGACGAAAGCCCGTCTCCATGAGGGAGGAAAGATAATGCCGGCCATCTCGCTGATGGCGAACGTCCTTGTTCCTGGAAAGAAGGGTTCGGCCTTCCTTTCGGACCGTTGGGGAGGACAGATAGGCCTCCTTTTCGAAAACACCCTCGCTCCTTGGTGTTCGCTGGGATATGAAGCGGACCTCATCTGGAACGGCTACGGCTCTCCGGAAGTGTTCTTCGGGGCTTGCCTTGGCTTCCAGCCCTGGGAGCGTCTTTCCATCCAGGTGGAGGAATACAACATCGGGGGAGGAGGATCGGTTCAGTGCTGGTCCGAACTGAGCCTCGGGTTCCAGGCTGCGCCGAGGCTGCAACTTGACCTCGCCAGCGACCTCTGCCTATCCAGCCCCGACCGTTACGGGATTCTGATGGTGGGCCTTTCCTGGCAGATTACGAAGCGATAAAAAGATTCAGTCAAACTTTTTTCAAGAATATCCGTTATGCAGTTTGTTATCAGAGCGATCGACGGCGAAGGAATGCTCGCCAAAAGACTTGAAGTACGTCCCCGTCACCTGGAAGGAATGGCCGCTCTCGGCCGTCACATCGTTTGCGCCGGAGGCCTTCTCGACGCTGAAGGAAAAATGAAAGGATCCGTCGTCGTTGTGGATTTCCCTTCACGTGAGGACGTGAGCGAATACATCTCGCACGAACCCTATTTCGTTGAACACGTATGGGAGAAGATCGAGGTCGAACCCATCAACATCGCCCTCGTAAAGGGAGAGAAGTACGTTTACGAGCCGTAAGGTATCCCCTATATATATTAGTATATAATAGAATAGGTCGGTAGTACTGACTTCAATTGCCATTCACTTTCCCCACGATATGGAACTTGACGAATTGCGCCTTGACTGCGCCCGCCGCCAGAAAAAGGGGCTGCATTTCATATGCGCCTCGGTCATCATTTGGCTGCTCATAACTGTCATACATCTGACAGGGCTCGATATCCAGCAGAAGAATATCCTCACCTTCTGCTGTGCGGCTGTTCTTTTCCCCCTTGCGCTCCTATTTTCGAAGATCCTCAAAATCGACTTCAAGGGCGAAGGGAATCCCCTTACCGGTCTCGGCATCATCTTCAGCGTCAATCAGGTCCTTTATATTCTCATCGCTATGTGGGTTATGGCGGCTGTGCCGGAGAAGATGCTTATGGTGTATGCGATGATTTTCGGAGCGCACCTGATGCCATTTTCCTGGTTATATAAGTCAAAGATCTATATGGCGATGTCCATCCTCATTCCGATAGCGTGCCTTTTGCTGGGCCTTTTCTTCCCGCCAAATATATTGGCAGGATTCATGGTGGGGGCGGAAGCGGCCTTCTCGCTGGTCCTGTACCTTGAGTGCAAGAAAATCTGATTCCGGAGGAAGGGCGGAGAATCCCTCCTTTTTTGATAAGCGATTCTGACCCATGAAACACGAATGCAAAATCACCGTTCTGGAGACCAAATGTTTCCAAGAATATCAGGAAAAGTACCTTGCTGACCCGAAGTCCGGCCCTTGCCCGTTTTTCAAAAAGGGTGACACGTTCCTTCTCAAAAGAACTCCCCAGCAGGATGACTTCTATCACCTGATGAACGGAAAGTTCTGCGGCGAAGCCTGGGACGCCATAAGCCGGTATGTGTATTCCGCCCTGCAGGGAGGAGCGATCATGAAGGGATGGACCCGTGACGACAGGATGATGATCGCCTGCTGCAATGACGGTACCCGTCCCGTCATCTTCAAGATCGAAAGAATCGACATCCCCGAGACGGAGGAGGAAAAGCAGTGGCTTGAGAAGCAGGACTTTTCCAATAGCGCTGAGGACGCATATACGGGATAATCCCGCAGTACTCCTTACTGGCTCTATATCATACTATTGTATCTTATGGTCCGAACCTTCCTACGAAAGATACTCTTTTCGCTCCTTATGCTTACGGTAGCGCTTCTTTCCTCCTGCTCGAAAGGCTGGGAAAGGGCTGACTATATTCTGTCGTGGAAAGGTGACGGTCTCGGAGTGGAGGTTTCCGTACGTACCATTTCGGATACGCTGAGGTTTTCCTATGCGACCGAAAACGGGGGAGTGAAGGATCAGCTGAAGTGGTTTCAGGACTTTTCGGTATCGGAAGGTAAGGGGAAGATGGATTCCCTTTCGAGAGTTATCACTTTCATCCCGGAAAAAGGGAAGGTGGCTTTTTCCTATACGGTCCGGTGTACTCTTCCCGAGGGTTACGGTTCTCCGGGAGGCTGCATCATGGATGTGTTCCGTCCCGATATCGACTCTTCGATGCTCTTTTCAAGGACCGAGAACATCTTCACCGTCCCTGTCGACAAAATGGACATGGCGGTATCCGTCAGATGGGAAAGCGTTCCGCCTTATCCGGTATTCAGCATGTACAATGCCGGAAGGGGGACTGAGCCTTTCGAAGGAAAAGCGGAGGACATCTTCTCTTCCGTAATGGCCGGAGACCCTCTTTTGGAAGTTGATACGGTGATGGTTGACGGGAGAGAGAACTATCTCGTCACCGCCCTCCGTAAGAATCCTTTGCTCAATAAAGAGCAGCTCAAGGACTACTTCCGTACATTCTATTCCACGGCGACCCGTTTTTGGAAGGACGGGGACACTTCCCCCTATACGATGCTTTTCTTCCCGTTCAGGAACAATACCTGGGAAGCTACCGGAAACGGCTTTTCAAACGGATTCATGTCACGGTATGACGCTTCCGCCGACACGGTTCTCAACGTCTCGAGAAGGGATCTTTTCACCCATGAGATAGGGCACAAGTGGATAGGCAACGGACCGGCCTGGTTCTCTGAAGGGTTCAACGAGATGCAGACTGCCTACCTTCTGGTCTCTTCCGGCATCACCGAACCTTCCTACTTCGCGACATATTTCGGGAATGCGCTTTCGGGCCTCTGGCATAGCCCCCACAGGAACGTCTCCGGAGCGGAAGCCGAGGAGAAGTTCTGGGAGGACGGGCAGTATATATGGCTTCAGTACTGGAGAGGATTCTGCTACGCTTTCCACCTTGCCGGAGTCTACGAGCGTGAAACGGGAAATCCGAACGCCTGGAAGGCGATGATGGACGCCGTACGTCCTTTGATCTACGACTTTTCGGAGGAAGGGTTCCTCAGTGCCATGGCTTCCCTGATGGGACGGGAACGTTTGGAAAGGGACTATAGGAAATATATCCTGGAAGGGGAGGACTTCGATTTCTTCGAGAAGGACCTTCCGTCCGGTTGCACGATTGAGCGAAGTCCCGACGGGGAACCTCTTTTCGAGATTACCGACGAGGCTGCCTTCGCGGAGCATTTCAGATGATATGCCCGGGAAAGGGTAATCGGTAGATGATGGAACCGGAGAAGCGAAGTGGATTGATGAATTTATAGGTTTTTGAAATGGACATGACAAAAGACATAGACAAGATACTTTCGGAAATTTCGGGAAAGGACGCTTCCGTCCTTTGCGCCGAAGTTCTATCGATAGGTGAGACGGTGGATGTGCTCCGCGGCAAATGGACCGTCGAATTCTTGACAGCCATCCTTTGCGGCAATACCCGTTTCAAGGATATCCTCTCTTCCGTCCACGGCCTTACGGACAAGGTCCTTTCGGAAAGGCTCACAACCTCACGCTGCACATCCAGTCGGCATCGTGGGGAGAGATAAAGAGGCAGCTGGATTACAAGTGCCGGTGGAAGGGCGTGAACCTCATATCCGTCGGCAGGTTCTTCCCCTCGAGCAGGACCTGTTCCGTGTGCGGGTACCACAATCCCGACCTCACCCTTTCCGACAGGGAATGGACATGCCCGGAATGCGGATAGTTCCTCGACCATGACTTGAACGCTGCCCAGAACATCCTCAATGAAGGGCTCCGGATCCATAGGGAGGGTGCGCGGAGCAAAACGGCCCAGGCGGCCACGTAGGCAATAACAACTGTCAAGCAATAAAAATCCCGGCGGAACCCGAGATTATAGGCGGGAGCCGAAAGGTGAAACGCCCAGATGAAAAAATGCACCAACTTATTTTTTCACCGTTCCTATATTTATGTATTGACGCAATGTCATCATTTTGATTAATTTTGCAATTGCACTGAAACTACTCCACCATGTTACCTCTGAAGAAACTTTTTTATGTTTGCGTAGCCTTCTCCATGCTCCTTGGGGGAAGCGCCGCCGCGCAGGATTTCCGCCTCACTCCTGAAGGATATTTCAGAAACGGAGGCGTAGACGTCATGGCCTTCTATGACTTCTACCCCGAAGGACACCAAAGCGGTGTCAGTATCCTTATGAACGGACAGAGGAT
>JAFUFP010000021.1 GCA_017469845.1 Bacteroidales bacterium | reverse complement strand
AAAACATAAGTGCTTATTTTTATAATGCTTGAAGTCATAAAAATCAGCACTTATGACACAGATTAATTTTATTCAAATTGTCACTATGTGGAACAAAATTAATGAATTGTCCCGAGAAAACCTATCGCAGCAACAAATTGCCTTGATTCTCGGGATCCACCGGGACACCGTCCGGCGCTATCAGATGATGAGCGAGACGGAGTTCAACGACCACCTGCGGCGTGAGTCGACGCGGCATTCCTGCAAACTCGACCCCTACCGTGATTTCATCGTGGAGCAACTGAATGCGGCTCCGTTTCTGTCCGCCGCGCAGATCCATGACCACCTCATGGAACACTTCCCCGACCTTCCCCAGATGACGGAGCGGACGGTGTACAACACCGTAAAGCGCATCCGTGAAGAGGAGGGCATAGAGAAAGTGTCGACACCGCGACGCCAATATGCCCACATACCCGAATGCGACTGGGGCGAGCAGGCTCAGGTCGATTTCGGCGAACAGTGGATGAAGACCTCGAAAGGGCGCCAGGTGAAGGTGTACTTCATGGCTATGGAGGACGACAAAGCCTGTTACAAGTTTGTCTACTTCCAGAACGTCCCGTTCACGGCCAAGACGACAGTCTATGCCCATCATCTGGCGTTCCAGTACTTTGGAGGCATGCCGCGAAAGGTCATCTACGACCAGGACCGGAAGATGCTGTCGAGCGAGAACTTCGGTGATTACATGATGACGGAAGAGTTCGCCTCATACGTTGCGTCGGCCGGGTTCGAGCCGGTCTTCTGCATGGCGGCCGACCCCCAGAGCAAAGGCCGTATTGAGCGAACCGTACGCTTCATCAAGGAGAACTTCCTCCGCGGCCGCACTTATGTCAACATCATCAGTCTCAACGAGGAGGCGCTCGGATGGCTTGAGCGCACCGGCAACCGGAAGAAGCACTCCGTGCGTCAGATCATCCCCGCGGAGGTGTTCAAGGAGGAGCGCAAGCATCTGCTTCCGTACACCGTCCGGGTAGAGGAGCCTGAGCCCGAGGCCCGCGAATACACCGTCCGCAAGGACAATACCCTGATGTACAGGAGCAACACATACAGCCTCCCCATAGGCACGTACGGCGGCCCCGGATCCAAGGTCCTCGTCGTCAAGAACGTCGACCTGAATGAGCTCGAGATATATGACCCCAAGGACTTTTCCCTCATAACCAGGCACCAGATCAGTCCGCTGAAGGGGATGCACATCACCAAAGAAGGGCACGCGACTGGCCGTAGCCGTGAGCTGCTGGAATCGGAGAAGCACCTCCGAACCTTCTTCGGCCAGTGGGCGGAAGACAGTGTGCTTTCGACCCTTCTGGTGGCCATCAAGAATGACAGGCCCCGGTATTATCCCAAGACAGTGCTTGCGATGGACCATATCTTCACCCGGATGGACAAGGGCGTGGCGGAGAAGGTCCTGCGTGACTGTCTGCAGCATAAGGTGTACAACGCCAACCGGATGTCGGAAGCGGCGGACAATGCACAGGACGTGGCCGGGAGGATCCCGGTGAGAACCGTTCCCCCCTCCTTGCCGAGCGGCCTCAACCAGGAGGACATCACTCCGCCCAGGCGGAGCATGTCCGACTATGATGACATAATCGACGGAGGGACCAAGTGATGGCGGACCAGATGATACAAAACCCCGAAATGGAGTTGATCCGGCAATATGCGAAGGCTCTGAGGCTCAGCAACCTTAGAGGCAACTGCTCCGACATCATCCACAAGGCGCAGATAGACAAGCCCACCTATCTGGCCTACACGAAAGCCGTCCTAGAGGAAGAGGTGCAGACCCGTCAGAAGAATGATCTCCTCCGGTGCATGAGGCAGGCAAAATTGCCCAAAAACTGCGACCTGGACCGCTTCGACTTCAACCATAGCGCCGGCATCACCAAGTCCCAGCTACAGCAGATGCGGGAACTCGTATGGCTGGACCAGTTGTACAATATCATCTTCATGGGGCCCAGTGGTACAGGAAAGACCTTCATTACCGCAGGACTTATACGGGATGCGGTGATGCGAGGCTACAAGGCCCTTTTCATGACTATGGACGCCCTTGTGAACATCCTGAGGATGAAGGACATCTCTTCTTCAGCCATGAATGCCTACAACGGCATCCTCCGCTGCCATCTCATAGGTATTGACGACCTGATGCTGATGCCCTTGAAGAAGGACGAAGCCGTGGCATTCTTCAACCTCATCAACAATCTGCATGAGAAATCCTCCATCATCATCACGACCAACAAAGCGCCGACCGAGTGGGTGGAAATCCTCCAAGACGAGGTGCTGGCGCAAGCTCTACTAGACCGCTTGCTGTACCGCTGTGATGTTGTCAAGCTCGTGGGATCATCGTACCGTATGGAGAACCGTTCCGGGTTCCTCACCAAAGATAAGGAGGCCGCGTTATGATGAAGAGAATATGTAGGAGCTATCTCAAGACAGCACTAGAGGAATACGATGCCGCCTTGGAAGAGTTGATCGCCGCGACTGATGAGATGATGGAAAATATTGGACAGCCACTGGAGGTATATGACGGAACCTGGTTACGCCAGGCTAATGATGTATACAAAGAAAAGGTCCTAGGTCTGGCGGATGCCATCAGGTTCACCCTGGAAATGGAAAGGTAAAGGAAATGTATAACCAATGACTTCAAGCGCCGGGAAGGGTAGTGGCCGTGGCCACGGCCACTACCCTTCCTTTCGTTGACATAACAAATAATCCAACCAAAATGCTGAATCTTCTTTTCCGAAAACTGCTTATATCAACTTTTCTGAAAATTGTTGAAGAAAAGTTTGCTTTTTACATAATCTTTAGATGATTCCAAAAGTAGCACTACACTCACGACATCAAGACCTTCTTCCGGAAGTCACTGATTTTCAGGCTTGCGGGGATGGTCTCGCCAAGGAGTTTGTAGTACGCTTTTACTTTTTTGTTAGGGGTTTCTACAAGGATTTCTCCATGTTTGTTGCGGAAGCACATCAGCGACTGCGTCCGTCCGGTTATCTCGGACACGGACAATCCGCTGTCATCCAGCGTTTTGCGCATGTTCAGGAAGATTATGGTGTTCAAGATGTCACTGAGTATCTTTCCGCGGACGGTGTCGACGGTCCACTTGGACAACGGAAGCAGGCCGAGGTATTCCTTGCTGGTCTTGATCACGCCCTCGATGTCCGTGCGTCCGAAGTAGTCCGTGAGCAGTTCAGCCGGAGTGAGCTTCTTGTTGGAAAGCAGCACGAAGTATCCGAACCGGACCGACAGCCAGTCCTTCTCCTTGTCCTTCATCGCGTCGTATTCGTCGGGATGGTCCAGCATGAAGTTCCGCTCCCGCTGGAGGGCGTTGTGCTTGTCCACGTAAACATAGGCATAGACCTTTTCGCCGAAAAGCACGATTTCCTTCCTCTTCCCGAAGTACACGTGCCCTCCCCTCACGAAGCGATATTTGCCCTTGTCCAGGCTGGGGCGGAACTCGTGGTAGAGCGTCTTGAAAGGGAAGCCCTTCCGGGCCGGCATCCTGCCGATGAAGGTCTTCTCCGTCCCGTTGTGGAACGCATGGATGACCTCCTTGGAGATGTAACCGGCATCCAGGACAAGGGAGTTGATGGTGATGTCAAGACTGACGGCCACGTCATTCACCACGGTCATGATGGTGCTTATGTCCAGTACGTTGCCGGGAATGATGTCGTACCATACCGGAAGGCCGGTCTCCTCGTCCAGCACCAGCACGAGGCGGGTTTGGATGGACGTACTCTCCACGCCGTGGCTGCACAAGGCGTTGAAAGGGTTGTTGTCAATGTCGTTGGGCAGAGGCGTGGAGTCCACGTAGCAGCACCGGCCGAAGCCGGGGTGCGTTTTCCGCATCCTCTCCACGAAGGCCTTGAAGAAGGCCATCCTTGTATGGTCCCTGCCCATCATCGTGAAGTAGGCCGTGTCGCAGCGAAGCGATGCGAACGGGATGTCGCCCAGGATGTACGATGCGAAAGACTTCTCCATGAAGCAGTCACACCCGATCCGGCTTCCATCCCGGAGAATGCCGTGCAGAATGTGACACAGGACCCGCTGGCGGTCGGACTCCTCAGGAAAGGTTTCCTTCAGGATATCCGCCATGCCCGTCTTCACGAGGAAGTTCATCAGGAGGTAGGCGTCTCCGAACACGGTGTGGACCTCCGTCTCCGGAAAGACTTCCACGTTGCCGGAAAGCCGCTTGTCATCCCTGCCGACCTCGTCGAAGCTGTCGGAAACGGAATCGTAGGACACGAGACCGCGCTGCGGGGAGAGGAAGATGCCGCTCTTGCCGTCGTGGCTAAGCCACACGACCTTCCCCAGGCGCTCCCGCACGATCTGCCTGGAGTGGAACTTCCCTCCGTCCTTGACGTACCTGGACTCCTTGATGGCGGCGCTGCCGCTGGTGATGTTGCCGTCTGTGTCCCTGACCAACTTCTGAACCCTTATGAATGCCATGTTGCGATGCCTGATTTAATAGTGTTATGTAGCACTACAAATTTAAGCATTTATTCTGACACGGACAAACATTTTGACGATAATTTTATTAGAAATCAACAAATTAGCATAAGTCGCATCGCGGCCTGACCGCTGTAGTGCTACTTTTGCGCGGAACTAAAGATAAATAGTTAAGTTCAACAAAAAAAGACTATATTAGCAAATAAATCGTTTCGTTATGGATATTCTTCTATATAACAAATTTTCAACACGCTGATTTAGAGAGTTCCGCATTAACAGACAGAAGTTCCCTTTTCAGCCTGGCAAGTTTCTTCTTGAGTATCACTTCCTCGCTGTCTCCAACCTTGCTTGGATCATACGCAACCTTATCTCGGACCATGACGAAGAAGATAGAGGCGATCTTGTGCGCTGTAGCAACGATTGCCTGCATGTGCCCCGACCTGGATTTGATTCTCCGGAAGAAATTGCCGAGCGGGTCATTCGATTTTGCCACTGAGTTCGCGCACAGCCGGAAAATCTGTCCGGTCGGATTCTTCCTTTTCGGGATGCGGCTCGATATGAGCTTCCCTCCCGAGATCTTATTGTTGGGGACGAGGTTGCACCATTTGCAGAACTTGTCCGGTGTGTCGAACTTTCGCGTGAAGTCGGAACCGAGTTCTCCGATGAGCTGCATCATGGAACCGGCGCTCATCCCGGAGAGGTCCATCACGTTCACGCCCCATATCCCGAACGCGTACTTCTCCACGTCGAACCCTACTGCGTTCTTCTTGGTGAGCCTCTTCCCGGATCTCACCAGTTTCGCCCGTTCTGTGTCTATGGTGGTGGGGAACCTCATCATCAGCTCTTCGATCTCCGCGTCGCACTGTGCGATCATCCCCTGGTAGTATTCGTACAGGTCTTTGGACTGGCGTAGCACGAATAGGTGGTCCTCATCCCATGTGCCCTCCAGTGACAGGGCTATGTCCTCCTTGCTCCTCTTGCATCGGCCGTCGGCCATCTCGGCCAGTTTCTTCGGGTTGCGTTCGCCTTCAAGGATGGCGTCTATGATGCGCCTGCCGGAAACGCCGAGGATGTCACTCAGCACGTTGGTGAGCTTCACGTTCATCTGCTCCATGGCCTTCTGCATATGCTGCACCTCGCGGGCGGCGGATTGCAGCAGGTTGGTGCGGTGACGGCAGAGGTTGCGGATCTGCCTGGCGGCATTCTCCGGCTGGAAGCTCGGTTTGAGGAGCCCGTAGCTGTGAAGAAGCATCAGCCATTCGGCGTCCGCCTCGTCCGTCTTCTTCTCCGAGATGTTCTTAACGTCGCGAGCGTTGCAGAGGATGACGTCAAAGCCATCCTCCTGAAGACGGAAGAACAGAGGTGTCCAGTAGACGCCCGTGGCCTCCATCGCCACCGTGTCTACACCGCATGCCTTCAGCCAGCCGGATATCTCCTTCAGGTCGCGGGTGAAGCTGCCGAAACGGCGGTTATTCTCACCGTCCCTGTCGGAAGGGACACAGACCTGCATCTCTGTGTCGGCTATGTCGATGCCGGCCGCATTCGGGTTCACGATTTTCAACTCGAGGCCCTTTTTCGTGTGCAAACTTTTTGCTTTCTTTGCCATTGGAAGTAACTTTAAGGGGTTCAACAAACAATTGCCGAGCCTGCGGTCCCTGGAACTGAAGCAAGCTTCTATACGGCCTCGGACGACCAATTACCGTTCTACTGACACGCAGGACCATACTTTTTTTAGGACTACTACTCCATTGAAATAACGGCCTACTTGCTCGGTTCCTTAAAGGTACTTCCTTTTTTCGATTACTCCACCAAGGGGAAAACCGAATGACGTCGGAACGACGGCACATTTGTTATTTTTATCCCCGTTTCAGCAAACGCCGATTCGATACTTTTTTCTGTCCTGTTTGAATATTCTGTCCGAAGTGTATCTGAAGGAATGACGGTCCCCTATATGGACAACCCGTCCAGAAGTGAGATGTACTTCCCTACTCCGTCCTCCATCTCCGAAATCCTTATATACTCGTCCGCCGTATGCGAGCGGGAAGAATCGCCCGGCCCGATCTTCATCGTCGTGAAAGGGGATACGGCCTGGTTGCTTGTGGTGGGAGAGCCAAAGGCCTCCAACCCGAGCGCCAGACCACGCTTCACTACCGGATGGTCCATCGGAATCGACGAACTTCCCAGCCTTGTCGACCGCTCCTTGACGTCACATTTGACCGACGATTTTATGAGAGAAAGAAGCTCCACGTTGGTATAAAGGCCGTTGGGCCTCACGTCCACCACGAAACTGCACTCGGCGGGAATGACGTTGTGCTGTGTGCCCGCCGAAATCTGGGTCACGGTCATCTTCACCGGTCCCAAGTGCTCCGACACCCTTTCCAGAACGGTGTTCCTGAACCATGAGATGTCGTCCAGGGCATGATAGAGGGCATTGTCCCCCTCGTTTCTGGCAGCATGGCCGCTTTTGCCGTGAGCGGTACAGTCAAGAACCATCAGTCCCCTTTCGGCCACGGCCATCCTCATTCCGGTGGGTTCCCCCATTATTCCGAGATCTATTTTCCCGAGGAACGGGAAAAGGGCCTCTATGCCTTCACGGCCGCTGATTTCCTCCTGGGCGGTAAGGCTGAGGACCAGACGATAAGGCTGATCCTTCAGACGGAGACGGGAATACGCCAAGGCGAGGGCGACAAGGGAGCCGCCGTCATCATTGCTTCCCAGACCATATAGGAAATCTCCCTCCAAAGATGGGGTGAAAGGGTCACGGGTATAGCCCTGGGCGGGTTTCACCGTATCGATATGGGCGTTCAGAAGCAAAGTGGGTCTGTCACATTCGGGGAGGAAGGCCTTCCCGTCGGGACCGACCTGGGCTTCATCGCAGCACCAAAGGTTGTTTCCCACCCTGAACGGGGTGAGACCATGGGCGGAAAGCCACCCCTGCAGGAAATCCGCCGCAGCGTCCTCTTCCCTGCTTATCGATGGTATACGGATAAGGCTCACCAGAAGGTCAACGCCTTCGGCGAGCGATATCTCTTTTTTGCTGGAGAAATTATCTTGCATCAGCTAATCGCGCTCGATTACGGTTCCGCCGGAAATGTTCCGGTGCGAAGTTATGAAAACTTTTCCGACTCCGGAACTTATGGCGTCGATGGCGTTCTGTATTTTGGGGATCATTCCCCCGGAAACGGTCCCGTCATCCTTAAGGGTTTCGAACGAGGAGGGAGTTATCCTCCTTATCACGGAATCATCGTCATCGGGATCTGAAAGCACGCCCTTTTTCTCGAAGCAGTACACCAGGGAAACGTCACATCCTTCCCATGCGAGGGAAGAAGCCACCTTTCCGGCCATGGTGTCGGCATTGGTATTGAGAAGAGTTCCTCCGACGGGATCGAAGGAAAGCGGAGCCACGACGGGCACTACGCCGTCTTCCATAAGCGAAAGAAGGGCCTTCGCATCCACTGAATCCACATCTCCGACGTATCCGAAGTCAACCGTCCGTCCGGACATCTCCACGGGAGGCCTGCGATGTGCCTTCACGATACCCATGTCGGCTCCAGTAAGGCTAACGGCCGCTATCCCCTTCGCGGAAAGCGAGCATACGATGTTCCTCCCCACCAGTCCCCCGTAGACCATGGTGACGATTTCGAGCATCGGAGCCGTAGTGATCCTGCGGCCTTCGACCATTTCGGTTTCGACTCCCATCGAAGAAGCGACCTTCGTCGCTGTCCTTCCGCCCCCATGCACAAGGATCTTCGCCCCGGGCAATGAGCAGAATTCGCCCAGCAGTTCCTTCAGGGAAGAAGGGTCTTCGACTACCGCCCCTCCGACTTTTACTACAGTGACTTTCATGGAAGACTACAGTGACTCGAGCATCCTCTTCATCACGACCTGGGCGGAGACTACCCTGTTCGCCGCCTCGGGGATCACGATGCTCGTGGGTGCGTCAATGACTTCGTCGGATACGATCATGTTCCTTCTGACGGGAAGGCAGTGCATGAAGAAGGCGTCATCGGTAACGGCCATCTGACGGGAGCTTACTGTCCATGAGCGGTCCTTCGAAAGGATCTTTCCGTACTCGGTATACGACGACCAGTTCTTGGCGTAGATGAAATCCGCACCTTCGAAAGCCTTCATTTGGTCATATTCTATCGGAGCGTTCCCGGAGAATGCGGGATCGAGTTCATACCCGTGGGGATGGGTTATCACGAAGTCCACGTCAGCGGCGTTCATCCACTGTGCGAATGAATTCGGCACGGCCTGGGGAAGGGCATTGGGATGGGGAGCCCATGTAAGGACAACCTTGGGGCGCTTCTTCGAAGTCTTCCCCTCAGACACCTTCTTCTTCCAGTACTCGTCGATCGTGATAAGGTCAGCGAACGCCTGGCAAGGATGCACGGTGGCGGATTCGAGGCTGATGACGGGTTTCCCGGAATACTCCACGAACTGACGGAGGATGGTCTCACCGTAGTCGAACTCCTTGCTCTCGAAACGGGCGAAGGACCTCACTCCGATAATGTCGCAGTAGCTGCCGATCACCGGAATCGCTTCCCTCAGGTGCTCGGGCTTGTCTCCGTCCATCACTACACCCATTTCGGTTTCGAGCTTCCAGCTGTCACCGTTGACGTTGAGGACGATCGAGTTCATCCCGAGGTTCATCGCGGCCTTCTGGCTGCTGAGCCTCGTGCGGAGAGAGGAGTTGAAGAAGATGAGTATTATTGTGCGGTTCTTTCCCAGATGCTGCCATGCGAACGGAGTCGCTTTAACTTCTGCCGCTTCCTTGAGGGCCTTGTCAAGATCACCTATATCCTGTACGTTGAAAAACTTTCTCATTTGATCTTCCTTTTGGGGCGGGAAGTCCCGCATTTATACTAATTGGTTATGCTTTCGCCAGGGTGGCGGAGAAGGCGGAAATGAACTTGGCGGCTTCTTCCACCGACAGAACGAGCGGAGCGAGGAGCCTTATCATGTTCTGTCCTGCCACACCGGTGAAAATGTGGCTCTCCTTGAGAAGGGAAGTCCTTATCGGGGCGACAGGGACATTGAACTCGATTCCGAGCATGAGGCCTTCGCCGCGGACTTCCTTGATGAGCGGGCTTTCCGGCATGTTGTCCTTGAGGTACTGCCCGACTTTCGTGACATTCCCGAGGAGGTTCTCCTCCTTGATGATGTCGAGAACGGCGATGGCCGCCGCGCAGGCGAGGTAGTTTCCTCCGAAGGTGGTGCCGAGCATTCCCTTGGTGGCTTTGAATTTCGGGGAAATCAGCACTCCGCCGATCGGGAATCCGTTGCCCATACCCTTTGCCATGGAGATCACGTCGGGATGTATCCCGGCCCTCTGGAAAGCGAAGAAGGATCCGGTCCTTCCGTATCCGCTCTGGACCTCGTCCAGGATGAGGACAGCGCCATATTTGGCGCAGAGCGTCTCAAGGGAACGGAGGAACTCCACGGTGGGGATATTGATACCGCCCACGCCCTGGATTCCTTCGATGATGACTCCGGCGACGTCGCCTTTCGACAGTTCCTTTTCTACCGCCTCGATGTCATTCAAGGGGACGAAAGTCACTTTGTGGGAGGCGTTGAAGGGAGATACGATCTTTGGATTGTCGGTAACGGCCACCGCTCCGGAAGTCCTTCCGTGGAAACTCTTGCGGAAAGCTATTATCCTTTCCTTCCCGGTATGGAAAGAAGCGAGCTTGAGCGCATTCTCATTCGCTTCCGCTCCGGAATTCACCAGGAAAAGGCTGTAGTCCTCAAGTGTGGAGAATTCACCCAACTTGTGGGCGAGCTCACTCTGGAGGGGATTGACGACGCTGTTGGAGTAGAAGCCGATCTTGTCGAGCTGATCCTTGAGGGCGGCAACGTACTTTGGATGGCAATGCCCTACCGAAATGACAGCATGGCCGCCGTAAAGGTCAAGATATTCCTGACCTTCGGAATCCCACACCTTGCATCCCTTGGCTTTTACGGGAGTTACGTCAAAAAGAGAGTATACGTCAAAAAGTTCCATCTTGTCTATCTGTCTTTGTGGGGAAATGGTCCCTAGAATCTTGTGGCCTTGAACTGGAGGCCTTCGGTCCTCGGGAGGCCGAAAGAGATGTTCATGTTCTCGACCGCCTGGCCGGAAGCGCCCTTGAGGAGATTGTCGATCATGCTGATGACATGGACCTTGTCCCCGTATTTGCGCACATACAGAATCGCCCTGTTCGTTCCGACGACCATCTTGAGGTCAGGGTTGAAGTCAACGACCCTTATGAAAGGGTCACATGAATAGAAGTCCCTGTAGGCGGAAACGGCCTGCTCTTCCGTAAGGTCGGAATCGAAATAAGTGGACACGATGATGCCCCTTGCGAAATCACCCCTTACCGGAACGAAGTTCACCTTTCCGGTGAAGCCTTCATCGACGAGGGCTTCGGTCACTTCTCCCAGATGCTGGTGGGTGAAAGGTTTGTAGACCGAAAGATTCGATGTCCTCCAGCTGAAATGCGAAGTTCCGGAAGGTTTCTGACCGGCGCCGGTGGAACCGGTGATTCCGGTGACATGGACCTCGGCGGGAAGCTTCGCAGCGAGCGGAAGGAGCGACAATTCGATAGCCGTAGCGAAGCAGCCGGGATTGGCGATATGCTTCGCTCCGTAGAGCTTGGAGAGATTCACCTGGGGAAGACCGTAGATGAAATCACCGGCATCGGCCTTGAGGCGGAAATCGTTGCTCAGGTCAATGATCGACCCCTTGTACGAATCACCGAGACTCTCGACGAAACCCTTGGACTTCCCGTGACCGGAACAGAGGAACATCACGTCGACTTTCGAGGGGATGACTTCCTCGCAGAAGCGAAGGTCGGTCTCCCCGGCAAGATCCTCGTGGGCCGTCCAGACGGGCTCCCCCGCATGGGAGGAACTCTGGGCGAAGACCACTTCAGCCCCCGGATGAAGCAGAAGAATCCTCAGGAGCTCACCGGCGGTATAGCCGGCGGCTCCAACTATGCCGACGCGTATCATAACTCACTGCTTATCTTGTCGCCCTCTTCGGTATGGTTGGCGTAGTATACCCTCAGAGGCGTTGATAACACCTTTATGAATCCCTTGGCGTCCTCGCTGGTCCAACCCTTCTGCATCTCGCCGTACTCGCCGAGTTTCGTCTTGACGAGGTCATCCTTCGAATCTACTCCCACGGTCTCGAATCCGTACGGACGGAGCGCCATGGTGACGATGCCGTTGACGTTCCTCTGGCTCTCCTCGAGCATGGCCTCCATATCCCTCATCACGGGTTCAAGATACTGGCTCTCGTGGAGGAACATGCCGTACCAGTTGGCGATCTGGTCCTTCCAGTACTGCTGCCATTTGCTGAGGGTGAATTTCTCGAGGAAACGGTGGGCGGCGATGATGAGCATCGGTGCGGCGGCCTCGAATCCGACCCTTCCCTTGATGCCGATGATCGTGTCACCCACATGCATGTCACGGCCGATTCCGTAAGGGGCGGCGATGGACTCTATCTTCTGGATCGCGGCCACCTTGTCTTCGAAAGGCTCCCCGTTTACGGAGACGATTTCACCTTTGGAGAAACCGATGGCAATGGTGGAAGGGGTCTGCTCGGTCACTTGCTTGAGATATGCGGCCTCAGGAAGACCCTGCTTGGAGTCGAGGATCTCGCCTCCGCAGATGGAGGTTCCCCAAAGACCCACATTGTAGGAATATTTGAGCTTCGTGAAGTCCGCGAAATATCCATTCGCATTGAGGTAGTCGACTTCCTGCTGACGTGAAAGGGCCATGTCCCTTGTGAGGGTTATGATCTCCACGCCGGGAGCCATCACGAGGAACGTCATGTCGAAGCGGACCTGGTCGTTGCCGGCTCCGGTGGAACCGTGGGCGATGGCGTCGGCGCCGATCTCCTTGGCGTAACGGGCGATGGCCATCGCCTGGAATATCCTTTCGGAAGAGACCGAGATGGGGTAAGTTCCGTTACGGAGGACATTCCCCCAAATCATGTATTTGATGCTCTTGGAGTAGTACTCCTTCGTCACGTCGAGGGTGACATACGCCTTGGCTCCGAGCTTGTAGGCTTTCTCCTCGTTCTCCTTGAGCTGCTCGGCGCTGAATCCGCCGGTGTCGGCGCATGCCGCATAAACGTCATATCCCTTCTCTTTGGTGAGGTACATGACGGTGAAGGATGTGTCAAGTCCTCCGCTGAACGCCACTACGACTTTCTTCCTGGGTGCTGTATTTTCTGCCATGATGAGTGTCCTTTGATGTTTGTGAGTGAATGAAAAAAGGGATAATACGATTTAAGCGTCCGAACGGGAGAGGAGGTTCCTCACCTTGAGGAGCCACTTCATGGACTTGTCATGATGTTCCTCCTTGATGAGCTTCTCCTGCTTCTTGCCCTGCACTTCAGGGTCATAGAGCATACCGGTGCAAAGACACCTGGTGTAGTTGTTCCTCGAAAGGACATCGAAGTTCA
Organism: Bacteroidales bacterium; assembly: GCA_017469845.1. Lineage (GTDB taxonomy): Bacteria > Bacteroidota > Bacteroidia > Bacteroidales > UBA932 > Cryptobacteroides. Next base: position 7,854 of record JAFUFP010000021.1, on the reverse strand, counting down.
CGCAGCTTTCGCACCCTTTCCAGAACACGGGATCGGTCGTCAACTCCGAGAAGGTAACGGGAACGTAACCCAGTTCGGTGTTGATCTTCATGACGGCAAGGCCGGTCGTGAGTCCGAACAGCTTGGCTTTGGGGAAGCGCTGTCTCGAAAGCTCGAACGCCTTTTTCTTGATGGCCTTGGCGAGCCCGTGTCCACGGAACTCGGGGCGGACGATGAGACCTGAATTCGCCACGAATTCCTCATGGTCCCAGGATTCAATGTAGCAGAAGCCGGCGAACTGCTCTCCGAGCATGGCGATGATGGCCTTGCCCTCAAGTATCTTGCTGGAGACGTATTCCGGTTTGCGCTTGGCGATACCTGTGCCACGTACCTTAGTGGCATCCTCAATGGTTTTGAGAATCTCGTCAACGTACTTGAGGTGCTTCTCTGATGCTACCTCGACAGTGAAAGTGTCCATTTCTATTTGTTAAAAAAAGTGTCTGTATGAATGAATTGTTCTATTTGATCTTGCTTTCGATGCCGGGCATGAAGGAAGATATGTCTTCGAGTACCCTCTGGTGGTTGGTCCCTTCCCTCATGACGATAAGAAGGGTGTCGTCACCGGCTATCGAGCCCATCACGCCCTCGGGGGCGTTCCCGTCGATGATGGCCCCAAGCATATTGGCATATCCGGGTCTTGTCTTCACTACCGCCAATGCGCCCGAGAACTCGATACTGAGGATACTTGAAAGCGTGTGCTTGACGTCCGTCGAAGGTACCACATGCAGAAGGTCAGTCGGAACGGAGTAGAAATGTCCTCCGCTGGGGGAATGCATCTTTACGATGCGCATTTCCTTGAGATCCCTTGAAACCGTGGCCTGGGTAGCCTCGATCCCCTCCTTGGCCAGAAGCGACATAAGTTCGTCCTGGCTGGATATCCTGTGCTTCCCGATTATACGGTGAATCGCACGCTGCCTTTCAATCTTATCTTTCATATGATCCGGTATACGAAATGTACGTATAAATATTCAACTTTTCTTGAATAAATATTCATCTTTGCGCAAAATTATACACGAAATCCGAATTTCCAAAGAAAAATGATGAATAATTATGCATAAATCGTTTTACTTGCCGCAAAAAATGTATCCGCCCCTCAAAAAGCACCGGAAAACCCTGTGAAAGACGCCGTTCGCATCAATCTTCCTCCTTTAGTGGCGGACATTTGCCCGAATACGGAAAAATCGATAATTTTGAAGCGGAAAAAGAAAGATGAAGCACGTTTCTCCCTCAATAAGGACCATGGCGAAGGCGGGGATTCTCACCCTGCTCGCAACCCTTGTATTCCTTATCGGACTTCCCTCCTGCAAAGGTCCGAAGAAAGCTTCCGGGGGAAATTCTTCCGACATTGTTCCAGAAAGCGCCGATACATGGTTCACCGGCCAAGAATGGCGGAGTGACCTTGGGCCCCAACCTTCCGGGGACAACACTCTTCTCCGGTTCTCGGACGACGGCACCTGCCTGTACAAGGGAGAAAGTGGCACATTCAGTGAAAGAGACGGGAGGATCGTCATCTCTCTCGAGGACGGAACACGGAAGACAGTCAAGGAAAATGAGGAGGAATTCACCCTCGAAGTGGACGGGGAGGTCTTTGAATGCGAAGAGACTCTGAACTCTTTCCGGAGGATAGGTCTCCTGTCTTACTATTATTCCGTGGACTGGGACGGGAAGCCGAATTTCATTTCGGTGGTGCGGTCCGAAGACGGAGAAAGCGGATATCTCGAAATCAAACGATACGGTGAAGTCTCATATTATGAATGGCTCACCTTCTACGAATGGCAGAGCGTGGAAGAGCAGATGTCGCTCCGCACTCCTGACAAGACCATCAGGCTTTACCCCAAGGGGAGGAAAGAACTCGCCGATGAAGAAGGGACAGTCGTAGCCTCGATAAGCGGAGCAGGATTCTGGAACAATTTCTCGATCGAAAGTGTGGACGGGGAAGACAAGTGGTACTGCGGGAAATACGGTACCATGCTATAGGACCCCGAGGACATAATAACACTGCAGCGGAAAAGTGAATCTTCCCGCTGCAGCTTTCATGTATCGATATGTCGGTCCGATGAACGGCCCCGGATCATTACTCCCACTCAATCGTGCCAGTGGGCTTCGGGGTCAGGTCGTAAAGGACACGGTTGACGCCCGGAACTTCAGTTACGATGCGTTTTGTGATGTGATGGAGAAGTTCGTAAGGAATCTCCTCGATCGTGGCCGTCATGGCGTCACGGGTGTTGACGGCACGGATGATGACAGGCCAGTCCCAGCTGCGCTTCCCGTCCTTCACGCCGGTTGACTTGTAGTCCGGAACGATCGTGAAATACTGCCAAACTTTACCCTCAAGACCGTTCTTCGCGAATTCCTCACGGAGGATGGCGTCGCTCTCACGAAGAGCCTCAAGACGGTCTCTGGTGATGGCACCGGTGCAGCGTACTCCGAGGCCGGGGCCGGGGAAGGGCTGACGGAACACCATGTTGTCGGGGAGGCCGAGCTGCTTGCCCACCACTCTCACCTCGTCCTTGAAGAGGAGCTTGATAGGCTCAACGAGTTCGAACTGGAGGTCCTCAGGAAGACCGCCCACGTTGTGGTGCGATTTGACGGGGCCGGACTCGACGATGTCGGGATAGATTGTTCCCTGGGCCAGGAAGCTGATGCCCTCGAGCTTGCGGGCTTCCTCCTCGAACACGCGGATGAATTCAGCACCGATGATCTTCCTCTTCTGCTCGGGATCGGCTACGCCGGCGAGCTTGTCAAGGAAACGATCCACTGCGTCGACATAGACAAGGTTCGCGTTCAGTTCGTCGCGGAACACCTTCACGACCTGCTCGGGTTCACCCTTACGGAGAAGACCGTGATTGACGTGGACTGAAACCAACTGTTTTCCGACAGCCTTGATGAGAAGAGCGGCGACTACCGATGAGTCGACTCCGCCCGAAAGTGCAAGCAGGACTTTCTTGTCACCGATCTGCGCACGAAGCTGCGCGATCTGTTCTTCGATGAATTTTTCGGCGAGAGCCGGTGTGGTGATGCGCTCCATATCCGCGGGGCGAACGTTTCCTGTAGTCATAATATATAATGTATGTTAAATTGATATGCTTTTGTATGGTCCGATCCTTTCTATTCCCATTCGATGGTTGCCGGCGGTTTCGAGGAAATGTCGTAGACGACCCTGTTCACGCCTTTGACCTTGTTTATTATCTCGTTGCTCACATCGGCGAGGAAGTCGTACGGGAAGTGGAACCAGTCGGCCGTCATCGCATCGGTCGACACGACCGCCCGGAGGGCGACAGGATTCTCGTATGTCCTTTCGTCTCCCATCACGCCCACTGTCCTTACCGGAAGGAGGATGACTCCCGCCTGCCAGATGGCGTCGTACAGGTTGGTCGCCATGTATCTGGGATCTGAAGCCGACCGGAATCCCATACCGGTGCAGTCGTAGCTACGCAGGGCCCTTATGAAGATGTCATCCGCATCGCGGAGGACACGAAGTTTCTCTTCGCTCACATCCCCGATCACCCTTAGGGCAAGTGAAGGACCCGGGAAAGGATGGCGGCTCACCAGCTCTTCCTTTATTCCGAGGGCGCGTCCGACTCTTCTGACCTCGTCCTTGAAAAGCATCCTCAGAGGTTCTACGATCCCAAGGTTCATTTCCTTGGGAAGACCTCCGACATTGTGATGCGACTTTATCTTCGAAGCTATGCCGTCGATTCCGGCCGATTCGATGACGTCAGGATAAATCGTACCCTGAGCCAACCACTTGGCGTTTTCGATTCCCTTGGCGTAGCGGTCGAAGGTCTCGACGAAAAGCCGTCCTATTATCTTACGTTTCGCTTCCGGTTCCGATACTCCGGACAGGGCGTCAAGGAAAGCCTTCGAAGCGTCGGCCCCTATGACATTGAGTCCCATATCCCTGTAGGAAGCCATCACGCTCTCGAACTCGTTTTTCCTGAGGAGCCCGTTGTTCACGAAAATGCACGTGAGGTTATGTCCTATCGCCTTGTTGAGAAGGACTCCAGCCACCGTCGAATCCACTCCCCCGCTCAGTCCCAGGATCACTCGGTCGTTGCCGAGCTTTTCCCTAAGGGAAGAAACGGTGGTTTCGATGAATGAATCCGGTGTCCAGTCACCCTTGCATCCGCAAATCCCGATGGCGAAGTTTTCAAGCATCTTCGCGCCTTCGACGGTATGGAACACCTCGGGATGGAACTGAACCGCATAGGTGTCCTCCCCCACGATGCTGAATGCGGCATTCCGCACATCGGAAGTGGAACCGATCACCTTTCCACCTTCGGGAAGAGCGGAGATCGTGTCACCGTGTGACATCCAGACCTGGGAATGGGGTTCGACACCGCTGAAAAGTGGAGAAGAATGGTCAACAACGTCCATCATCGCCCTTCCGTATTCCCTTGCCAGGGAACCTTCAACTTTTCCTCCGTAGGTGGCGGCAAGATACTGTGCCCCGTAACAGATTCCCAAAAGAGGGTACTTGCCCTTTATTCCTGAAAGGTCCATCTTGGGGGCGTTGGCGTCCCTGACGGAACAGGGGCTGCCGGAAATGATCACGCCTTTGACGTCCTCGTCAATGGGCGGAATTTTGTTGAAGGGGAAAATTTCACAGAAAACATTGATTTCACGCAGACGGCGCCCGATGAGTTGGGTCACCTGAGATCCGCAGTCGATGATGAGAATTTTTTCTGTCATTTGGTGGGGATGCAAACCTATAGTCACTGCTTTTGCGTCGCAAATATACGAAAAAGGGGAAGAAATCCATCCGGCCGAAGGTATAGCCACCCCAGAAACATGAAAAAATTGCATACCGGATTGACCTCTCGGGAGATTGGAACGTTTTTTACCGGCAAAAGTTGAGAGATTCCCCAAATTCTGCGTAATTTTGCGGGCTAAATTCAAAGAGAGTAATTTTATATCAGCGGGAAGTGTGCCCGCAAAAGCATTATGGAAGTTCGCAACATCGCAATCATCGCCCATGTGGACCACGGCAAAACTACTCTGGTCGACCGAATGATTTATCAGGCCGACCTCGTCAGGAAGCCCGAGAATCTGGGTGAACTCATCCTCGACAACAACGACCTCGAGAGGGAAAGGGGTATAACCATCCTCGCCAAGAATGTGTCGGTTGTCTACAAGGGTGTAAAAATCAACATCATCGACACTCCCGGACATAGCGATTTCGGAGGAGAGGTCGAAAGGGTCCTCAACATGGCCGACGGAGTCCTTCTCCTTGTGGATGCCTTCGAGGGCTGCATGCCCCAGACGAGGTTCGTCCTCAACAAGGCCATCGACATGGGAAAGAAACCGATCGTCGTGGTGAACAAAGTGGACAAACCCAACTGCCGTCCCGACGAGGTTCAGGAAGAAGTCTTCGATCTTATGTTCAACCTTGGCGCAAATGAAGACCAGCTGGACTTCCAGACGATATTCGGAAGCGCGAAGCAGGGTTGGATGTCCACCGACTGGAAGAATCCCACGGACAACATCACTCCCCTTCTTGACGCCATAATCGACATCATTCCCGCTCCGGCTAAAGTCGAGGGAACTCCCCAGATGCTGATCTCCTCCTTGGAGTACTCCCCTTACGTGGGAAGGATCGCCGTTGGAAGGATCACCCGCGGAACTCTCAAAGCCGGAGAGAAAGTGAGCCTCTGCAAGAGATACGACATCGTCGAGAAGTCAAAGATCAAACAGCTCATGGTATTCGACGGTTTGGGCAAGAAGAATGTCGACGAGGTCGAATGCGGTGACATCTGCGCCGTGGTCGGAATCGAAGGATTCGAGATCGGAGACACCATTGCGGACTTCGAGAACCCCGAGGCACTTCCTCCCATCTCTATCGACGAGCCTACGATGAGCATGCTCTTCTCGATCAACAATTCCCCGTTCTTCGGAAAAGACGGAAAGTTCGTCACCTCGAGACATATCAAGGAGAGACTCGAGAAAGAGCTCGAGAAGAATCTCGCCCTCAGGGTGAAACCCGGACTCAACGCAGACTCCTTCATTGTATACGGTAGAGGTGTCCTCCATCTTTCGGTCCTCATCGAGACCATGAGAAGGGAAGGATTCGAGCTCCAGGTCGGCCAGCCCAAGGTCCTCGACAAGACCATCAACGGCCAGAGGTGCGAACCTATCGAGGAACTTTCGATCGAAGTTCCCGAAGAGTTCGTCGGTGCCGCCATTGAGCTCACGACAAGGCGCAAAGGTGCCCTCATCCATATGGAACCCCGTGGAGACCGCACGCTTCTCGAATTCGAGATCCCTACCCGTGGCATCATGGGACTGCGCAGCAACATGCTCACAGCCACCCAGGGCGAAGCCATCATGGCCCACCGTTTCAAGGACTATCAGCCTTACAAGGGAGAAATCGAGAGAAGGAACAACGGTTCCCTCGTATCCTTGGAGACGGGCGAAGCCGTCGCATATTCGATGAACAAGCTTCTTGACAGGGGCAAGTTCTTCGTCGAGCCCGGTGAAGAGATCTACGGCGGACAGGTAGTAGGAGAGCACACCAGGGAAAGGGACCTCAACGTCAACATCTGCAAGACCAAGAAACTCACCAACGTCAGGGCGGCCGGCAGTGACGAAAAGATAGTTCTCCCTCCCGCAATCAAGTTCTCTCTCGAAGAAGCTCTCGAGTATATCCAGGAGGATGAGATGGTGGAAGTGACCCCTCACCACATGAGATTGAGAAAAACTTTGCTCGATCCGCTCGAAAGAAAAAGAAAATCTGATCAAGAAGATTGACTTTTAAAAAATAATTCATATCTTTGCAGCCCTTAATCTGTTTAAAGGCTTATGAAGGCAGATTTTGTAATACCTCTAAATGGATTGCCCACCGGAAAAAGCGTTTTTTCATGGTGTGCGGACAAGGAGTTCTTTGGAAGTTTTGACAATTCAGACATCCTGGATGCGGACATCCATGTGGATTGTGACCTGGAGAAATCAGGCAATTACATGGGCATCGACCTGAAGATAAGGGGAACGGTAACGGTTCCTTGCGACAGGTGCCTCGAGGATCTGGAGATTCCTGTGGATGAACTGAGAAAGTTCAGCGTGAAGTTCGGAAACGAACCTTCCACAGTACAGGAAACGGAAGAGGGAGAAAGGGAGACGGTGTACTTCTCATCAGAGGAGCCCGCTCTGGACCTCCGACAGATCGTGTACGATTACACATGCCTCGCCGTTCCGATGCAAAGAGTCCACAAAGAAGGCGGATGCAACCCAGCAGCGATTGCCCACCTTTCCAGTGAGTCTGATGAAGTCAAAACCAAGGAGATTCCACAGGACAACCCCTTTGCGGCCCTGAAGGATCTTCTCGGACAGAAGAAAGGACAGTAAGCCTTACAGATTGGGATTTGGTTTGAATAATTAAAAAAGTTATATACAATGGCACATCCGAAACACAAACTCTCCAAGCAGAGGAGAGATAAGAGAAGGACCCACGACTTCGCAGCCGTACCTACCCTCTCAACTTGTTCAAACTGCGGTGCAACCGTGATTTATCACACCGTATGCCCCGAGTGCGGTTACTACAGAGGCCGCCAGATCGTTGTCAAGAACGCTGAGTAGTTCTCCGCAACAAAACATACCGGCCCTGCCGGATATGGCCCGATAGTTCAACGGATAGAACGGAAGTTTCCTAAACTTTAAATCGAGGTTCGATTCCTCGTCGGGCTACACAAAAGGCTTCGCCACTTGGCGAGGCCTTTGTCGTCATGGATATAACAGTTCCCATTGGGACTGGTAAAGATCGGAAGCTGTAGCCCATGACACACTGCAAATAATCCCCTGACGCCAGCCACCTTCGCTTGC
>JAFUFP010000082.1 GCA_017469845.1 Bacteroidales bacterium | reverse complement strand
TCCAGTGCCCTTCCCTCTCGATATACTTGATGGCATAATATGCCTGCGGCTCCTTGAGGGAGAACCTGGCGCAGAAATCCTTCAGCGAGAATCTGGCCTGGCACATTTCCCCTCCCCCGTACGGACTGCCGAGAAAGGCATGGACCTTCTGGTATATGTCCGCGATGAATTCGATCGACGGGAAGGAAGCGTCGAGGATTCTGGTAAGCCTGGCGATGTCGGTTGAATTCCAGATCTGAACGGCATATGAACGTTTGCCGTCACGTCCGGCCCTACCCGCCTCCTGGAAATATGACTCCGGAGAATCGGGAAGATCAAGATGCACGACAAAACGTACATCCGGCTTGTCTATTCCCATGCCGAAAGCGTTGGTGCAGACCATGACCCTGACCTTTCCCGTACGCCAGTCCTCCTGCCTTTTCTGCCTCGTCAGATATCCGAGCCCCGCATGATAGAATGAAGAGCTTATTCCCTCTTCCGCAAGTTTGGCCGCTATCTCCTCGCAGCGTTTGCGGCTTCTCATATAGACTATCCCCGTTCCGGGGACTCCGCGGCAGACGGAGAGAAGCTGCTCCATCTTGTCGTCGGCGTGACGGACAAGGTAAGTGAGATTCTCCCTTCTGAAATCACCCTTCCGGAGATTCCTGCCCTTGAAGGCGAGTTTCGACATTATGTCCTCCGCAACCTTGGGTGTCGCTGTCGCGGTGAGAGCTATGATGGGGGCATCGACGATTTCTCTAAGCTTTCCGATAGAAAGGTAGTCCGGCCGGAAATCGTATCCCCATTGTGAAATGCAGTGCGCCTCGTCCACCACGAGAAAACTTATGTTCATCACCTCGAGGTAGGAGCGGAAAAGAAAGGTGGAGAGCCTTTCGGGGGAAACGTAAAGTAGCTTGTAGTCCCCGTAAGCGGCGTTGTTGAGTGCGAGGTCGACTTCCCGTCTGTTCATTCCGGCATGGATCGCCATCGCCCGTATACCGCGGTCGGTAAGGTTACGGACCTGGTCCTTCATAAGGGCGATGAGGGGCGTCACCACGATGGCGATGCCGTCACGCATCAGAGCCGGCACCTGGAAACATATCGACTTGCCCCCTCCCGTAGGGAGAATCGCCAGCACATCCTTCCCTTCGAGGGCATCTGAAATGATGTCCCGCTGCATGGGTCTGAAGGAATCGTATCCCCAGTATTTCTTGAGAATCTGCTCCGGTGTCATTGCCATAAACCTCTCCGACGATAAAGGTAATCATTTTTGTCAACACTCGAAAAATGCCCACCCGTCACTTAAAACATTTTAAGCGAAAAAAGGAGACTGAATGGCAACAATTTTGCAGCTAAAATCAATCGCCGAACCAACCGAATAGTTTGAGAGTGCGCATTTTTTTGTAAATTTGCGCGACTCCGCAGAAGGCATGCGGACAAGGACGTGGAAAGAAGGATTCAAAAGCCATAAAACAAGTTTAATTTTTAAAAATACAAAACGTTATGCCCAAATTTGATTTAAGCAAGTACGGTATCAAGAACGTGAAGGAAGTTCTCTATAACCCTTCACTCGAGGTTCTCTACAACGAAGAGACCAAACCCGGCCTCACAGGCTATGACAAGGGTCAGGTTACCGAACTTGGCGCAATCAACGTTATGACCGGAATCTACACCGGCCGCTCCCCTAAGGACAAATACATCGTTTACGATGAGACAACCAAGGAAGGCGAGCCCGGAGAGATCTGGTGGACCACCCCCGAGTATCCCAACGACAACCACAAAGCCAGCAAGAAGACCTGGGCTGCCTGCAAGAAACTCGCAGTCAAGGAGCTCTCAGGAAAGAGGCTTTTCGTAGTTGACGGATTCTGCGGAACTCACAAGGACACCCGCATGAAGGTCCGCTTCATCATGGAAGTTGCATGGCAGGCCCACTTCGTGACCAACATGTTCATCCGTCCCAAGAGCCAGGCTGACTTCGATCAGGAGCCTGATTTCGTAGTATACTGCGCTTCCAAGGCAAAGGTTGAGAACTACGAGGAGCTTGGTCTCCGTTCCGAGACTGCAGTTCTCTTCAACGTCACCTCCAAGGAGCAGGTTATCCTCAACACCTGGTACGGTGGTGAAATGAAAAAGGGTATGTTCTCAATGATGAACTACTACCTTCCTCTCAAGGGCATCGCAGCTATGCACTGCTCCGCCAACACTGACATGAACGGCGAGAACACCGCTATCTTCTTCGGTCTCTCCGGAACCGGTAAGACCACCCTCTCCACCGATCCCAAGCGTCTCCTCATCGGTGACGACGAGCACGGCTGGGACAACAAGGGTGTCTTCAACTTCGAAGGCGGTTGCTACGCAAAGGTCATCAAACTCGACAAGGAGTCTGAGCCCGATATCTACAACGCTATCCGTCGTGACGCCCTCCTCGAGAACGTTACCGTCGACGAGAACGGAAAGATCGACTTCAACGACAAGAGCGTTACCGAGAACACCCGCGTTTCTTACCCGATCTACCACATCAACAACATCGTCCGTCCCGAGTCCGAGGGTCCCGCTGCAAAGCAGGTCATCTTCCTCTCAGCTGACGCTTTCGGTGTTCTTCCTCCCGTCTCCATCCTCGACGCCGAGCAGACCAAGTACTACTTCCTCTCAGGCTTCACAGCCAAACTCGCCGGAACTGAGAGGGGTATCACCGAGCCCACTCCTACCTTCTCCGCTTGCTTCGGACAGGCTTTCCTCGAGCTTCACCCTACAAAGTATGCTGAGGAACTCGTCAAGAAGATGAAGAAGAGCGGTGCCAAGGCTTACCTCGTGAACACCGGTTGGAACGGTACCGGCAAGCGTATCTCCATCCGCGACACCCGTGGTATAATCGACGCCATCCTCAACCACTCCATCGACAGCGCTCCCACCAAGACCATCCCTTACTTCAACTTCGTTGTTCCTACAGTCCTCGAAGGTGTTGATACCGGTATCCTTGATCCTCGCGACACTTACGCAAATGCCGCAGAGTGGGAAGAGAAGGCAAAAGACCTCGCCGGAAGGTTCATCAAGAACTTCCACAAGTACGAGTCCAACAAGGCCGGTAAGGCCCTCGTAAAGGCCGGTCCCCAGCTTTAATGAAGCTTCGATCCGGTAATATTACCTGAAGGAGGCGGGCAAATTGCCCGCCTCCTTTGTTTCAATATCCGATCCCAGCGTCTTTCTCTATCTCAAACACGACGTCATTTCGTCCCGATCGGTTATCCTCTAAAAGAAGGGATTCTCCGGAGGATTCGAAGGACTGTACCAGACGCAAAAAGTAGACACGGGAAAATTTGACCTTTGGGTGAAGATTCACCGGACCGGTCAACTTGCCCGTTTTGGCGAATTTGGTCAAGATTCCTATCTTTGCAACACCACATACCATTTAGGGGGAGCACTCCCCTCTGAACAAAAAAAAGAAATACGATGAAAATCCATAACAGCAATTATACACTCGCCGCACTCTCGGCTGTACTGCTTTCCCTCACCCTTACCGCATCTTGCGGTGGAGGAAGCAAAACTGATCCCGAGCCTACACCCACTCCCACACCTACGCCGACGCCGACACCGACACCAACTCCGACACCCGAGGAACCGACCTTTTTCGTCGGAGCCGACGTCAGTTGGGTAACCGAGATGGAAGCTGACGGAAAGAAATTCAAGAACTCCAAGGGCGATGAAGCTGACCTGTTCAGCGTTCTCTCCGGACTCGGAATGAATGCCGTGAGACTGCGTGTCTGGGTTGACCCTGACGGCGGATGGTGCGCCAAGAATGACCTCATAGCGAAAGCCAAAAGGGCCAAAGCCCAGAAAATGGACATCATGATAGACTTCCACTACAGCGACTTCTTCGCCGATCCCGGAAGACAACTTGTCCCCTCGGCTTGGAAAGGCCTGTCCGTAAAGGAAACCGCCCAGAAAGTTGCGGACCATACCAAGGATATCCTTTCCGCCCTCAAGAGCGAAGGGATCACCCCGAAATGGGTCCAGGTCGGAAACGAGACCAACAACGGAATGGTCGGTGACGCCGGAAAAATCGACTGGAAAGGCTCCGGAAAAGCCCGCTACTCGAATTACGTGACCCTCAGCAACGCCGGATACGACGCCGTCAAGGAGATCTTCCCCGATGCCGCCGTCATCGTACATATCGCCAACGCCTATGAAGCCGGAGACTATGACGGATGGTTCTTCAAGGAATTCAAGGAAGCGGGAGGCAAATTCGACATTGCGGGCCTCTCCCACTATCCCATGACCCTCTCAAAAGAAGGCCTTACCTGGAAACAGGCCAACGAGAAAGCCATCGCCAGCATAAAGACCATAGCGGAGAAGCAGAAATGCAATGTGATGATCTGTGAAGTGGGCGTCAAGTTCGCCCAGAAGGAAGAGGCCACATCCTGTATGAAGGAATTCATGCAGGGAGTGAGCAAGCTCTCCTCATGCGAGGGCGTCTTCTACTGGGAGCCCGAGGTATACGGAGGATGGAAACCCGCCATCTACAAGGACGTCTCCAAATATGTCCCGGGAGAGAAAGAATGGAACGCCTACGATATGGGGGCCTTCAATTCGGACGGAAGTCCCTCCTCGATCATCGAGACGATGAGTCTTTAATCAATTTGCCGGAATTTCTCCAAAAGGACAATGGAAGATTCCGGCATTTTCATATCCTCTGGCGCAAAAAAATACAGGGACGCCATCACGGCGGCCCTGCTTACACTACTAACTTTTAATACTACTGACTAATAACTAACCAATATGAAACTACTTCTATTGCACGACAAAGTAACGAATTTTGTGCAAATAACGCAATAACCCTTCAACGAAACGGCTGATTTTTTCAACGAAACGGCCGTTTTCATCAACCGAAATACGAATTTGTATAAAAATCCACTACCGTAATATCCTGCCGCTATGCGGACTTTTCACCCACGGCTGAATCCAGCACCTGTGAAATGTCCTTGACCGGCACATCGGAGTAACGGCCGAAGGTAGTTTGGCACAGAGGGCATGCGGTAACTATCGTATCCGGATGCGCGACGCAGAGGTTGTCCAGAGAATTCCTGGTGATGGCTTCCCTCTTCTCGAATCCCAGCGAGAGACTTCCCAGACTTCCGCCGCAACAGATGCTTTCATCCAGATTCTGCTTGGCTTCGACAAGAGTACCGAGCTGACGCAGGACTGTCCTCGGCTGTTCGTAGATGCCTTCTCCCCTACCAAGTTCACAAGGATCATGGAAGACGTACTTGATTTCGGATGACATCTTCGGACGGAGTTTCCCTTCGTCAAGAAGCTGCGAGAAGAACTCCGAGTGATGAACGATCTTGATTCCATCCAGATCGTAATGGTCCTTGAACATCTTGTAGCAGATGGGGCATGACAGAAGGAGGGTATCACATCCGCTGGCCTTGATGATTTCGACATTGCGGTCGAACATCTCCTTTGCCTGGGCGAACCTTCCGGCCAAAAGCATCGGGCGTCCGCAGCATACTCCGCCGTCCGGATCCATCAGCTTGTACTTGACCCCGGCCTTTTCAAGCACCGAAATCGTAGCCTTGCGGATGGAAGGGGTAAGCTGGGTCATACATCCGGCGAAGTAAAGCACGTTGCCGGATGAAGCGGCGACCTGCGACTTGAAAGGAGCGACGTCTATGCAGGAATAATCCTGGTTGATCGCATAGTTCCTGGTAGACCGCTGGACAACACGAAGCACACTTCCTTCGACACCGACCTGGCACACCACGGTACACTTGCCGCAAAGGAGGCACTTGTCGCTTATCTCCTCGATCCTCTTTTCGTTGTTGCGCCTTATCTGACGGTTGAGATACACAGTACAGTCCTTGACGTTGGCCTTCTTCACGCTCATCGGGCAAGCGTCGATACAGACGCCGCAGTTCGGGCATGAGAACACCTCCGTCCGCGCGAATCCCCTCCTTGCGTTACGAATCTTGAGACCGGCGTTCCTCATCGGTATGAGCATCATCTCCGCGGGAATGTGCATGTACCTCGTGAAAGGAAGAATTGTCATGAAAATACCCAACACGATGGAATACGCCCACCATGTGGGCAACATGTTGAGGTTGTTTCCGAGGAACTGACGGAAAAGCCAGTTCATGGGAAGGGTCAAGAAACTTCCGCCACTGATGTCGGCCGTGAAACTTTCAGCCAGAAGTCGCAGCGGGAAGATCGCCCACAGGGAATACAGACCAATCGTGTCGAGGAACGAAGGACGCGTTGTCCTTCTCATACCGAAAAGGCGCGAGCGTATCCTTTTTATCATGGCCAGAACGATTCCGCTGAGGATCACCAGAAGGAAGAAATCCATGAGGAAGAACATCAGCGAGCCCCTCAGGGTCGTTTCGTTCTCGGCGACGAAGAAGTTGAAGAATATCGGGTAATAGAAGAACTTCGCCCTGCTGGGCATGAAGAGGAAGACTTCGATATGGCCGAGAAGGATGATCATGAACCATCCGAAGGCAATGCTTGAATGCATGTAGCCGAGGAGGCGGTTCCTTTTCCAAAGCTTCACGTGCAGAAGGCAGTTCGCGAAAATGTCCCAGACATTCTTCACGATGTACTTGGGGGTCACGAGAGTGACGAAGAAGTGCTTCCTGTCCTCGGCTGGTAGCTGCCGCAGGATCTTCACGATGCCGTAGACGCAGTAGCTCAGCACGAAGACCATCCCGAACACGAACGGGAGCACGAATGGATGGAAGCCGTTTGCGATTCTGTCAATCATATCTTCACCTCCACTTCATTCATCAGATTGTAACCATGGTCCTCCCCGTCCCAGTAACGGCACATCGAGAGGATGAGATGACGGGTATTGATGCCGCGTGGGCATACCATCGTGCACTTGCCGCAGAGCATGCAGCCCGAGAGCATTTCCCTGGCCTCGTTCTCCCTTCCCCTCTGGATGGCGAGAATCACCTTGCGGAGGCTCATCCCTGAAAAGGGCTGGCCGGTGCAGGTGGCGCTGCAGCTTCCGCATCCTATGCATATCCTCACGTCGGGTTCTATCTCCTCCATCTTGTGATAGAGGGAGAGGTCGATCTTGTCGAGATTGACGGCCGACGACGGGGACAATGAGAATCCGAAATTCATCACTGGAGGTTTTTGAGGTAATTATGGATCGACAGGGCGGCGCTCCTTGCCTCGGCGACTGTTTCGGGGACGGTCTTGGCACCGGTGCACGCTCCGGCGAGAAATATTCCCTTGCGGGGAGACTCCGTTATGGAAAGGATGTTGTCGGCGCTGCGCAGGAATCCGTCGGTATCGGTTTCGAGGGAAAGCTGCTTGGCGATGCCGGCGTTGTCCGGGTTGTTGACGATTCCGGCCATCAGGACGAGCATGTCAAGGACGACCTTTATCGGTCTACCGGAAAGAGTGTCTTCAGCCTTGACCTGGACCGAACCGTTTATCGTCTCGGAGACTTCCGACACCCTTCCCCTTATGAAGTGGATACCGAAATCCCTCTGGGCACGGATGTAGAAGTCCTCGTATTTCTTGCCGAAGAGGCGCAGGTCCATGTAGAAGCAGTACACTTCCGCTTCGGGGAATTTCTCCTTCACCTCGATGGCCTGCTTGATGGCGGTGATGCAGCACACTTTCGAGCACTGGGGATTGCCCGCCTTGAGGTCCCTCGACCCCACGCAGTGCACGAATCCCACCGCTTTGGGAGAAGAGGGGATCCTGTGGTCGTCACCTCCGTTGAACCAGTTCTCGAGGTCCGCGTTGGTTATGACCCTGTCGTAGACACCGTAGCCGTACTCCTCCTTTTTCGCAGCCGGGAACAGCGTGAATCCCGTCGACATGAGTATGGCTCTCGCAAGGACGTTCACTCCATTCGAGAGCATGACGTTGTACCCGTCACGCAGACGGTTGCAGAATGATATCTCGGTGGAAAGATAGATGGTGGCGTCCATGATCTCCTCCCGAAGGGTGGAAATTATCGCCTGGGCGTCACCCATATCGGGGAAAAGGCGGTTCCATGATGCCACATGACCGCCGAGATGGTCCTCCTTCTCGACAAGAACGGGACGGTAACCCAGGGAAAGGAGCTGTTTGGTAGCCTCCATCCCCGCTATTCCTCCTCCGATTATGATGACTTGTTCAAGCTTGCGCTCGGGAGCGGCATCCGCACCCTGTCTCTGGGCCTTTCTCTGAGCCCTTTCTTCTTTCCGGATATCCCTCGGTGTCGAGACCTTGGGCGATTGTTCTGTTGCCATTTTGAAAGAATGGATGTTTGTCGCTTGACGCTCCTAGCAGCACTTCATCACCGAAGGTAGCGCGGGTTTCATGATTTCCTTCTCGTTGAGTCCGAGGTATTTCTTCGCAGGGTCGTACTCGATTCCGATCTTGTCCAGAAGCGGTTCGATCGCGACCTGGTGGAACTGCAGTCCGAGATCCCATGGATCATATCCGAGAACCAGTCCGGCGAGTTCCTCATAAGTCAGGGCGGGAATGCCGTAACCGTTTTCGCCGTAAGTCTTTCCGGTCATTTCGGAAATGACGTACTGCCACCTGTCAAGGAAATACGGGCAGCCCGGGCAGTTGGTTATGATGAGGTCCGGATGGTAGGGTTCCATCGACTCGAACTTCTTGTGGGTATTGGAAAGGGAATATCCCCTGTTCGCCTTAACAAGATACTGCCTGAACCCGAATCCGCAACAGTGCCTGCGCTCGGGATAATCGATCACCTGGCCTCCCCACGCCTCCGCCATACCGCTCAGGACGCAAGGGTACTCGGCTCCGCCCACTCCCTTGTGGGGGAACATCTTGGAGTAGTGGCAGCCGATATGTTCGACCACCCTCAGGGGCTCACCGGTTTCCTTGTTGACAAGACGGAATTTGGCCCTTTCGGCGATATCGTTGCGGAACTTGTAGACAAGGTCGCTGGCATGGGCGACGTACTCGGGTTTCTCGAACTCCCTCCTGCAGGCTTTCCAGAGATTCTCCCTGATTTTGGCCTCCAGTTCGGGGAACTCGCGCCAAGTTTCAAGAATCTCGGTATAGTTTCCGAACGATGTGATGCAGGAACATACGAAGTTCTTGTACCCGGCCTCCGTCATGAGGGCGAACTGCCTCGCCACGATGGTCATCACGGTTTCCTGCGGAATGGTATCCGAGTGATAGGATATTCCGCCGCATGTCGTGTGATGGGCATTCTCGAAAATGTCCTTCCCGAGGAGATCCTTGCAGATCACCATGAAATATTTCTCGGCACCCGGGAAGAAACTCTGACGGATGCAGCTTCTGGCGTAGAACCAATGGTCGGAAGGAATCTCCTTCTGATAGTCTGACCAGATTTTCTGTTTGCCTTGATATATCATTTCTGAAAAATCCTGTTTGGGCGCCGCTGGCGCTACTCGTTGTTGAAGTGACCCGGGGAACAATGCTCGAAGGTATACTTGCGGTACTCTTCCATCGTCATTCCCATCTCCTTGGCTTTCTTCTCCGAAAACTTGTCTATCGTCTCCATGTGCTCCGTACCGCCGGATACATCGAATATGGCCTTGAGTTCATCAAGGTCTTCCTGCTCAATTTTACGCAGAACACCGGGGCCGCTTTTCATATAGTTGGCGCCGACCCTGGCGTAGACTTCTTCACGATTGTTGAGCACCCATTCCATGACGGGTCCCGATTCGGGATGATCTTCGTATTTGAAAGTCTCCGGATGGACACAATATCCGTAATTGAGAATGTTTCCGTTGAGGGCCTTGGAAAGCGGATAGAGCTGACGACCCCTTTCAGAGCATGTGAAATATCCCAGCTTTGTGGAAAGGGCACGTAACGCCATTACGACAAGACCGGCACCGTTTTTCCTCGGGCACCTTGTCAGGCATGACATGCATTCCCCGCAGTACCATATGGTCTCGCTCTTGAGAAGGGCGAGGATATCGTCATCGTTCTTTCTCTGAACGGTATCGACGATCTTTCTGGGGTCATATTTGTAGAACTCGGCGGCAGGACATATGGCAGTGCACGTTCCACAGTTGATGCATGTTTTCATGCCCTCTTTGAAACGGTAGTCCTTGCAGAGTTCATCATAGAGTTTACCCATATGTAAAAGTAGATTTATGGTCTTAGTAATTTGCAAAGTTACTGCTAATTCGGCAAATAATCAAACGGAAGAAAATGACTGAAAGAGATTGGCACAATCTGTTCCATTTGACCTGATTTTTTCACTATCTTGCATACCTATGAAAAGATCGTGGGTCTCCAAAAGGAATGATCCCGTTTTTCCTTACAGGTCATCGTATCTCCCCGAACCCCCGGCGACATTCACCCCTGAACAGAAATGAAAATCCCCGCCTCACGGCGGGGATCCAACCCTATTACAATTTTGTTAACCTTCGCTGAGCAGTCTTGGCTCAGCACACACCAAACAATCACATGATGAAAGAAAAAGCTTCTCTTAAAAAAGTTCAGTTTTCTGTCACGACTTTCTTAAAGGCAACATCTATGCCAAAATTACACGCAAAAGACGTCACGGGATACCAAAAATCCGTCATAAAATGATATTTTCCTTTCAAAAACGTTAAAACCGCCTCTTCCACCCCAAAATTATCCTTTCCCATTTCGTGAAAATCATTATTTTTGTTTCGGTTTTGTACTCACATTACGTGAGAGTCACCACTCCGATTTCTTCGAAAAAACCAACAATTTTGATACAATGAAACTATTCTCAAGGCTCATGACCGCGCTTCTTGTGGCCGGCTCACTCGCATGCCCGTCCCTCAGTGCGCAACCCTACCCCTACCAGGACAAGTCCCTTTCTCCTGAACAAAGGGCCGCTGACCTTCTGTCAAGGTTGACCCTTGAAGAGAAGGCCTCCCTCTGTCTCAACACTTCCCCCGCCATCCCGAGGCTCGGGATCAAAGGCTACAACTGGTGGAACGAAGCCCTTCACGGTGTCGCCAGAAACGGATCCGCCACGGTATTCCCCCAGCCTATCGGCATGGCGTCATCTTTCGACACGGATCTCGTCCACGAAGTTTTCACCGCAGCCAGTGACGAAGCGAGGGTGAAGAACCGCCAGGCGGCCGCCGAAAACGGAAACGTCAGAATATATCAGGGAGTATCCTTCTGGACTCCGAACATCAATATCTTCCGCGACCCCAGGTGGGGACGCGGTATGGAAACCTACGGAGAAGACCCTTACCTCACCGGACAGATGGGAATGGCTGTCGTCCTCGGACTCCAGGGCGACAACGACGACCCGATTCTCAAGGCACACGCCTGCGCGAAGCACTACGCCGTCCATTCCGGACTGGAGTCGAACCGTCACTCATTCGATGCCCAGGTATCGGAAAGGGATCTCCGTGAAACTTACCTTCCCGCTTTCAAGGACCTCGTCACCAAGGCTGACGTCCAGGAAGTGATGACGGCGTACAACCGCTTCAGGGGTGACCCCTGCGCCGCTTCCGACTATCTGGTCAACACTATCCTTAGAGGAGAATGGGGATACAAAGGTATGATCGTATCAGACTGCTGGGCAGTTCCGGATTTCTACCAGAAAGGCCACCACGAGATAGTGGACAACGCCACCCTCGCTGCGGCTCTCGCAGTCAAGACCGGAGTTGACGTGGAGTGCGGAAACACTTACGTCAATATCCCCGAAGCCGTCCAGATGGGCGTCCTCGACGAAGAGTATCTCGACCGCAACCTCCTGAGGGTCCTCACCCAGAGGTTCCGTCTCGGTGAGATGGACGGGGAATCCCCCTGGGACTCCCTCCCCGATGACATCGTCGAAGGTCCCGAACACAGGGCTCTTTCGCTGAAGATGGCCCACGAGTCCATCGTCCTTCTACAGAACAAGGGAGGCATCCTTCCCCTCAAGCAGGGACAGAAGATCGCCCTCATCGGTCCCAACGCGGATGACGCGGAGATGCTCTGGGGAAACTACAACCCGGTCCCCAAATCGACCGTAACCCTTCTCCAAGCCATGCAGAAGAGGGTCGAAGGTCTCGTATCCTTCAAAGGATGCGGAATCCTCGACACCAAATACAAGCCCCAGGGAAATCCCGCATTCGCCCAGTTCGCTACGATGAGTGAATCAGAGCTCAGGGATATCGCCAAGCAGTACGCCATCGACGTCCAGGATATTCTCACATACGTAAGAAGGGAGCAGCAGACAGCCCAGAGTTTCCTTCCTGAGCTCAATGAGGAAGATGTACTCCGTCAGCTCGAAGGAATTGACATCGTCGTTTTCGCCGGCGGTATCTCCCCCAGACTCGAGGGTGAGGAGATGCCTGTACAGGTTCCCGGATTCTCGGGCGGAGACCGCACCGACATTGAACTTCCCGACGTCCAGAGAAGGCTCCTCAAGGCTCTCCACGACGCCGGTAAGAAAGTCATTCTCGTGAACTTCTCCGGAAGCGCCATCGGCCTCGTCCCCGAGACCGAGAGCTGCGACGCCATCCTCCAGGTCTGGTATCCCGGACAGGAAGGAGGCACCGCCATCGCGGACGTCCTCTTCGGTGACGTCAACCCTTCGGGCAAACTTCCCGTCACCTTCTACCGCAGCGCCGACCAGCTCCCCGAGGTAGAGGACTACAACATGGAAGGACACACTTACCGCTATTTCCGCGGCACTCCCCTCTTCGAGTTCGGATACGGCCTTTCATACACTTCCTTCTCAATCGGAAAACCCAAAGTGAAGGACGGCTACGTTGAAGTGAAGGTCAAGAACCGCGGCAAGGTCGACGGTACGGAGGTCGTGCAGCTCTACGTGAGGAAACCTTCCGACACCACCGGTCCCGACAAGACTCTGCGCGGTTACACGAGGGTAAGCGTTCCCGCCGGCAAGAGCGTCAAGGTACGCATCCCCATCAATGAGGAGACATTCCTGTGGTGGAACGAAGAAAAGCAGGATATGACTCCCGTTGAAGGCAAGTATATCCTCATGGCAGGAGGATCATCTTCAGACAGGAACCTCAAATCACGGAAATACACCTTTAAAATTTAATTTACTTAAAACCATCTGTTTACACAACCAAACCAGATGATTGTCAGAAAGATTTCCGCAATAGCGGCAGCGCTGACGCTGTTTTCAGCGAGCGCATTCAGCCAAGTTCTTCCGGTATTGGGGAAGAACAGCCTCAAAGACGTGATCGCCGCGATGACTCTCGAGCAGAAGGCATCGCTCGTCGTGGGAACAAACCGTTCTTACATGGCCCCGCCGGAAGCGGCTCCCGGAATGGTCGTCCGTCCTACGCCCGACTTTTCCGCCATGATAGCCCAGATGCAGTCTGAAGGAGCCTCTTTTGAGCAGGCTGTGACCGCTTTTTCCCAAGGAAAGGTCGCCGGAGCCGCCGGTGAAGGATATAAAATCGACAAGTTGGAAATTCCCGGAATTGTCTACGCCGACGGCCCCGCAGGCCTCAGGATAGACCCTACCCGAAGGGGTGACAGCAATGAGTACTATTGTACCGCATTCCCGACCAGCTCAGTTCTGGCGGCAAGTTTCGATACGGAACTTGTCGGAGAAGTCACCCGCGCGATGGGCAACGAGGTGAAGGAATACGGCGTTGACGTGCTCCTCGCCCCCGCAATGAACATCCACCGCAATCCCCTTTGCGGACGTAACTTCGAATATTTCTCCGAGGATCCCGTTCTGGCCGGAAAGATAGCCGCCGCCTACATCAACGGTATCCAGAGCAACGGAGTCGGAACATCGGTCAAGCACTTCGCTGTCAACAACCAGGAGACTTACCGCAACGGCATCGACGCCCACCTCACCGAAAGGGCCCTCCGCGAAATCTACCTCAAGGGATTCGAGATCGCGGTGAAGGAAGCCCATCCCTGGACCATAATGTCGTCCTACAACAAGATCAACGGAGTCCTCGCTTCCGAGAACAAGTTCGTCCTCACGGACATCCTTAGGGGAGAATGGGGATTCGACGGATTCGTGATGACCGACTGGTGGGCCGAGGAGAACGGAGCAAGGCAGATAGCCGCAGGAAATGACCTCCTGATGCCAGGAACCCAGCACCAATGGGACGAGATCGTAGACGGAGTGAAGTCCGGAAGACTCGACGAGGCCCTTCTGGACAAGGCCGTCGAGAATATCCTGAGGATAACGCTGCGCACCTCCACCTTCAACGACTACAAGTATTCCAACAAGCCGGATCTCGCCCAGCACGCCGAGATTACCCGCAGAAGAGGTTCCGAAGGAATGGTTCTTCTGAAGAACGACGGAGCCCTCCCCTTCACCAAGAAGACAAAGAAGATCGCCCTTTTCGGAGTTGATTCCTACGATACCCTCGTCGGAGGAAGCGGAAGCGGAAACGTCAACCGCAAGTACAAGGTCAACCTCGACGAAGGCCTCACCCTCGCCGGATACCGTCTCACCCCGTCCGTGAGCGATGAGATTTCCTCATACGTGAAACAGCAGAAGGCGGGAATGAGCGAGAACTTCTGGACTGTTCCGGTGATTCCCGAAAAGCCCATCTCCTCAGTCATGGCCATTCAGGCCGCCAAGGAAAGCGACATTGCCGTCTTCACCATCGGAAGGATGGCTGGAGAAGGCGGTGACCGCACCCTCACCGAAGGTGACTGGTTCCTCTCCGACGCTGAGATGGACAACCTCAGGACCGTATGCGAAGCCTTCCATGCGGCGAAAAAGAAGGTTGTCGTAGTCCTCAACATGGGAAGCATCATCGAGATGGCTTCATGGAAGGACCTTCCCGACGCCATCCTTCACGCATGGCTCCCCGGACAGGAAGCCGGCAACTCCATCGCCGACGTCCTTTGCGGAAAAGTCAACCCCTCCGGAAAGCTTCCCACAACCATCGCCGTCAAATATGAGGATTACCCCTCCGCAAACAACTTCCCCTTCTCGAACGACAACCCTTCCGAAGTATGCTACGATGAGGACATCTTCGTCGGATACCGCCACTTCGACACAAAGAAAGTCGCTCCACTTTATGAGTTCGGCTTCGGAATGAGCTACACATCGTTCAGCTACAGCGGTCTCTCTGTAACCCCTTCGGGTGACGGCTTCGACGTCAAGGTCACCGTGACCAACAACGGTAAAGTCGCCGGCAAGGAATCCGTCCAGATATACGTTTCCGCTCCCAAGGGAAGGCTTCTCAAAGCCGAGAAGGAGCTCAAGGCTTTCGCCAAGACCGCACTTCTTGAGCCCGGCAAGAGCCAGACTCTCTCCATGCATATCTCCAACTACGATCTCTCATCTTGGGACTCAAGGGAAGAGGCATGGGTTGCCGACAAGGGCACCTATACCGTAAGTGCCGGAGCTTCGTCTAAGGATATCCGCCTTACCGGGACATATGAACTGAGATAGTAGGCGTATCCTTTAAAGGATCAAGGCTATTCAAGGCTGTCACATCATTGTGGCGGCCTTTTTCCTTTGCCCTCTTCCCAAAAAGGATCGGATTCGCTACATTTGCATCCGAGACAACATCCAGAAAAATGAACGCCCCCCTCAGAATCGCAATCGCCGGAAACGGCATGATAATCCCCACCGCCCTCCAATGTATCCGTGAAGCCGGAGGATACGACATCGTCGCCATCGCAGTTCGGCCCCACAGCTTTGAACAAGGTCTGTCCCTCGCCAAAGAATGGAATATCGGGCCGGAAGGAACATTCTCCCCGGACTCAGTCTATACCGATTACAACAAGATGCTGAAAGAGAGCGGGTGCGATTTCGTGTACATAGGAATCGTGAACACGATGCACTACGCCTATGCGAAGGAGGCTCTCTTGGAAGGGAAGAACGTCATAATCGAAAAGCCCTTCTGCCTGGAAGAAACCGAGGCTCGGGAACTTGCCCACCTGGCGAAGGAGAAAGGGCTCTATATCTTCGAAGCGATTTCATCCCTGCACAATCCGAACTTCGCCTTCCTCGCCGATGCCCTCAAAAAAATCGGCGACATTTCACTTGTGCAGTGCAACTTTTCACAGTACTCCTCAAGATACGATGCCTACCTTCAAGGCAAAGTGTCACCGTCTTTCGACCCCGCATTCGGAGGAGGATCCTTCACTGACCTCGGAATCTATTCCATAGACGTGGTGACAGCCCTTTTTGGCGCCCCGTCTTCCGTGGACTTCCACCCCCGGAGAGGATTCAACGGAGTCGACACCTCTTCGGTCGCGGTTCTCCACTATCCTTCCATGAGTGCCGTCGTCTGCTCGGCCAAAGACTCCGGAAGCCCCAGCGGAATCACTTTCCAGGGAACGAAGGGATGGGTCAAAGTCGAAGGCACACCCAACGAAATGGCCGCGGTGACTCTCGCCCTCAGGGGTGAAGGGGATCCGGTCACGACTGACCTCAGGACCCACAGCGGAAGGCTCACGGACGAGTTTGTCGACTTCCGGGGAATCTTCCTCCGGAAGGACTACCCCGCGATGTTGAAGTTCTTGTCCCACACCCTTGACGGAATGGCAGTTCTGCAATTGTGCAAAAAAGGATAGCGAGTCAACGTTTTTGGTATTTCCCGCCAAGGAATTATTCTTACCTTTGCACCCGCACTGCGAACGATGACAAAGGAAAAGGAAAAAGACCATCTTCTCGGGCTTATCCGCACCGGGAAGGATATGACCCTGCGGCAACAGGTGACTCTCACCCTGCTGCTGTGCGGTCCTGCAGTCCTCGCCCAAGTTGCCTCGATCCTTCTCCAGTTCATCGACGCTTCCATGGTAGGAAGCCTCGGAGCCGGTCCTTCGGCTTCGATCGGCCTCGTTTCGACAACAACCTGGATAATGGGAGGATTCTGCATGGCGGCAAGCCAAGGATTCTCGGTCCAGGTGGCCCATCTCATCGGTTCCAACGACTTCGAAAACGCCCGGAAAGTAATGAGGCAGGGACTCACTTCAGTCCTCGCATTCAGCCTTCTTATCTGCCTTATCGGCATTTCCATAGCGGGACCCCTTCCCCACTGGCTCGGAGGCCAGGATGACATAAAACCCGACGCCAGCGGATATTTCCTCATATACAGCTGCTTCATTCCGATGATGCAACTCTCCTTCTTCGGAGGAAGCATGCTCCAGTGCAGCGGCAACATGAAGGTTCCCAGCATGCTGAACATCTTCATGTGCGTGATGGACGTCGTTTTCAACTTCCTGCTCATATTCCCGACAAGGGAAATCTCCCTCTTCGGGGCACAGATGACCGTTCCCGGAGCGGGGATGGGCGTCAGGGGTGCGGCTCTCGGCACGGGACTTGCGGAGACGGTTACGGCCGGACTGATGCTGTACTTCCTGCTGGTGAGGTCGAAAGAACTCGGAATAGCGAAGGAGAAAGGTTCCTTCGTCCCGACCGCTTCATGCCTCAAAAACGCATTCGGCATCACTGGCCCGATGTGGGTGCAGAACGTCATCATGAGAGGTGCGCATATAGCAAGCACGGTGATCGTCGCTCCGCTCGGAGCGGTTTCCATAGCTGCCAACTCCTTCGCCATAACGGCCGAAAGCTTCTGCTACATGCCGGGATACGGTATGGCGGACGCCGCGACTACCCTCGTAGGGCAGAGCCTAGGGGCGAAAAGGAAGGATTTCGCGAGAGCTTTCATGAGGATATGTATGGTCCTCGGCATAGGGATGATGGTCATTCTGGCGGTCGTGATGTTCTTCATCGCTTCCCAGATAATGTCCCTCCTCAGTTCCGACCCCGATGTTGTAGCCCTCGGAGCCAAAGTCCTCAGGATCGAAGCCTTCGCCGAAGCCGGTTATGCGGCCTCCATCGTGGCCTACGGAGTGTGCGTCGGAGCGGGAGACACCATGGTGCCGAGCATCATGAACCTCGCCAGCATGTGGCTGATAAGGATCATCCCCGCCATCTTCCTCACAAAGGCCTACGGTCTTACGGGATATTGGATCGCGATGTGCATCGAACTCAACGTCAGGGGACTGATTTTCCTTCTGAGGCTGCACGGTGACGGATGGACAAAGAAGATGGAAGTTCCGCCGGATGACGAGGAAGTTTCGGCCGCACCGGCATAGATGAACAACGGGACGACCCGGAAAAAGACAAAGAGTATAATTCAGACAAACAAAAACGCGTAAATCCGATATGAAAGAAATCCGCAATCAGGAATTCGGAGGCGAGAGGCCTCTCTACTGTGAACATGACCTTTACCTGGAGAATGTCATAATCCACGCAGGCGAATCAGCCATCAAGGAGACGAGCAACATCACCGCCGTAGGCTGCCGTTTCGAAGGAAAATATCCCTTCTGGTGCTGCGACACCTTCACCGTGAAGGATTCGATCTTCACCGTCGGTGCAAGGGCCGCCCTCTGGTATTCGAAGAACCTCGTGATGGAGAACACCATCGTCGACGCTCCCAAGATGTTCAGGGAAATGGACGGACTCAAACTCAAGAACGTCATCATAGATTCAGCGGCAGAGACCCTCTGGCACTGCAGGAACATCGAAATGGACAATGTCCGCTGCGACAGGGCCGACTACATCTTCATGCACTGCAGCGACGCCGTGATCCGCAACTTCAAACTCAGCGGCAACTATTCCTTCCAGTGGTCGAAGAACATCGAAATCCACGACTCCATCCTCAACACAAAGGACGCTTTCTGGGAGACAGACAACGTCACAGTGTATGACTCCGTCATCGACGGTGAGTTCCTCGGATGGCACTCCAGGAATCTCCGCCTGGTCCGTTGCCATATCGGAGGCAGCCAGCCCCTCTGCTATGCTGAAGGCCTCATCCTCGAAGACTGCACCTTCGCTCCCGATGCGGACCTCGCCCTCGAGTACTCAGACGTCAAGGCCACAATCAAGGGCAACGTCGTGTCGATAAAGAACCCCAAGAGCGGTTCGATCAAGGTCGACAGCGTCGGTGAAATCATAATCGACAAAAACCTCAAGGCTCCCGGAGACTGCAAGATCGAGGTTCTCTCAGCCAAATAGATCTTGCCATATGGAATACGATTTCCGGAGCATAACCCGTAGAAGGGGAAGCGGATCCTACAAATGGGACGCCGTTCCCCCTTTTCCCGTTTCCGGGGACGGTGACGACATAATCCCGATGTGGGTGGCCGACATGGACTTCAGGGTGGCGCCCTTCATCATCGAGGCTCTCGGAAAAAGGGTCGACCACGGGATATTCGGATACACTTCAGTTCCCGAGTCCTTCTACCGCTCGACGATCGGGTGGTTCTCCAAGTATCACGGATGGGATATCGACCGTGAATGGATGATGTACACCAGCGGAGTCGTTCCGGCGATTTCAGCGGTGATAAAGGCTCTCACTTCCCCGGGAGATGAGGTCATCGTCCAGACACCGGTATACAACTGTTTCTTCTCTTCGATCAGAAACAACGGCTGCGTCATAACCGAAAATCCTCTCCTTTACACTCCTACCGGTAAAACGGGGGAATTCACTTACACAGTGGACTGGGAGGACCTTGAGAAGAAATGTTCCAGCCCCAAGGCGAAGATCCTTCTTCTTTGCAACCCTCACAACCCCGCAGGAAGAGTATGGACGAAGGAGGAACTTTCCCGCATGGGTGAAATCGCTTCACGAAGCGGCGTTATCGTCGTCTCCGATGAAATCCACTGCGAACTTGTGATGGAGGGTTATTCCTACTCACCTTTCGCCTCCGTCAGTGAAAAGAACTGCGGGAACTGCATTACCCTCTGCTCCCCGAGCAAGAGTTTCAATACCGCAGGCCTTCAGATAGCGAACATTATCGCCCCGAAGGAAGAATGGAGGGAGAAGATCGACAGGGCCATAAACATAAACGAAGTGTGTGACGTCAATCCCTTCGGAGTGATCGCCCTCGAGGCCGCTTATACTCCTGAAGGAAAGGATTGGCTCGATCAGCTGTGCCGCGTCATCGGAAGGAACTATTCCCTCCTCCGGGAAGAATTCCGCAGCTCTCTTGAGGAATTCCCCGTATGTATCCTGGAAGGTACTTACCTCGCATGGATAGATTGCCACGTCCTTATGGACAAAGGAATCAGCTCGGAAAAGATTGAGGAGGAGCTTCTCAAAGAAGAGAAAGTATGGATCAACGCGGGAAAGATGTACGGAGATGACTCCTTCATAAGGATAAACCTCGCATGCCCCGAGTCTCTGTGCCGCGAAGGCATCGGAAGGATTGTCCGAGGTCTCCGGAGGCTGCTTTCGGAATAAGGATTTTATCCGAAAAATATAATTTTTCTACGATAAAACTTCGGAGACTATTCCCCGTCTGAATCTGCAACTTCCTTCCCGGGGATGAAAGGATCCGGGAGGGAAGTTTCCAGTTTACGCTGCTTTTCGAACCTTTCTTCGGCGTAATCCTTGTACCAGCCGAGGTATCCTCCCCTGTCCGCAAGCCAAAGCTCAAACAGCCTGTCTTTTATCACATAGGTCGCTTTTGACACTTTTGCGATGAGACCGAATTCCTCATCCGCCAAATTGGAAAGGGTATGTTGGACAGCGGATGCGCTTTCAAGATTGTATTTCCGTATCGTAAGTGAGGAGGTAAGTCCGGACGCCACACCTTTGGACGCGACGCAATAAAGCAGATTTCTTTCTACCGGACGGGTAATCCGGGACAAAAAAGCCGATAGCGTGTCATAAAAAAGGACGCCATCTTCTCTGATGACATCCTTATATTGAACGGGAAGAATGAGTCTTCCCGCATACTGACTTCCTTGAAAACTATTTACCCTTCTTTCCGGTGAAATAGTTCAGTCCTTCATGGACATTGTTGATGACAGATGTGGAAGAATAAGTGGCTCCGGAAACGGCATCCACTTTTTTCTCCAATGCCTTCTCGGGAGTGAGACCGTTCCAGGCGTCGAAAAGTTTCGCCTCCTTGAGCAGATTGAAATACTCCGGAGTTTCGTAGTTGTCCAAAGCGACTACCTTGACGATCTTGCCGTCCTTTATTGATATCTCCACGGGGGTAGTGTCCCTGTACCCGTAGATCTTCTTGCCGATTTCAGTTGTATTGATGACAACCGTTCCGTCGTCGAGAGTCTTTTTGGTCTTGACATCCTGGCTGACCGACGATGCCGTCAGAATGACCGCTGCGGCTGCAGCCACTGCTGAAATGATTGTTCTTCTCATCTATTCTAAATATGTAAAATTTTTCTTGCGATGTTTCGCCTGCAAAGATACGATAAAGTATCTGCCAACAAATATCACTGTCTTCAAAAATCATCGCAGAAAATGCAAAGAGCATGCCTTAGAGGGCAAGAAGCGGCGAAGAGTGGCGTCTGGGAAGTGTCCTCAGATTCACAAGTCCGTCTTGTACACCGAGATCCGAAAGCGCATTTTTCGCGCTTCGGTATGCAAGATCGGGAGTATTGTTGTTCTCGCTCAGATGGCAAAGGAAGATGTTCCTCAGACCCTCGTGATAGATGTCACGGATGGCGTCAGCGCATTCGTCATTGCTGAGATGACCGTATCCCTGACAGATTCTCATCTTCAGGTCATGGGGATAGGGGCCGGATATGAGCATATCCGTATCGTAATTGGATTCTATGACAAGGGTGTCGGCCTCACGTGCGTAGTTTATCGCCTCGTCGGTCATCCTTCCGATGTCGGTCATTATGACGAAACGGTGACGGTACTTCGGGCAGTCGATAGTGTATCCGACGGTCTGGGTGGCGTCGTGCGGCACGATGAAATACTTCACACGGAATATCGACACTTCGTTCCACTCACCCTCCCTAAGGTCCCTTCGGCACGCGGTGATGTGCGGAGCGGCCAGAGGATGGGTGGCAAGACGACCATGCAGAAGGGTCGTAGCCCAAACCGGCTTCAGAATCTTCTTGCAATATGATCCCAGGCTCCGGATATGGTCCATATGGTCATGGGTCACGAGGATCCCCGCGAAGGAGTCCAGGGAAAGGCCTGATGCCTGGAGAGCGGTACGAAGCCGACGGAGGCTCACGCCGGCATCGATCAGGATGCCGTCATCGCCGTCACCAAGATAATAGCAGTTGCCGCAGCTACCGCTTGAAAAACTCATGAAACGGAGAATCCCGTCACTATCAGTTTCAGTGTTCATTTCACCTTTTGCAGCTTTTCCAGCTACTGGTTCTGATCCTCCTCACAATATTTGGATATCACGCCATAGGCGTCCCTCACTCCGAGTTCTCCCGCATGCGAAAGGTCGATACAGCCTTTCTCCTTGTCCTTGAGATAAATAAGCACGAGACCACGGTTATAGTAAGCGTCGGCCAAATAAGGATACAATTCAACCGCCTTCGTGTAGCTGTCCATGGCTTCGACGAGTTGGGATGAGAGGCAGTAGAGGTTTCCCAGGTTGAAA
The DNA here is from genome assembly GCA_017469845.1 of Bacteroidales bacterium. Lineage (GTDB taxonomy): Bacteria > Bacteroidota > Bacteroidia > Bacteroidales > UBA932 > Cryptobacteroides. The sequence goes on along the minus strand of JAFUFP010000082.1, from coordinate 8,968 downwards.
TGTATGTAAGGGATATCCGGCATTATGGAAGCCGCGGACCTCATGTCCGCTATGGCTTCAGAGTAGTCGTACGTACGGCTGACCTGGTCCTTCACCCTTGCCCGGGTCGTTCCCTGGTCATCCATCGTAAGTGTCTGTACGTTTGTTTCCATCGAGGAGATGAAATCGATCATCTCGGCACGAAGCACTCCCCTGTTCATAAGGTAGAACGCCTTGTACATCTGGCCGTACCTGTCACTCTCTTCCCCGTCTATCGCATTGTCATAGTGGGAAAGGGCGAGGTTGAACTGACGGTCGGCCACGTCGGCGAGCCCCAGGAGGAATTCGTTCTGGGGAGAGGGACTCTGTCCCGGTCGGGACAGAAGAAGCCTGTACTCCCCTATATATGATACCGAGGTCGAATCGGTGTTGCCGATCCTCACCGGTACTTCTGACGTTGAAAGGTAACGGTCCAGGAGAGAATTCTCGAACCGGTTGGAAAGCGCGTAGTTCACGTTCGTCCTTTCGCCCGATAGCATGAACTTGTAGAGGGGCTTCAGCCTTATGTCGATGTCCCTGTGCTGGAGAAGTTCGTCGTCGAAATCCTTCTTCGCGAACTCCGCGTCAAGAGCCAGAAGGGAGGAATATTTCTTGGTGGTGTCGGCGAATGACCCCTCGGACGAAGCGTTCGCTTCACGATATTCCCGCACCTTCTGCTGGGCGATTTCGTAGTCACGCCTTGAAGCCCTCGTCTGACCGAGCATGTTCTCGACATAGGAGCGGTTCATGTAAGCTTTGGCGAAATCGGGATACAGTTCTATCGCCTTGTCGTAATCCTCCAGAGCGTCACGCCACCTTTCCATCTGGACGAAGAACGAGGCCCTGTTGTAGTAGGCGAGCACGTTTCCGGGGTTTATGTTGATGACCCTGTCCATATCGTTCAGTGCGTCCTCGAAATTCCCCACCTGTGCGCTTATCAGGGAACGGTTGTAAAGGGTAAGGGCGTTGCCCGGCTCGTCACGGAGAACCCTGTTGAGGTCCGCCATCGCCGAATTGTAGTCCTTCGTCTCGTAATACATCAGCGCCCTGTTGAAATACGCATATGTGCTCGTCGAATCCAGCCTGATCGCATGGTTCATGTCGACGATGGCGTGCTCGTACTCCTCCATCGAAGCGTAGAGACGTCCCCTTCGTATGTATCCTTCCGGCTCGAAGCGGTCAATCGAAATGGCCTTGTTGTAGTCGGCGAGGGCCATGGTCGTATCGGCGAGGAAGAGATAGCTCGCTCCCCTGTTCAGATACGCGCTCGGATCCTTTGGCTGCTTGCGGATGTATCTGTTGAAATCTTCCACCGCCTTTTCGAACTGCTGGGCAAGGAAGAAAGTGACTCCCCTTGTGAAATACAGCCCCTCGTATCCGGGGCGGAGAGAGATTGCGGTCTCGAGATCTTCCAGAGCCTTGTCGTAGTCACCGAACCTGTTCTCGGTGATAGCCCTGTAATGATACCCGTTCGTGAAGACCGGATTGAGACGGACAGAAGTGTTGAAGTCGGTCTGCGCTCCCCTCAAGTCTCCGAGGTTGTACTTGGCGATTCCCCTGTAGAAGAATGTCCAGTAATCCGTCGTATCCAACTGGGCGAGGATATTGAACTGGTCGATAGACTGGGCGTAACGTCCGTCCGCAAGGGCCTGCCTTCCTCTGAAGAAGAAGACGTCCTTGTCATACTGCGCCGATGCGCTGACGCCCGTGAGGAGTATCAGAACGAAAAGGAGGACGTATTTTCTGAAAAATTCCATTTGCACCCAAAAAATGTCTATCTTTGACGCCGCAAAGTACGGACTGACCGGAAGATAGTTGGTCGTATCGTACAAAGATAAACATTTATCGTGCCCGAAATGCGGATTCAATCCAAAAAATATTCTTCCTTCCGCAATTCCGCCCCCGGAAAGGGGCATGTATCGGCATCCGCTTCAGTCATTTACGTCTTCGTTCTCCTTTTTGGGTTCATCTTTCTCCCCATGAATTCTTCCGCCCAGGGGAACAGAAGCATCGTCATGACCCAAGCTGAAATCATCCGCCAATCCGTCAACGAAACCACTGTCGCTGGACCGGTGAGGTTCCTCTCCGACAGCATCTGCACCGGAAGAGCCACAGGATCCTTCGGCTCCACCGAAGCGCAGATGTTCATTCTGAGGCAATTCTCCTCCATAGGGGTACAGCCTCTCACCGAGGGATACGTGCAGGGGTTCCGTGCGAACAACGGGCAGTGGGGCAGGAATCTGATCGGTTTCATCCCCGGATCATCCGATCCCGGATCCTATGTTCTTGTGATGGCATACTACGACGGTCTCGGTGAGCTTGAGGGCACGATGTATCCCGGCGCCGACAACAACGCCTCGGGAGTCTCCGCCATGCTCGGAATGGCCAGGATGATGAAAGCCTGCCAGAGGATAATGAAAAACTACCGCAAGAGCGTCATCTTCGTCGCTCTTGACGCTAAATACGTCGGAATGAGCGGATCCCAGAGGCTCTGGAATCTTCTCAAATACGGACTCCTGACGGATCCGAGGAACGGACGGAAGATCACCCTCGACGACATCACCCTCACCATCAACATCGACCAGATAGGGAGCACGATGAGCCCCATCCATGAGGGCAAGGACAGATACCTCATCATGCTGTCCGGTGACGGCTACAGGAAAGACGCCCTGTCGTCGAGCAACTCCATTCCCGAACTCGGGCTCGACCTTGGATTCGACTACTACGGGAGCAAGGATTTCACCCGCCTGATATACAGAAGTTTCGGAGACCAGAAAGTTTTCGTGGAAGGAGGAAAGGATGTGGTCCTCTTCACTTCCGGGCTCACGATGAAGAACAACAAGTCCGACGACACCTTCGACACTCTCGACATGAAAGTCCTCAAGGAAAGGACATGGCTGATGTTCCATTTCCTGGAAAGGGCGCTATAAGCATATAAAACGACAACAATGAACAGGGGATCACTTTTCGCAGGCATCCTGATAGGACTCGGGGCCTATGGCTATCTCGCTCTCGGCGGCATTCCGGGAGCGGTCATCTTCGCTTTCGGACTCATGGGAGTCATCTACTTCGGAGTTCCGCTCTACACCGGCAAAGCCGGAGTGACGAACGACATTCCCGGTCTTGTAATGATCTGGCTCTTCAACATCATCGGTTGCGCCATCCTGGGCCTTGCCGCGCTGTATCTGGGCGGTGAACCTCAGGCGAGGGCGACCACGATGGTGGCGTCCAGGATTGCGGGAGGCCCCATAGCCGCTTTGGTAAGATCCATCGGATGCGGTCTTATCATCGACTGCGTGGTTTACCTCTCCAAAACCAAATCCACCATGCTTCCGGTCCTGTTCGGAGTTCCCCTTTTCATCGTGTGCGGATTCTACCACTCGATAGCTGACGTAGTTTATCTTGTTGCCGCCGGCACATGGGATGCGGGGATCCTGTGGTACTACCCCATCATCGTCATCGGAAACTACATCGGCTGCAATGTCCGTAGGGTTACCCTTCCGGAAGAATTCCTGCCGAAGACGAAATAAGACAAAAAACATGGAGAGTCGGACAATACAGTAAGCCTGAAAACTCCGACCAAACATGCCAAGACAACTGCATCCCGCTCCCGGAATCATCCCCGAGCGGGATTTTTTCGCCCTTTTGCCAACAAAAACAGATTGTAATTGAAACGAGTAATAAGTATCTTTGCAAGATAAGACAGGAGCAAAGCTCCTTTCCCGCAAAGAAATTTATGAAAGAATTCCTGCAAGTACTGAAACGCTTCGTTTCACCATACAAGAAATACCTCTGGGGCAGTGTCGCGCTGAATATCCTTTCGGCGATATTCAACATCTTCTCCTTTTCCCTTATAATCCCGATGCTGAGGATACTTTTCCGGATGACGGACAAGGTATACTCATTCATCCCGATCGATTTTTCAGCGATGAGCGTCAAGGAGATCGCCGAGGCCATAGTGAACAACGCTTACTGGAAAGTCGGCAACTTGATGGACAACATCGGCCCTTCAAACACCCTCCTGGTCCTCTGCGGCATCCTGGGTGTGATGACAGCCCTCAAGACGGCTTGCTATTTCGGATCTTCAGCTGTGATGATCCCCATAAGGACCGGAGTGGTAAGAGACATCCGGAGACTTCTCTACAAAAAGATACTTTCCCTCCCCATCGGGTTCTTCTCCCAGGAGAGGAAGGGTGACATTATCGCAAGGATGAGCGGAGACGTCATCGAGATCGAGAATTCCATAATGAATTCCCTCGACATGCTGATCAAGAACCCGATTCTCATCGTGTTCTACTTCGTCACCCTCATCGTGATAAGCTGGAAGCTCACCCTCTTCACCCTCCTCGTCGTTCCGCTGCTCGGTTGGGTGATGGGCGCCATCGGAAGGAAACTCAAGCGCCAGTCACTCGAAGCCCAGGAACTCTGGAGCGACACGATGTCGCAGGTCGAGGAGACCTTGGGAGGTCTTCGGGTCATCAAGGCTTTCATCGCGGAGAAGAAGATGAACTCACGCTTCGACGGAATCACGGACGCCCTCCGTTTCCGTACGGGAAGGGTCTCAACCCGTCAGGCCCTCGCCCACCCCATGAGTGAATTCCTCGGCACGATCCTCATCATGATAGTCCTGTGGTTCGGCGGAACCCTCATCCTGGGTGAAAACTCCCCCATCGACGCCCCGACCTTCATCTACTACATGGTGATCCTCTACAGCATCATCAATCCTCTGAAGGACTTCTCCAAGGCGAGCTACTCCATCCCCAAGGGACTGGCTTCGGTAGAAAGGGTCGACAAGATTCTGAGCGCCCCCAACCCCATCAAGGAAAAGGAGAACACCATTCCAATCAAGGACTTCAACGACAAGATTGAGATCGACCATGTTTCCTTCAGCTACGAAGACGGCAAACAGGTCCTCCAGGATATCGACATCACGATAGGCAAGGGCAAGACCGTCGCCATCGTCGGTGCTTCGGGAGCCGGCAAATCCACCCTCGTCGACCTCATTCCGAGATTTTACGACGTGAGCGGCGGCTCCATCAGAATCGACGGGACCGACGTGAGGGACCTTTCCCTCCATGAACTCCGTTCCCTCATCGGGTATGTGAACCAGGAACCGATCCTTTTCAATGACACCATCTTCGGGAACATAGCGTTCGGAGTTGAAGACGTGACGGAAAAAGATGTCATCGAAGCAGCGAAGGTCGCAAACGCCCATGACTTCATTATGGAAAAGGAAGAAGGCTATCTCACCAACATCGGTGACCGCGGCGTGAAACTCTCCGGCGGACAGCGCCAGAGGATATCGATCGCTAGGGCGATCCTCAAAAACCCCCCGATCCTCATCCTCGATGAAGCCACGGCGTCCCTCGACACCGAATCCGAGCGACTCGTCCAGGAAGCCCTCGACCGTCTGATGTCGACAAGGACGACAATTGCGATAGCCCACCGCCTGTCGACGATCAAGAATTCCGACGAAATCATCGTCATGCATGAAGGCAAGATCGTCGAAAGGGGCAAACACGAGGAACTCATCGCCCTCGGCGGATACTATAAACGGCTCAACGACATGCAAAGCCTGTAAGATTCAAAACTTTGAATTGCTATGGAAACCCTGAAAGTCCCCTACATAAAAGGTCTTAGTGAGATGGATGACCGCGGCGTGCTTCTCAGTTTGGAAGAAAGTGGCGCCAGGTTCATCGTCGGACACAACAACTGGCCTGACCTCTACCCCTACACTCCCCTTTGCGGAGGAGAAATCGCCCTTTCGGACGGAGTCCTCGCGGTTCACTTCCACGTGAGGGGACTTGACCTCCGGGCGATGAACACCGAAGACAACATGCGCCAATGGGAAGACAGCTGCTGCGAGCTTTTCATTGAAGACCCGGACGGCGGCAAGTACTACAATTTCGAGATGAACTGCTGCGGGAAGATTCTCTCCGCCAGCGGAGACGGCCGCAAGGACAGGGTCAAAAGGCCCATTTCCGAGATGCAAAGGATCCGCCGCATCAGCTGGAAACCGGAACCGCCCGCTTCGCTTCCATTCAATCTCGAAGGAGACATATACACTTGGGATGTCGCGGCACTGATTCCGCTCGACCTCATCGGAATCGACGGGAACGACCTCCCGGAGTCACTGAGGGCCAACTTCTACAAGTGCGGCGACCTCACAGCCCATCCGCATTATCTTTCATGGAGTCCCATAGGCACCCCGAAACCGGACTTCCATCGTCCCGAATTTTTCGGAACACTTATCCTCAATCAATAACCGGACAAAACGACAAACGGACTTATGACAACACGAAAAAAAATTACCATCTTCTTCAGAATAGTCTTCCTTCTTTATCTGGCAGCCCTGGCATACCTTTGCTTCGGCCACTTCGACAGTCTGCCCAGAGTGAAGCCCTACTTCCTCGGGCTACCGATCGACAAGGTGGTGCACTTCGTGATGTTCTTCCCCTTCCCGCTGCTTCTTTTCGCCGCTTTCGACAGGATTACGGTGAAACCATGGCATTCCCTGGTATTCGCTCTCGGGGCATTCGCCCTCGGATGCCTTCTTGCCGCCGGCACCGAGATAGGACAGGGACTCACGGGATACAGGAGCCCTGACACGAGAGATTTCCTTGCGGACACAGTGTCCCTCGGGATATCTTCGCTTCTGGTCCTCATCATAGACCTCACGAAGCAGTTCATCCCGGAGAAGGAAAGCTGACCAAAACAATAGACCTCTGCATAACACACTAATAACAATGAAACGGACAATAACAGCTATCGCACTTTTGGCGGCCATCATCCTCGGCGTGGATGCGGCAGGCCAGAACGTGAAGGAATTCAAACAGATGACGGATTCCCTGTCCACCCTCATCAAGGAGAGGACGAGCGTCACCGTGAAATTGGGTCTCCGCAGCGTCACGAAACGGGGAGAAAACCTCGACTTCTATTTCTCCGACAACCTGGAGGATCTCCCATGGAGGGAGAAGGATGTGACATGGTTCAAAGGAAGGATCAAAGCACTTCTCCCCAAATCCTACTCCTCCTCAGGCGTCGGAAGGGTCTATTGCAGGACAACCGACCTTGACAATCTGGTCACTCCGGGACTCTCTTCCAACGGAAGGCCCCAGTCAACGAAATACACGCAGACCGACAGGAAGGGAAGGTACACCCCGCTCCTGAAAAAAGTCGGCGGACTGAACTTTCCCCGCGGCCTTTCGGACCGCCACATCGCCCTTTGGCAGAGCCACGGACGCTACTACGAGACTTCGACCAAAAGATGGGAGTGGCAGAGGGCCCAGACATGGCTCACGGTCGAGGACATGTACACCCAGAGCTACGTCATCCCCTTCCTCATCCCGATGCTCGAGAACGCCGGAGCATACGTGATGACTCCCAGGGAAAGGGACACACAGATATACGAATCAGTCGTGGATAACGACCCCGCCTTCAAGGGTGAAAGGAAAGGCCTCATCAGAAGGAGCGGCAAATACTCCGAGTCCGGTTCATGGTCGGACGCCGGTGAAGGATTCGCGGACGCGAAGGCCATCTACGCCGGAGACGACAACCCCTTCAAGATGGGATCTGTCAGGATGGCCAAGATGGTGGAATCCTCTTCCCGCAAATCAGAGGCGATCTGGACCCCCGACATCCCCGAAAGAGGGTCCTACGCCGTATACATCTCATACAAGAGCCTTCCTTCCAGCACAACAGCCGCCCACTACACCGTCCATCACATGGGAGGAAAGAGCGAGTTTCTCATCAACCAGAAGATGGGAGGCGGAACATGGATATACCTCGGAACTTTCGAATTCGACAAGGGCAGTGAAGGAAGAGTCACCCTTGACAACGTGATTCCCCGCGGCAGCAACGCTTCAAGGGAAAGCGTCGTGACGGCCGACGGAGTGAGATTCGGAGGTGGAATGGGAAAAATCGCCAGAGGTGAGGAAGACGTTCCCGTCGAAGAATGGGAGACTTCCGGAATGCCTTCATACATGGAAGGCGCACTCTATTGGATGCAGTGGGCGGGAGCGGACACGACTATAACAAGGCTCCACGAAACCGATTACACGAATGACTATGCCGACAGGGGTCCCTGGGTGGGACTGATGTCCGGAGGTTCCTACGTCAACCCGGAGGAAGAGGGAAAAGGCATCCCGATCGACCTTTCCTTCGCCTTCCATTCCGATGCAGGCACCACGCCGAACGACTCCATCGTCGGAACGCTTTCGATATATACCCTCCTCGCTGACGGCAAGCAGAAACTCCCCGCCGGCGGAGACCGCATGGCCTGCCGCGAGTTCGCGGACATAGTCCAGACCCAAATAGTCCAGGACATCAGGGCAGACTTCGAACCGGAATGGTCAAGAAGGATGCTCTGGAACCGTTCTTACAGCGAGTCCAGGACTCCACCCGTTCCCGCCATGCTCCTTGAGCTTCTTTCCCACCAGAATTTCGCCGACATGAAATACGGCCTCGACCCCACTTTTCGTTTCACGGTCTCGAGGGCGATCTACAAGGGAATGCTCAAGTTCCTTTCCAACCGTTACGGGGTCCAGTACAAGGTACAGCCGCTTCCGGTGAATTCCTTCGAAGCAACGAGAGTGTCGGGGACATCGGCAAGGCTTTCATGGGAGCCAACCCCCGATCCTCTTGAGCCTACCGCCAACCCCACCGGATACATCGTATACACCAGGATAGATGACGGGGCTTTCGACACGGGATTGGTCGTCGGTGAAATCACTCCTTCCGATGGCGGCAGAGTCCACGTCGACATGGAAACCGAGCCGGGTCACATCTACAGTTACCGCATCGTCGCTTACAACGAAGGAGGAATGTCCTTCCCTTCCGAGGTGCTCTGCGTCGGAACCCCTTCAGGAAGGAATGCGGCTAAGGAAGTCCTCATCGTGAACAATTTCGACAGGGTCTCCCCTCCCACATGGTTCGACACTCCCGACTACGC
>JAFUFP010000020.1 GCA_017469845.1 Bacteroidales bacterium | reverse complement strand
GAGGAACTCAGTTCGGTGATATCAGCGACCGGACGTCCGGTGTATTTTTCAAAGAGTATTCTCAGGATATCAGTCTTCTCTGTCATTGGTGGATTTGTTTTGACTGCGAATATAACACTTTTCCCGTGAAGCCCATACCGGAGGAGTTCGGAAAAGGCGGGAGGTCTGCTGGTAAAAATCTTTTATCGCTGAAGACAGTCTTTTTCTCTAGAGCAAGCCAATAGCGGCAGAGATTCAAAATCCCGACCGAAGTTGGCCGCGAGATGGTAACTATCCTATGACAGACGAGTCACTTGCGAAAGTTGAGTTTTTACGTTTTGAAATATGTTTACTTAAATTTGACGGAGACATCTCAACCAACGCTGCAATATCCTTCTGCTTCAGTTGAAGATAATTATTATTGGAAAGTTCATTGCATAATACGGTCAAGTCACTATTCAACAAATCCACAATTCTCCTCGAGACTCTACCAGTATTCATCGTTGCGAACTGCTTCATCTGTTCAAGCACATTACGCCTTATGGATCCTTCCAGAACGAACATCCTTTTAAGCCAATCACTAAGTTTACGCAAATCTGCACCCGTAGCGTCGTCCATACACCAGTTTATAAACTTCAGCTCTGAGTGAGAATACTCAAGAGGAGAAATAAATTTCGACAACATCTTCTCCCTTACAACAATATTGGGATGAGGTATATCAATCTGTACATCAAACCTTCTCCACACAGCGGGATCTAAAAGTTTCTCATGGTTTGTGATTCCTATTGTGAAACCTTTCTCTGCTCGAGCATCAAGGTTTTGGAGCAAAGTATTGACAATCCTTTTAACTTCACCTATTTCCTGGGGATCATCCCGTAGCTTAGCCAATGCATCGAATTCATCCAAAAGCAGAATACACTTATATCTATTTGCAAATCGGAATAGACTTGCTATATTTCTAGAACTGGTCCCCAGAAAAGACGAAATGATACCATCCAGTTTTGCAAGTACAACAGGGAGTCCGACTGATTTTGCAATCCATTTGGCAAGCATCGTTTTTCCCGTTCCCGGATCACCATAAATCAGGCATGATCTTGATGGAGAGGCGTTGAGCTTTACTAATTTGTCATAGTTTCGCCATTCGTTAATCACTGCATCTACAGCAACTTGAATAGAGTCATTGAAAAGAGGAATATCCTGCTCCATATCATCCTGAAAGAGGATTTCCAGAATTGGTGTTGCAGTTTCCTTATCCACAGGAACCGTCGTGCCCCTGGTCAACTCATCTCCCTCCAAAGAAGACATAACAAAGTTCAGCGATTCCATCGGTTGCGACCTATGCGCTTTGGCCAAAATGCCCTCCAATGATTTCGCCTCTTTATCCATTCCCTGCTTCTTATAATATTCTATAAGACGAACAACTTGATGCTCCACCATCTCTTTTGAAGAAGAGAGGGCCGAACGGCAAAGAGCCTGTATTATAGCGAAACTTGAATCCATAATGTTCTAAAATTTCCACAAAAATACGAATAATTTCATAAATGAGTGATTTCTTTCCGATTTTTGTTAAATAATTTCCATCTTTAACCATCTTGACCTATTATACTCGTTAAGATTGTCTTCCGCTCACACTCGAAGATCCCCATTGCAAAGAATGAAAAGAACCAGGATCTTAGTTCCTATGTTCGGCTCATCGGATAAGGAAAGCTCGGGTGAGAGTCAGCCGTTTCGAAGGGAAAGAGCGGCTTACCCTTCAGAATATTCCATATTTTGGAAGCAGCACACCGGAAATCCGGTCAAAAAGGCTATCTTTACGCAATTATTGGATTTTTCCCGAAAGGGAGTTAGAAAGCAAGACAATGACACCAGATTACGCATACTGCTCGGACAAGTACCAGTACACCATGGGCAAGTCCTTCTACGACTGCGGCCGTAAGGATGAAATCGCCATTTTCAACATGTTCTACCGCAAGGCCCCGGAAAACAACAACTGGGCTGTCGTCAGCGGAACCGAAGAAGTGATCCAGATGGTCGAGAACCTCGGGAAGGCCGAAGAGGGTTTCTTCAAGAAGTTCCTCCCCGGAGATGAATACGCCGAATTCCGTGAATACCTCTCCACCATGAAATTCACCGGCAACATCTGGGCGATGAGGGAAGGTGAAATCGTCTTCCCCAACCAGCCGGTCATAACGGTCGAGGCTCCTCTTATCGAAGCGCAAGTCCTGGAGACTCCCATCCTCTGCATTATGAACCACCAGATGGCTGTAGCCACCAAGGCTTCAAGGGTATGCCGCTCCACCAACAAACCCGTAAGCGAGTTCGGATCGCGCAGGGCACACGGTCCCTGGGCCGCCACCTACGGTGCCAAGGCCGCCATCATCGCAGGATGCGCCAACACTTCCAACATCCTGACCGGAGTGAAGAACGGAGTCCCTTCCACAGGAACTATGGCCCACAGCTTCGTCACTTCCTACGGAAGCTCGGTCGAAGGCGAACACAAGGCGTTCTGCGATTACATAAAGACCCATATGGGTGAGAACCTCATTCTTCTGATCGACACCTACGACACCCTCAAGTGTGGTGTCCTGAATGCGATAAGGGCATTCAAGGAGAACGGAATCGACGACTCCTATCAGGGAGGATACGGCATCCGCCTCGACAGCGGTGACCTCGCATACCTTTCGATCAAGGTGAGAAAGATCCTCGACTCCCATGGTCTGACCAAGTGCAAGATTTTCGCGACAAACGGTCTCGACGAATACCTCATTTCCGATCTTGAAAGACAGGGGGCGAAGATAGACTCTTACGGAGTCGGTGACGCCATCGCCACATCGAAGGCCGCCCCTTGCTTCGGCAACGTCTACAAGCTCGTGCAGATTGACGGAGAGCCTGTCCTCAAAAGAAGCGAAGACACGATCAAGCTCATAAACCCCGGATTCCAGATCACTTACCGCATCATGAAGGAAGACGAGGATCTGGGGATCATCTACAAGGCTGATGTCACCTGCCTAAGGGGAGACGCCACATCTAAAGCCATCGAAAGCGGCGAGACTTTCACCATCTATGATGAGCAGGACCGCTACAAATACAAGACTTTCGAGAAGGGCACATACACCTTCAGACATCTCCAGGACCCTGTCATAAAGGACGGAAAGAGATGCGGTGTACCCCATACCCTGATGGAGAAGAAGGCATTCTACAATGATACTCTCTCCCATTTCAGCCCCTCGGAAAGAAGGCTCATCAACCCCCACTACTACAAGGTGGACATTTCCGAAGAAATGAGGGAAGTGAAGATCGGTATCCTGGAAAGGATAAATAGGGAAATCGCTGACTTCAAAATCGACTGATACGGTATTGGCAAGCTTTTTGCAAATTGTATATCAAAAAACATTTCAGCCATGAAAAAGACGTTAATATATATGATAATCGCCTGCTTCGCGGGACTCATGTTGTCAGCAGGCAATTCCTACGCCTCAACACTCAGGAATGATTCAGAGGTAACAGTAAGCGTGAACGCTGATGAAGAAACATTCGACGTCGTCCTCAAGGATGTTGGCGTAAACAAAGTGAAGGTCATCAAGATTCTCCGCTCTCACCTCGGAATCGACCTCAAGGTCGCATACGAGCTCGTCCAGGAGACTCCCGCAACCGTAGCACAGAAACTTTCTTCCGAGAAAGCGAAAGCCATGGAGAAGGAACTCGTGGAAGCCGGAGCCACTGTCGAAGTCAAGAAATCGAAATAATTCCCTCCGGGAACACATACAGGAGATCGGCCGAATGGCCGATCTTTTTTGTATTCCACAGGAAGGCTCCTCGAAGGTCCGGGGTCAAAAAAAACGATTAGACCTTTTATGGAATCTCATACTTTTGACGTAACTTTGGGGCAATACGGACACCCCTTTCACGGTTCCCCGGAGAAAGGCAAAAAAAACACCTGATGAAAGATTGCGCACTCGTCGTCGTGGACATGCTCTACGACTTCATTGACGGATCGATGGCATGCAAGAATGCCGACGAAGCCGTCCGGAAAACCCTTGAATTCATTGACCGGAAGACTTCCGACCCTCTCGAGGGACCGGACGTGATCCAGGCAGGATTCCCGATCCTTTTCGTAAGGGACTTCCACCCCGCCGACCACTGCTCATTCACCGAGCAAGGCGGCCCCTGGCCTCCCCACTGCGTACAGGACACCCATGGTGCGGAAATCCACACCGACCTCGCCCCCTACGCTTCCGAGGAATTCACCTTCTTCAAAGGATACAAAAAGGACAAGGAGCAGTACAGCGGATTCGAAGGCATCAACGAGGCCGGACAATCCCTCTATGATGTCCTGGACATGATGGAGATAAAGAATGTCTATGTCTGCGGCATCGCGACCGAATATTGCGTCCTCAACACCTGCATGGATCTCAAGAAGGCCGGATTCACCGTTTATCTGCTGAAGGACTGCCTCGCATATGTCGACTACAAGGGACATCTCGCATCTCTCGCCCAGATGAGCAAGGACGGAATCCGTCTCACCGACAAGTAGTCCAATTTAGCGGAGGAACTGCTGAATTCTCCTTCACAACACCGCATATCATGCCTCTACCCAAATTCCTACAGGACCTCAACGTCCCCCAACGACAGGCCGTGACCACCACCGAAGGGAAGGTCAGGGTCACTGCCGGTGCAGGTACGGGCAAGACAAAGGCATTGACTTACAGATACGCCTATCTCGTCAACGTTCTGGGCATTGACCCCGCCAACATCCTCTGCCTCACCTTCACAAACAAGGCCGCGGCGCAGATGCGAAAGCGTATCTCCCTGATGGTCCAGAGCGGAGACTACAACGACTTCGTATGCACCCTTCACGGTTTCTGCGTGAAGTTCCTCCGACAGGAGATCTACCGCCTCGGTTTCCCGAAATCCTTCTCCATCCTCGATGAGGACGACGCCAAATCCGTCGCCAAGCAGTGCATGGATGAGATGGGAATACCCAGAACCGAGAAGACCGTAAGACAATTCCTCCATGACGTCGCGGCTGAAAAGGCCCTTACCGGTTACATCGACGCATACATGCTTCCCGGCAGCCACCTTCCCGGCGATGCGGCAGGATCCCCCCTGGTGGCATTCGCCCGCCAGCAACTGAAAACATGGTCACTGGATTTCGACGACCTGATGAACTTCACGGTCTACATCCTGGACCATTTCGAGGATGCGAGGAAGGAGTGGCAGAAGAAGCTCAACTACATAATGGTCGACGAGGCGCAGGACTGCAACACCGATGACTGGAATCTCCTGGAAAAGCTCTCCGCCGGACACGGGAACCTTTTCATCGTGGGTGACCCGGACCAATGCATCTATGAATGGAGAGGCGCCAAGCCCTCGATGTTCGTACAGTTCCCCGCCCAATCGGACATCGTCCTCGACGAGAACTACCGTTCCACCCCAGGAATCCTCGACATCGCGAATTCGGTGATTTCGCACAACGTCAACAGGATCCCCAAGACGCTTTTCACAAGAAGAGCTGAAGGCAGGGCCGTGATCCATTACCACGGGAAAAGCGAGAAGGAGGAGAACGAGTGGATTCTGGGCCAGATCAAGACCCTCATGGAAGCGGGGGCGAAGCCCAGCGACTTCGCCGTACTGTACCGCTCTACTTACCAGTCCAGAGGAATCGAGGAAGTTCTCCTGAATGCAGGAATCCCCTACTCCATCTGGGGCGGCACACGTTTCTTCGAACGCAAGGAGATAAAGGACACCATCGCTTACATGAAGCTTCTGGTGAATCCGGACGACGACATCTCCTTCCTCCGTATAATCAACACCCCTTCCAGAAAACTCGGAAGAGTATTCCTCAACTCCCTGAAGGACAAGGCCCAGGAAGACGGCACTTCCCTCTACCGTGCACTCGAGCGGCATGCGGGAGACTATCCCCAGAAAGGGGCGAAAGATTTCCTGAACCTCATCGGAAAAGGCCGCGAGGTGAAGAACGAATACCGGATTTCCGACATAATGAACTGGGTACTTGACACATCCCTTCTGAAAAAGAACCTCCGGGAAGACCAGGATGAGGAAAGGCTCGAGAATATCGACGAACTGATCCAGTCCGTAAAGCGGTACGAGAAAACCCACGCCGAAGAGGAACCGACCCTCGAGAACTATCTCCAGGACATAGCTCTTTACACCAACACCGACCACAAGAAGGACAACACCAACCTCAAACTGATGACTATCCATCAGGCCAAGGGTCTGGAGTTCCCCTTCGTCTTCGTCATCGGCCTGAGTGAAGGTATCTTCCCCAACCTCAAGTCAGTCCGGGAGAGGAAGAAAAACGGGGAGGAGGAAGAGCGCAGGCTCATGTACGTCGCCGTCACTAGGGCGGAGAAGGCCCTCTTCCTTACAGAAAGCGAGGGCTTCAACATCTCCACCAAGATGAACAAGTACCCTTCCCGATTCCTGGCCGAAATAAAGCGCGAAATGGTCGTCACCGAAGGTGAGATTCCCGAAGAGCTGTGGGAAGGGACGAGAATGATGAGGCATGTCCTCGACCAGGAAAACTACGTCCCCGATGTTCCGGGAGCGGCAGCCCTCTCATCGGTCGGAGGAGGTGATCCCTTCGCGTCGGAAAGGGAAGCCTACAATAGTCCGTTCAAGATTGGGGACAAAGTCGTCCATGACATCTTCGGAGAAGGTACGGTCATCGGGATGAGTGACGACTGCTCGACTTTCGAAGTGCAATTCCCCGAAGGGGGCACGAGGAACATACGGGCAGGGTTCCTTCACCTGTCACTCTCCTTGTAAAGGGCATCAGATATTTCCGAGGAGCACATCCTTTATCCCGTAGGACAGGGCGATCTCTCTGGCCATGGCAAGAGTCTTAACCGGAGTTGTAGAACTGTCCTTCATTCTGTACCTCGGGAAAAATCTGCTGAAATGAAGCGGCGTTGCGAGAAATCCGTTTTCTGAAAGCCATTCACAAAGACGGGAGATCATTTCCGAAGAATCATTTACCCCCGTCACAAGAAGGTTCGTCAGTTCCAGATGGACTCCCGCATCCTTCATCGCGATAATGTTGTCAAGCACAGGTGACAATGAAGCCCCGCACCATTTCCGGTAAATGCTCTCGTCCATCGCCTTTATATCGATATTGGCCGCATCGACATAAGGCAGAAGAGACAGAAGCGGTTCCTTTTCCACATAAGCCGCAGATACAAGGATGTTCTTTAGGCCATGTTCATGGGCAAGAACCGCGATATCGTACATGTATTCCCACCAGGTGAGGGGTTCCGTATATGTGTAGGCTATTGACGGTAGGCCCCTCCCAAGACATATCTCCACAACTTCCTCGGGTGAGAGCCTCATTTCCTCAACCTCTCCCGCCTTCACCTGTGATATGGAACTGTTCTGGCACCATCGGCATGAGAGATTGCAGCCCGTGCAACTCAACGAAAGACAAAAAGTTCCCGGGAGGAAGCGGTTCAGCGGTTTTTTCTCCACAGGGTCTATCGCTATGGAGCATGGCTTGCCATAGGAAAGGGCGAATAGATGGCCTTCGCGGCATTCTCTGCTTCCGCACTTCCCTCTTCCGCCTTCCTTTATGAAACAATGGTGAGGACACAGAAGGCAGCATACTCCGCCATCGTCCGGGGCATAGAAACGGGCTTTCTCCATATTACTACTCTTCAGATTCGATATCACTCTCGCTTACGACTTCCGCCTGATATGTATACAGGTCGGCATCCTTCCAGCCGTAGTACCCGATGCCCGCCTTGTCGGCGGCGCAATGGCCCAGAAACTCTTCGGTATTCCAACCGGTTTCGTGGGCGACCTGAGGGAGGAAGGTCCCATGACGGGAACCTTTGATCATGTAGATTCCGTCGCGGCCTATCTTGAACTCATCTATGGATTCTATCTTCTTGAGCGGCGAGAGAACCGAAACCTCGATTTCCACTGCAAGCGCTTCAGCCCTTGAAAGAGGAGGGAACCTGGGATCATCGAAGGCCGCACTCAATGCCATCTCCCTTATGGTGGAATAGAGAGTGTCGGATGACGAGAACCTGCCGATGCACCCTCGTAGCCGTCCGCCGAGGTTGAGGGTCACGAAGACCCCGTAGCCTTTCTCCCTGAGAATGCCCTCGGGTCTCACCGGTTCGTCTTCTTCAATGTGCAACGCGGAACAGATTGCCGATCTCGCCGCCGAAATCATTCCCCTCTTCTCTTCGGGCGTGAAATGGAAGATATGATCTTCATTTCCCGACTCGCCGGAGACATCCTTCACTGCTTCTTTTTTGTCACGGGGAGAAGCATAGATGGCGAAAGAGTTGTATCCCACCACTCCGTCCTTGTCCCCATAAGGGGAATCTCCTGAGTTCCTGTACATGAGATGCTCAACCTCGAAAGAATCTTTTCCCCCGTCGTCCATCATCGAAAGCAGAACAGCGATGGCGCATGCTCCACAGGCTGCCGTATCCTGCCCGGGGAATCCCATTTTCCGTATATCCGACAAAGCGTGGAGGAACTCCTCCAACCCTCCCGCCGTAATCGTCTCGGCCATATGAAGGTCGGAAGACTTCGCATCTTCATAGGAAGGATAATGCGAGAAATCAGAACTTATGATGAAAAGGTTCTCCTCAGTAAAGAACGGCTCCAGGACTTCCGCCATACGGCGGAGAAGGCCGAGTCTTTCAGTTCCTATGACAATCGGAACTATCGGAGGCACCTCGTCCAGAAGATACTGAAGGAAAGGAAGCTGGACCTCAAGGCAATGCTCCCTGTCATGGGCTTCTTCCCTGAACGTGAAGACACCATTCCCTTTTTCGACGAGAGTCCGGCCCACTTCCCTGTCAATGGGGACTCGTCCCAAGGGAGTTTCCGCATAAGAAAAAAGAGTATCGACGCTCGCACCCGCGAATCCCACCCTGTGGCTGGGCCCCAGAAGGAAAATTCTCTTGTAGGAACCCTCACGTGGAATTCTGGAATACGCCGACGCTGCGACCTCACCGCTGAAGACATATCCCGCATGCGGAACAATGATGGCCCTTGGCTTGCGGGAAGAGGTATCGGGATATTCCTCTCCGAGCCAGCCTTCTATGATGGAAGTTAGTTCCTCGGGCGACGAAGGATAGAAAGAACCCGAAACTGCGGGCTTCCTTATCCTGAAATCCTTATTGACCATATCAACAGTATCTATTGTGACCGTATTCTTTTCAGTCCCGGTGAACATTCCATGAAAATTCCCTCCCTGACAAAAAAACGGAAGGGGGAGCATGGTCAGCAGGGACAGTATGAGAGTTTTCAACATTGCTCTTGTCTGCCCGGAATATCACTGAAACTCCTGTAATTCTTATTCGCCCACAAGGTCCAATGACAATATCTCCGGTTCAAGAATGCAATTTACGCATTTTTCGAAAGAAGCCAAGATGAATTGAGAACCAAGAAAATCCTAAGCCCTATAATCCGCGAGCGCGCCAATCGCAATAAACAAGTATTCACATATTTTTCGTACCTTTGCAGGTTGTATATTATCCACATACAGGATACTCATACACCTGTCAAGCGAAAAAGTATGTCGAAAGTCAAAGGGCTGCTCTCAAAAATATGGTTTCCTCTCGCCGTGGTGGCATTCGCCGCGGTGCAGTCCTTCGGCGGAGACCTCTCCAGAGGTTCGCTCAATCTCCGTCACCTTCCATCCGTAAGCCAAGAGGCGGCACCTGACACCGTCAAATATTCCAACGAAAAGATATTCACCAAGTTCAGGGAAGAAGGATTCAAGATTCCCGGGGACTCGTCATCGCTCCTTTTCGGTCTTGGAGAAGAGGATACGACCGCCGTACGTCTCACTGCACGCGACACGATCGTGGCTCCCGATTCACTCCGCGACATAGACCCGTTCAGATACAAATACTATGTAGCGTTAGTCGACTCGCTGACCCATAAACAGGTGAGGGATTCCCTGAGGGCGGCGGGAGATTCCCTCGACTGGCCGAAGCTGGACTCTCTCTATTTCGCTGACTCAACCACCGCCGCAAAGCTCAAATTCGACAGGTGGTACGCTTCGCTCGACAAGAACGCCCGCAAGAAATACGACTTCGAACAGAAGATGGCGGCCCGGCAGCGCAAGGTCGATTCCACTCTCGCCGTCAAGGACAGCCTTCTCGCGATAAGGGATTCAATAAGGGAGAACACTCCCCGAATACTCGAAACTTTCGCTTTCCCCGACTCCCTCAAATACAAGAGGATCATATCCTGGACGAGAGATCCGTATTTCAATGAGATAACGACGCATCCGGTGGACACGTCGTACAACTACTGGTTCAACGATTATCCTTTCATGAGGAACGATGTCGGTGCCACTTATCTTGGTGTCATCGGTTCCCCCACCCAGATCTACGACTTCTTCCAAAGGAATTACCGCGAAGGAGTAACCTTCTACGAGCCTCTGGAAATCTATTCCCACTCCCCTTCGACTCTTCCGATGTACAACACCAAGACCCCGTACACGGAGTTGGCGTATTGGGGAACATTCTTCGCCAATACCGAAAGTGAGGAAACGAACCTCCACATCCTCACGACCCAGAACATTTTCCCGTCGTTGAACTTCACCCTCGGATATGACAGGTTCGGAGCCAACGGCATTCTGGAAAACGAGAGGGTCGACAACCGAAACTTCCACGCCTCGGTGAACTTCGTCGGCAAGAAGTACGCAGCCCACGCCGGATACATCTACAACAAGGTCGGACGGAAAGAAAACGGAGGTATCATCGACACGTTCTGGGTAAGGGACACTACGGTAGGTTCCCGAGAAATCGCCACCTTCCTTTCCGATGCGGACAACCTCATCAAGAAGAACACCGTATTCCTGGACCAGACATACAGGATTCCCTTCACATTCATAAAGGACCTCGCGCACAGGAAAGATTCGACTTACCTTGCGCAGAAGGCCGAAATGGAAGAAAGCGGAATGATCGACACGGACGTCACGACCGCCTTCATCGGCCACAGCAGTGAATACACCGTCATAAGGAAAGTCTATACGGACAACATCGCTTCTTCCGATGAGGACGGAAGGTCATTCTACAATGACGTATTCTACATGAACCCGACGGCATCAATGGACTCCCTTAGGGTGATGAAACTGGAGAACAAGCTGTTCCTCCGGCTGCAGCCATGGTCCGCTGACGCTATCGTTTCGTCTCTCAACGTCGGTATCGGGAACCGTATAATGAGCCATTATCTGTTCCGACCGGGAGATTACATCTACAAGCCGTCGAATGACGTATGGAACTCCACCTACCTGTACGGTGGCGTAGGAGGCCAATACCGCCAGAACATAGATTGGAACGCCCAAGGATACTACACCATCCTCGGAGACCAGTTCAGTGACTTCGGCATCAGCGCCGACGCCCTATATCAGTTCTTCCCCTTCCGTAAGGCGAGGAAGAGCCCGGTAAGTTTCCGGGCACACTTCGAAACCAAGCTCGAAGAGCCCCAGTTCTATCAGCAGCACTTCTACTCGAACCATTTCAAATGGGAGAACGATTTCGGGAAGATTTCGACGACGAAGATAGAGGCGAAACTTTCCATCCCTTGGTGGAAGATGGAACTTTCGGGCGGATACTCTCTCCTTTCGAACAACATCTACTACGATTCCCTCGGTGTAGCGAGGCAGAACACCACCCCGATGAGCATCGCCAAACTGTATGTCGGAAAGAACTTCGTGCTGGGGCCTCTGCATCTTGACAACAGGATTCTTCTGCAGTGGTCCTCAAACAAGGAGGCCGTTCCTCTTCCGATGGTCGCCGCGAACCTCAGGTGGTATTTCCAGATACCTGTAGTGAAGAACGTGATGACCGTCCAGATTGGAGCGGACGCCACCGCTACAACCAAATGGTACGCTCCCTCATACAACCCCGTTTTGGGAGTGTTCTACAACCAAAACAGGGAGCAGTTCGGGGAATGTCCTTATTTCGACGCCTTCGTGAACATCCAGTGGAAGAGGGCGTGCATCTTCGTCAAACTCGTCAATGCCGGCATGGGATGGCCTATGGACGAGGCTGATTACTTCAGCGCAGCCAACTACATCCGTCCCCAGAGGGCATTCAAGTTCGGGGTCTCATGGCCGTTCTACCGCCAACCCCACAAGAACGCCCAAGTCACAGCAACCAGTTCCCTCGGCGGCTCATCGTCTTCCGGCGGAGGAATGGGTATGGGATCTGCTCTCGGGGGACTCACCGGAGGTCTCCGTTCCCGTTAAGACATTGCATTCCAAAGATGAAGGCCTACAAATTCAGAAGGTTCCTGAGGATAACCCTGCTCACGGCATTGCTCCTGACGGGCGCTTCCCTTCTTGAGAAGACTGTCCCGGAGGAAGGTTTTTCACTCAAGGGAAAGAGGGTCGGAATCTCCATGGCCATTAAGGGGTACAGGATAAAGGGCATGAACCACAGTGCCGGCTATTCCTACGAGATGCTGAGTGAGTTTTCCTCATCTTCGGAATGCATGGGAAAGATCTCCCTGCACGAAGACGACAACTCCTCTCTCACCCCTCTTTTCATCCCGGAAGACAGCATCGATCTGGTCGTCATCCCGATTTCGAGGATCAACCTCCTGAAAAAAGAACACGAGAGGAAAACTGATTCCGTGATGGCTCTTGCGGACAGTTCCCTTCTGGCGACTACCGGAACCGTTCAGCTGCCGGACTCCGTCATGCTGCCGAAAAGCATTTTCGATTCGGTGTCCGTTTCCCTGCCCCTTGCCGACAGCACAGTCTGGGCCGTCAGGAAATCAGACGAAGGGCTGCTGAAGGAAATCAACCTGTGGCTTGCCACATACACTCCCGGCAAGGAACACAAGGCTCTCATCGAGCGCTTCACCCCCAATTACAATCCGTACGGAAGGGCTTTGAGCGGTGGAACCTTCTCGACCCTCAGCCCATATGACAAGCTTTTCAAAAAATACGCTTCCCAGATAGGATGGGACTGGAGGATGCTCGCCGCCCTTGTCTGGAAAGAATCAGCCTTCAGGATAGAGGCGATTTCACCGAAGGGAGCCGAAGGCCTCATGCAGATGATTCCGACAACAGCCTACAAGTTCAGCGCGGACAACATGCTTGACCCCGAGGAGAATCTCAAAGCGGCAACCGCCTACCTACGGAAGCTCACCGAGATGTTCGAGCCATACGCGGCAGATTCCATGGAACTCATGAAATTCGCTCTCGCCGCATACAATGCGGGAGAAGGGAGGATAAAGGACTGCATCGCCCTCGCTGAATCCAAAGGCATGCCCACGAGCACATGGCTTGAAGTTGAGGCGGTGTTCCCTTACCTCAGGGAGGATGCCATTCTCGAAGATGAAAACGTGAAACTGGGAAAATTCCAGGGATACGAAACTATGGAATACATCAGGGAGATGCAATCCCTGTACTGGTCTTTCTGCCTTATTGCGCCCTGACGGTCTTGGCGGGATCGACTCTCGAAACGAAAAGGCAAGGAATAAGAAGAAGCAGCATTATCACTATGAACGATATGACATCGGCTGCTATTATCCAAGGGACGTTCACCGAAACCGGGACATAAGAAAGGAAGTAATTCTCGGGATTGAGAGGTATGAAATGTGTCTTTCCCTGAATGAAACAGAAAAGAAGTGCTACGGCATTCCCGATCAGCATTCCCTTCAGGACGACAACCGCCGAAGCCCTCAAGAACACTTCAGAGATGTTCCGGTCGGTCATACCAAGAGACTTGAGCGTTCCGATAGTTGATATGTTTCTGAAAAGAAGGATGAGAAGCCCAGATATCATGTTGAATCCCGCCACGATCGTCATGAGGATAAGGATTATCATGACGTTGAAATCTATCAAATCAAGCCACGAAAATATTTGGGGATAACGGTTGACGGAAGACCTGGCCACCGGAATGGATTCATCCTCGGGAGTCCGGAACATTATCCCGAAACCGATATCCT
The DNA here is from genome assembly GCA_017469845.1 of Bacteroidales bacterium. Lineage (GTDB taxonomy): Bacteria > Bacteroidota > Bacteroidia > Bacteroidales > UBA932 > Cryptobacteroides. The sequence goes on along the minus strand of JAFUFP010000020.1, from coordinate 27,099 downwards.
GGGTGGCGGCATTTATGGCCGTCGGGGAGGAATTGCCTTCAGAGAGGATGACTTCAAGTGCCGAAACCTCTTCTTCGCTCCACCCGTTGAGTCTCTGCATGTCGGAAAGGCCAGTGAAGACGACCAGATTGTCATCCCCGCTGAGGATGCTGGGGTAGATTTCACGGACTGTGAACTTCCTTACCTTCACTCTCTCCCCCACGAAATAAGCCGGCAACTCATCTCCGACGCTTATCCCGAGGATATCCGCAAGTCGTGAAGGCACTCTCGCACCCAAAGAATCAGGGCCGTCGGGAGTTCCTTTGAAAAGGACACCGTGGATGTTTTCTCCGCTGCGGATTATTCCGGCGCGGTATACAGTAGGAACAATGGTCTCTACCTCGGCGAGGGAATCGACGAGTCCTTCATATGAGGGATGTCTCGGGAGAGGAGACTCCTCACCCGTGAAATCAAGATCCGCGGGAACTATCTGCACATCCCCGGAGATGCCGGAAATGCCCCTCCGAAGTTCCCTCCGGAAGCCGGACGAAATCGACACGGCAAGTATCATCACGAGGAAGGAGATGGCTATCGAAACCATAGCCATCTTGCCTTCGAAGCGAAGTCTGCCGGATATGAATGAGGCGGCTTTCACCTTCCCGCGTGATAATTGAAGTAAACATTATCCCTCCGGAGGCTGATGACTTCCGGAGGGACAAAGAAAATTACCAGATGTGAACCCTTTCGCTCTCGGGACGGAACATGGGGTCGCCCTCCTTGATGTCGAATGCCTTGAAGAAGGATTCGAAGTTCCTGACGGAGACGTTCACCCTGTTGACGGCGAGGGAGTGGACATCCTGTGCGGTCCTTCTCCTCATCTCCTCAGGGGTGATGTTCTGGGCCCAGATGGTTCCGTATGAAAGGTAGAACCTCTGCTCGGGTGTGAAGCCATCGATGAGACCGACGTTCTTGTCCTTGATCGCGTTCTGCATGGCGGTGAAAGCGATGCTCAGTCCACCGTGGTCACCGATATTCTCACCGAGGGTAAGATGACCGTCAGCCATGAGTCCGGGGAGGATCTCGACGGCGTCGAACTGGGCGGCGAGTTTCTCAGCCTTCTCCGAGAACTTCTTGTCGTCTTCCTCAGTCCACCATCCTGACATGTTGCCTTCGGCGTCGAAAAGACGTCCCTGGTCATCGAAACCGTGGCTCATCTCGTGACCGATGACAACTCCGATTCCACCGTAGTTCACGGCCTCGTCAGCGTCGGGGTTGAAGAACGGAGGCTGAAGGATAGCAGCGGGGAAGCAGATTTCGTTGGTGGTGGGATTGTAATAAGCGTTCACGGTCTGAGGAGACATTCCCCACCTTTCACGGTCAGTGGGTTTTCCGAGGTCGGCCATATTGTCGGCGGTATACCAGGCGCTGGCTGCGCGGAGGTTGTCGTAGTAGCTCTTCGAAGGATCGATCTCGAGTGAAGAATAGTCTTTCCATTTGTCGGGGTAGCCGATCTTGACGGTGAAGGAGGCGAGTTTCTCCCTGGCCTTGGCCTTGGTCTCTTCGCCCATCCAGTCGAGTTCGTCGATGTGCTGTTTGAGGGCCACCCTCAGATTCTCGACAAGTTCCTTCATCATCTCCTTGGAAGACTCAGGGAAATACCTCTCGACATACATCTTGCCGACAGCTTCGCCGAGAAGACCGTTGGGAATGGTCATAGCCCTTCTCCAACGGGGCCTCTGCTCCTGGACACCGGACATCTGACGGCTGAAGAAATCGAAGTATGCGTTGTAGAAGTCATCGCTCAGGGAGCTTGCTCCACCGCTGACGATATTCGCGACGAGATAGTCCTTGAGGACGGAGATGTCCTCTTTCTTGAAGTAATCGCTGAAAGCCTTGAAGAAGGAAGGCTCACCGATGACGATCTTGGGCTGATCGGGAATTCCTCTCTCAGCGAAATATGCCGCGAAATCGAATCCGGGATACGCCTTGCAGAAATCCTTCGTGCTCATGGGGTTGTATCCGGCTTCGACATCCCTCTGCTGGACGCTTGACCAGGAGTTGAGGGCAAGATAGTCCTCGACTTTGAGGGTATTGTCGGCGACCTTCGAAGGGTTCTCCACACCCGCGAGGGTGAGAACCTTCTCCAGGTAATCACGGTAACCTTTCTTGAGAGCCTCGTTCTTGGGGTCGACGTAGTAGTCGCGGTTGCTGCTGAGGCCCAGTCCGCCCTGACCCAGGTAAAGGATCTGGGAGTTGCTGTCGATGAGGTCAGCGCTGACATACGCTCCGAAGAAAGGAGACTCGCTTGTGGAATGCATCTGGGCTATCTTCTTTACCATGTCTGCCTTGTTTCCTATGGCATAGACCTCGTCGATGTATGGTTTCAGGGGAGCTCCACCCTCGGCGTTGAGCTTCAGGGAGTCGAGTCCCATCTTGTAGAGGTCGACGATCTTCTGGTCATCGGTACCCTTGGCGGGAGACATCGTTGTCATTGAAGCGAAGAGGTCATTGAGACGTTCGACGTTCAGTTCGCTGAGCATGTCGAAGGCTCCGAATCTCGCATACTGGGGTCCGAGAGGATGATTCTTCTGCCATCCGCCGGTGGCGTACTGGTAGAAATTGTCTCCGGGTGCTACGGAAGTGTCAAGGTTGGCCATGTCGATGGCGGGAACCTTTCCGTCTTCCTTGGGGGCGCATGCGGCTACCAAAAGAGCCGCAGCCATGATGAAATGGAATTTTTTCATATCCTTTTTTGTTTGAATTTCCTTCATTTGTTCCCCTTTGGGGAAAGCATTTGCGAAGGTAGAAAAATTTCCTCATATTTGCCCCAAAGCGGCCTTCCATATATTTATGCTAAGGCCTCTGAAACGATATTTCATGACAGACAATAAAGGCAAAAAGGAGGTTCTCTCCAGCATATTCATCCGCTACGGCATTGCGACGCTGGGTCTCATTCTCGTAGGAATAGGTGTAGCCCTCTCCATCAAATCGGATCTCGGCACGGCTCCCGTTTCGTGCCCCCCGTACGTGGTCAATCTGTGGGACTCCCGTCTCACGGTCGGTGAATACACCATGATAATGCACATGATCTTCATTCTTCTGCAGGTCGTGCTCCTTCGGAAGAAATTCAAGCTGAGGTACCTCATGCAGATTCCCGCCGCCGTCGTTTTCGGAGTCATTACCGACCTCTCGATATGGGCGTTCGACTGGATCAGCGTATCCACCTACGCGGGAAGGATGCTCCTCTGCATCCTTACGGTCGTCGTGACCGCCCTCGGAATCAGTCTCGAAGTGATCGGCAACGCCTGGATGCTGGCCGGAGAACAGACGACGGCCGCTATCGCCGAAGTCACCGGAATAAGGTTCAGCAGGGTCAAGGTCGGATTCGATGTGCTTCTGGTGGTACTGTCAGCCGTATTCGCTCTTCTTGTTTTCGGGAATCCTTTCGGAAACGGGACTGAACATGTCATCCGCGAAGGGACACTCATTCTCGCCATTTTCACAGGCGTATGCATGAGGCTGACGGACCCGCTGGCGGAAGCGGTATTCGGGAAAGCCATAAATAAAGTGACGAAGAGCAGGGAGGAAGCATAAGGGAATGCAGTCTAGAACAGTTTCTTTCATCAAGGATTTCATGCTGCCGATAGCGATCGTAAGCGGCATCAGTTTATATCTTATTTACCATTTTTCACCGTTTCTCCATTCATCCGGACCGGTACTGAGCAAAGTGACAGTGGAAGCCCAGAGGTTTCTTGTGGCGCTTATGCTGTTCCTGCAGTTCGTGAAGATTTCACCGCATGATCTCAGATTCACAAGATGGCATCTCCGCGCCCTCCTTTTCCAGAGCGTCACGTTCGTCGGATTCGCCCTTATCGCGATGACGACGCAGGACGAAGGCATAAGGATTCTTCTGGAATGCGCGATGCTGTGTCTCATCTGCCCCACAGCCTCGGCCGCCGGAGTGATCACCGAAAGGCTCGGAGGAAATCTCGCCCAGACGGTGTCGTACGTCGTCATCATCAACACAATAGCCACGTTCCTCATTCCGGCCATCATCCCGATGGTGAAGCCCTCGGCAGAACTGTCTTTCTGGGCTTATGTGTGGAGAATCGGCCTTAAGATATTCCCGGTTCTGATACTTCCTTCGGTTCTCGCCTGGACAATAAGGTACACAACCCACAGGTTGCAGCGCTGGCTCATGAGGCATGCCCACTGGTCTTTCTATATCTGGGGCATATGCCTTACCCTTGCGATGGTGCTCGCCACCAGAGCCCTTGTGATGAGTCACCTGAGCATCGGGATCATCGCCTGCATCGTCCTCATTTCGATGGGATGCTGCGCCGTCCAGTTCGCCTTCGGCAGGAAGTCATCCAAAGACCCCGTGACGAAAGTCACCGCAGGTCAGTCCCTCGGCCAGAAAAATACCGGATTCCTCATCTGGCTCGGTTACAACTACATGACCCCCGTGACCAGCGTAGCCGGAGGTCTCTACGCCATCTGGCAGAATATCTTCAATTCGTGGGAGCTCTACGAGAAGAACCACCACGGGAAGAAGGCCTCCGAGAATGAAGAGCCGGGAACAAAATAGCCGGATCCCGAAAGGACCCGGCCGGAAAAATCGCTGTATTTCGCCGCTGGTTACTTGTTCTTGTTGTAGTAATCCAGTCTCATCTTCGCCGAATTGCGGTCAGCGTCATTGTCCGCATAGGTGACCATCATCTGAAGATATTTCTTCTCATTCTTGATGTCCTTGTCCCGCCTGGCCATGAGGATGCAGTTACGGATGGCCGTAAGATCATCTTTCTTCAGTTTCAGAACCTTGTTGTAGTACTTGTACGCGGTCTTGTGGTCTTTGGCGGTCACGAAATAAGATCCCACATTGTCGAGGAACAGGGTGTTGTCGGGTTCATATCCGAGCATCTTGAGGCTTATCTCCCTGAAAGCTTCTTTCGAAGCGGGAGAAGCTGTCCTGAAGAAGGAGATGCAGTATTCCTGGATACCGGCATCGAAGAAATCGGCGTCGACTTCAGTATCGGGGTATGTCCACTTGGGTTTCTGGGTGAAATTGTAGTCGATGATTGACTTCAGTTCCGATGAAGCCATATCGGGACTTTCCTTCTCATAATCGGAAAGGGCCGTTATCTTGTAGAACCTCCAGTCCAGACGGTCGGGGTATTTGGTGATGCCGCTTTCGATGGTCGATATGGCCTGGGCGAAGATATCGTCATCGTACATGTTTTCCTGGAAATAGTTCACGGGATTTCCGAGGGAATCGTTGAGAGTGATAACCGGTTCCTTCCCGAGATGAGTCTTGCCTTCCTTGGGGACGATCTGGGTGGTCTGACACTTGGCAAGATAGTAGATGAACTTGTACTCGATCGGATCCGGATCGTCCGGATAATCGTTCATCCATTTGTCCAGAAGGGTCTCGATTCCGATTCCGGAAGTTCCGAGATTCTTCACCAGCGTCGTATACCTGTCCTTGTACTGCTGCTGGGTCATCTCCTGTGAGAAAGCCGACGATGAAAGGAACGTCAAAGCACAGAGAGCCACAGCAATTCTAAAATATTTCATCTCAAAAAAAGATTTTCTGTTCAACCACTTGAAGAAATACCTTCAACAATCGTTCCACTACCCTTTTCCGTCAACGGATGTCCATCCTTATCCTCCTGGAGGGCGGCAGGAGGTTGTTGCACCTTGTTCCGATATTCTTCACGAACCCCAGGGGAATTCCGCCATAAGTCAGAAGGACTATTCCACGCGGAGCGTCCTGAAGACGGAGAGTTTCCCTGTGAAGGAAGGAAAGGGCCGTATCGGACGACACTTCACACTCCGGGAATGCTCCTCTTCTCAAAAGAAGGCTGTTCGCGAGGTCTCCGTCCGGGATGAAATCCTTCCCCTTCGTCATTCCGAGGGCCGTTCCGGCCATCATGGGGTGGAGAGGTGAAAGTTCCCCGACCGAAGGGCTTATTACTGAAGGGACGGCGACAAGAGTCTCTCCCCTGCTTCTGAAAACGCACGGATCCGTCAGATACTCCGAAAGGCCGGAAGGTATCTGCGGAGCTTTGGCGGGCGCTCCCCTTTTCCCGGTAAAAGCAATTCCTGAGGAAGAGGACCTCTCCAAAGGTCCCGCCTTCTTCCTTAGCGCGGCACAGAACTGCCCTTCACCCTTCACATGCCCGGGAACAAGCGAAAGTCCGGTCTCCGTTCCGAGAACACCTTCCCACTCAATCTGAAGGTCAATGACTTCAGCTCCGAGTGTCGAGGCCGCCCAAAGGACATTCCCGTCGTTCTCCTTCCTGTTGAAAGTGCAGGTGGAATAAATGAGAAGACCTCCCGGACGAAGGCATGACCACATGTCGGCGAGGATGCGCTTTTGCCTTGCGCAGCACATATCGACGTTGTCGGCCGACCATTGCGCCAGCGCTTCGGGATCTTTGCGGAACATCCCTTCACCCGAACACGGAACATCGGCTATCACGACGTCGAAGAAGGAATCAAGCGAAGCGAACGCGGAAGGGTCAGCGCTTGTCACAGCGATGCATGGATCTCCCCAAACGGAAACGTTCTGGCACAGGACAGCGGCCCTCTGGCGCATCACTTCGTTCGAGACCAGAAGAAAGTTGTTACCGAAAAAAGACCTCAGGACCGAAGCGGCATGGGTGGTTTTGCCTCCCGGAGCCGCACAAAGGTCCAGGACCCGGAAAAGTCTTTCTCCGGCGGGGAAACCGATCGAAGGGAGGAGCTTCCTCAGCACTTCCCCCACCATCATCGCGGAAGAGTCCTGCACATAGTACGCTCCCGCATGAAGAAGCGGATCGAGGGTGAAGGAAGGACGTTCCGAAAGGAAGAGTCCTTGAGGACACCACGGTACCTCTTCCGAAGAAATGGGGAGAAGATGCCGGGCCAATTCATCCACGGGAATCTTGTCGGTATTGGCGCGCACGGATACCGCAGGATCGGACTGGAGTCCGGCCAAAGCCGTCTCCAAACCCTCCTTTCCGAGAGCTTCCTCCAAAAGGCATATGAATTCCTGCGGGAGAGTCATCTTCCGCTAGGCCTTCCAAGTCCCGTCGTTGGGATTCCACGTTCCGTGGGGATCGAAGCCTTCAGGGAACATGGAAGGGTCGATGCCTTCGGGCATCCTTCCCTCGGACATCGCGGCGATCGAATCGACGATCTTGTCAAGGGCGTCCTTTATCTTTCCCCCGAGAACCATCTTCATCATGAAGTTGAGGTCGGCGGAAGCGTCGATATGGAAGTCCGTCTTGTCGGGATCCCCTCCGCAGGCGTCGAACCAAAGGTCGATATTGAATGCGAAAGGAGCTCCGTTGTCGGCGAACGATATCCTTGAATAAGGTACCCTGTCACAGACCTTCACTCCTATGTTGAATCCCTGTACACTGGCGTTTATGGTATCATAATCGGCTGTGACCCCTTCCTTCTTGTCCTGGGGGATCACATTGAGGAAATTGCGCATGTCGACGAAAGCCATATAAAGCATATAAGGAGCTTTCGAGACGGTGGCGTGCTTGCTTTTGAATTCGGTCATGGCGGATTTCACGGAAAAATTATTTCCCCCACTCGGAGGGATTCTCCCTCCATGCGGAGAGCACCTCCAGCTGGTCGGGTGTGACGTAACCCGTAGCTGCGGCGGTCTCGACGAGGGAAGAGTAGTTGGAGAGGGTCGAGAGTTTCACACCGGCCTGGGCGAAACGTTCGTCGGCGAGGTCGAACCCGTAGGTGAAGATCGCGACCATTCCCAGAACCTCGGCTCCCGCCTTCCTCAGGGCGTCAACGGCGGCAAGGCTGCTCATGCCGGTGGAGATGAGGTCCTCGATAACCACCACCTTCGTTCCCGGTTCCAGTATTCCTTCTATCTGTGATCCTGTACCATGATCCTTGGGTTTGGGACGGACGTACACGAAAGGAAGGCCCATCCTGTCGGCGGCCAGGACTCCATGGGCGATGGCGCCTGTAGCGACACCCGCCGCGACCTGTGCCTCAGGGAAGAGTTCCTTCGCCCTTTCGGCGAGGAAGGACGCGACCATCGAACGCAGTTCGGGATAAGAGAGGATCCTGCGGTTGTCGCAGTAAATGGGAGAATGCCAACCGGAAGCCCAGGTGAAAGGTTGTGAGGGACGAAGCAGAACTGCACTGATGTCCAAAAGTCTGCGGGCCACGGTGGAGGCGATTTCTGAATGACTGTTGCTCATATGACAATAAATGATCTTGTTTTCGGCGGCCGCATCGGAAGGCATCAAAGCGGATGCCGTTCACGTTTTCGGAGACTTATTATTATATTTGCACCGAAGCAGCCAATGTGCAAAGATATACATTTTCCGAAGACAGCCCCACACGAAATGTCAAACATCCATAGGATATACTTCGAAAACAGATGCATCGTCATCTGCCCGGAGGGCGAATCCGCCCTTTCCGATCCCAACTCCATAGAGTACCACCCGGGGAAGGACTTCGGCATGCATGAGATCGTGGCCATGTTCAAAGCCAGCCCCACCCTCTGGAAAATCTACATTCCGGCCGAAGACACGGACGGGATGTACAAAAGGGTATGCGCCGAGTTCAAGGAAGTCAATGCCGCCGGAGGGCTCGTGTCCAACCGGAGGGGGGATTTCCTTCTCATAAGCCGGTACGGCCTGTGGGACCTCCCCAAGGGCCATCAGGAGAAGGGAGAAGACATAGAAGTCACGGCCATGAGGGAAGTGAGCGAAGAGACCGGTATCGACAAACTCATCATCCGGAGACTCATCTGCATAACCGACCACTGTTACATAAGGGAAGGGATCTGGCACCTCAAGCACACCTGGTGGTATGACATGCTGTACACCGACCCGGTCGACCTCACCCCCCAAAGGGAAGAGGACATTTCCAAAGCGGCCTGGGTAGCCAAATCCAGCCTTCCTCCATATCTGAAGAACACATATCCATCGATAGCGGAAGTCTTCCGTGAGGCTAAAATTTAGCCCGGTTGAAACAAAAAGCGAATTTTGCCGTATATATATTAGTTTGTCGCCTCATTTGAAGGGGCGTCCAAGACGCAGTACGCAATTTAAGCCAAAGGTCTAATTACAAGACAGAATGAAGCTATCACAGTTCCAGTTCGCCCTCCCCAAAGACAGGGTGGCCACAGAACCTCCCAGATGGAGGGATGAGTGCAAACTTATGGTGCTCCACAAGGACACCGGTGAAATCGAGCACAGAATTTTCAAGGACATCATAGATTATTTCGGGAAAGGAGACACCTTCGTCCTGAACGACACAAAGGTTTTCCCCGCCAGGCTTTCCGGCAACAAGGAAAAGACAGGCGCGGAAATCGAGGTTTTCCTTCTCCGTGAACTGAACAGGGAACAGAGGCTCTGGGACGTCGTAGTCGATCCGGCCAGGAAGATAAGGATCGGAAACAAACTTTACTTCGGTGAAGACGAGAGTCTCGTCGCCGAAGTCATCGACAACACCACCTCAAGGGGAAGGACCCTCAGGTTCCTCTATGACGGCAAGTACGAGGAGTTCAAGGAAACTCTCTTCAGCCTCGGTGAGCCTCCCGTACCCAGATGGGTGAAGGACAAGGTCACCAAAGAGGACAGGGAGAACTTCCAGACCATTTTCGCAAAGAACGAAGGGGCGGTTTCCGCTCCGGCGGCAGGACTCCATTTCAGCCGCGAGCTGTTCAACAGGATGATCCTCGCCGACATCGACAAGACCTTCATCACCGTTCACATGGGAATCGGTCATTTCCGCAAAGTCGACGTCGAGGACCTCTCCAAGCACAAGATGGATTCCGAAAGGCTCATCATCTCCCCCGAGTCCGCGGCGAAGATCAACCAGACCAAACGCTCCGGACACAAGGTGGTAGCCATCGGCGCCACCGTAATGAGGGGACTCGAGACCTACGTCACCACCAACGACGAGGTCAACCCTTACGACGGATGGACCAACAAGTTCATCTTCCCTCCCTACCGTTTCGCCATCCCTTCGGCGATCGTCTCGAATTTCCACATGCCCTGCTCGACCATGCTCATGTCGGTTGCGGCATTCGGCGGATTCGAGAAAGTGATGAACGCCTACAAGGTGGCTCTCGAGGAAGGTTACAAGTTCGGCCCCTACGGAGACGCTATGCTTATTCTCTAAAGAGGTCGGGGGGACACCCGCACACACATGCCTTATGATGTAGGGACGGATTCCGGAAGGTTTCCGTCCCTTATCCTTTGCCGACGGTCGCACCTTTTTGGGAATTTGTAGTATCTTTGCCTCCGCCTCAAAACGGACACGATATGCCGACATACATCGATACGCACGTCCACTTCTATGACGAGTGGTTCGGAGACGAAGCCGAGGGAGCCATCTCCCGCAGCCTCGCAGCCGGAGTCGTCAAGATGATCCAACCGGACGTGGACCGGAAGGAAAGGGAAAAGATGTTTTCCCTCAGCGAGAAACATCCCGGAGTCCTTTTCACGATGATCGGCCTGTACCCGGATTCGGTCACGGAAGATTGGGAACAGGAGATCGACGACATGCTCCGTTACGTCTCCCGCAACCCGGTGGCCATCGGCGAAATCGGCCTGGACTACCACTATTCCAAAGAGAACGCCGAACTCCAGAAGATAGCCCTCAAGGCACAATTCGAACTCGCCGCCAAGATGGATCTCCCAGTCAATATACATTTAAGGGATGCGACGGAAGATTTCATGGGAATAGTCAAGCAGTGCGCCCATCTTGGGCTACGGGGCAACATGCACGCCTTCAGCGGCAGTTACGAGACCTTCCTCGAACTCCAGAAATACGGAGACTGGTCAGTCGGAATAGGAGGAGTGGTGACGTTCAAAAAGGCCAAGGTGGCCGAAAGCGTCAAAAAAATCCCCCTCGGGAAGATAGTTCTCGAAACCGACGCCCCGTACCTGGCTCCCGTACCTATGAGAGGACAGAGGAACGAAAGCACATTCATACCATATATAGCACAGAAGGTGGCGGAACTCAAGGGGATTTCCGTGGAGGAAGTCGCTGAAGTGACCTCACGCAATGCCGAGGCCCTCTTCGGAATCTGACCCCCGATCACCTGAAAGCGAAAACACGTAAAACCGATACCACAATGGACTCCTATCCCAACGGAAAATCATCGATCCTGCTCATTTACACCGGCGGTACCATCGGAATGAAACAGGATATCGACGACCAGACCCTCAAACCGTTCGATTTCGACCAGATCCAGGCCGAAGTGCCCGAAATAGCCAAATTCGCGTTCAAGATAGATTCCTACACCTTCGACCCGCTGATCGACTCCTCTGATGTCGAACCGTCGCTATGGCAGGCCCTGGCCCGTCTCATCCAGGAAAGGTACGAGCAGTATGACGGATTCATAATCCTCCACGGCACGGATACGATGTCATATTCGGCATCGGCACTGAGCTTCATGCTCGACGGGCTGACCAAACCGGTCATCTTCACCGGAAGCCAGCTTCCTATAGGAGTACCGAGGACGGACGGAAAGGAGAACCTCATTTCATCGGTGGAAATCGCCTCCGCCAAGGACAGCGAAGGCCACGCCCTGGTACCGGAAGTGTGCATCTGCTTCGACTCCCTTCTTATAAGGGGAAACAGGGCTACCAAGACGAACGCCGAAGTGTTCCGCGCTTTCGAATCACCGAACTGTCCCCTCCTCGCCGAAGCCGGAATCAACATCAAGTACAACACCAAGGCCATAAGGAAACCCCTCGACTGGTACCAGAACCTGTCGATCAACACCGCCCTCGACACGAGGGTCTCCATTCTGAAGCTCCATCCGGGAATCACACCCGAAGTGGTCAGATACTTCCTCTGCAGCCCGGAGACAAGGGCGGTCATAATCGAGACCTACGGAGCGGGCAACGCGCCCTCGAAAAAATGGTTCATAGACCTTGTGAAAGAAGCTTCCTCCATGGGGAAAATACTGGTCAATGTCACACAGTGCCAAAGCGGTACCGTCAACATGGACCTCTATGCCACCGGCAAGTCCCTGCAGAACGCAGGTGTCATTAACGGCTACGATTCAACGACCGAAAGCGCCCTCGGAAAGCTCTTCTACCTGATGGGCAAGAGTTCCGACAATGAGTGGGTCAAACAGATGATGACCAGGAACTTGAAGGGAGAAATCACGAAGAATTGACTTTCCTCAACGGGTAATTGAGGGACTGCCGCCGTATCCATGGCGACCTCCGGAAAAAGTGTGAAGATTCCCGCACTTTCCGGTCAAGAATACGGACTGCGGAGACGGGGCCGGACTACGGAAAGGGACAGGCCATGCCCCCCAACGATTTATATCGTTCCAAAAGGAAGGGAAAATAAAAAATGGCATTTCATTGCCGTTTGAAAATAATTTGCTAAATTGCACCGAATTTTGAGAAGAAGGGTAGAAACATAGGCGTGCTAAAACCATCCCTGTACCACCTCCGTTTTTTGAGAAATCATAATTAATAATCTTTAATACAATTATTTATTTCAAACACACAAAAACAATTATGAAAAAGTTTTTCATGTTTTTGGCAGCTGCTGTCCTTATGGTCGCTACTGCAAGCATCGTTTCCGCTCAGGAAATCAATGATGCATCCGCCCTTTTCAACGGTACCGGCGAAGAGGTTCCTCTGATGCAGGCCATCAAGACCAAGTTCATCGAGGGTGGTGCGGGCTTCATGTCCCTCATCGTAATCTGCCTCATCATCGGTCTTGCCCTCGCTATCGAGCGTATCCTCTATTTGACCTTCGCAAAGACCAACACCAAGAAGCTTCTTGCTGCTGTTGAGAAGGCTCTTGATGAGGGTGGTATCGAGAAGGCTAAGGAAGTTTGCCGCAACACCCGTGGTCCTGTTGCCAGCATCTTCTATCAGGGTCTCCTTCGCTACGATCAGGGTGTTGACACCGTTGAGAAGACAATTGTTTCCTATGGTTCAGTCCAGATGAGCAACATGGAGAACGGTCTCTCTTGGATCTCCCTCTTCATCGCTATCGCTCCTTCACTCGGATTCCTCGGAACCGTTATCGGTATGATCCAGGCATTCGATGCTATCCAGGCTGCAGGTGATATCTCCCCTAACGTCGTCGCTGGAGGTATGAAGGTCGCTCTCATCACCACCGTCGCGGGACTTATCGTCGCTATGATTCTTCAGGTGTTCTACAACTACATCCTCGCTAAGATTGACTCCATCACCATCGACATGGAGGACGCTTCAATCTCTCTCGTGGATATCCTCACCAAATACAACAAGAAGTAATCAACCTTCCTTGATAACAAGCAATTATGAATAAAATATTCAAAATAATCATGTGGGTTCTGATCGCTATCAGCGTCGTCCTGCTTGTTATGGGATTCTCTAAGGGATTCCCTGCAACAGTGGCAGATGACAACGGTACGGTCGATCCGCTGCTCAACTGGGCATATATCATGTTCGGCATCGCCGTAGCATGCGTTATCCTGGTAGGCTTGGTAGTCGGCGTGATGAACGATCCGAAGAGCCTCATCAAGCTCCTCATCGGACTCGTAGTCATCGGCGCTATCTGCTTCGTTGTCTACCTTATGTCTCCGGGTGCTGTTCCTCAGGGATTCCATGGTGAAATTCCCTCTGCTGGCACACTCAAACTTACTGACACTATCATGAACCTTACTTGTCTTGCCGGTGGCCTCGCAGTACTTGCCATCGTCGTCGGTGAGATAATCAGTGCAGTTCGTACAAAATAATATAAGCCATGGCTAAGAAAACACCTGCATTAAATACAAGCTCAACGGCAGACATCGCTTTCCTGCTTCTGTGCTACTTCCTCATGACTACAACCATGGGATCACAGACCGGTCTGCAGCGTCGTCTTCCGCCTATGCCCGACAAGAACCAACAGGTACAGGATCAGAAGGTCAATCGTCGTAACATCATCGTTGTGAAGATTAACTCAGCTGACCGTCTCCTGGCGGGAAGTGAGCCTATTGAGGTTAGCCAGCTTAAAGACAGAATCAAGGAATTCCTTACTAACCCTACCGACGATCCCAACCTTCCCGAGAAGGAAGTTACGGACATCGAGGGATACGGATCCTATCCTATCTCCAAGGGTGTAATCTCGCTCCAGAATGACCGTGGTACCAGCTACCGCGCTTATATGGAGGTTCAGAATGAGCTCGTGAAGGCCGTCAACGAACTTCGTGACGAATTCTCTTCAAGGGCTTATGGAAAACCTTTCAACAGCCTCGATGAGGAAAAACAGGAAATCGTCAAAACAGCGGTTCCCCAGAACATCTCCGAGGCAGAACCTAAGGACGTTGGCAAAAAATAAGGAGGAATAGAATATGTCTAAATTCGGTGGATCAAACAACAAGAAGGAAGTTCCCGCAATGTCTTCGGGATCCCTCTCCGATATCGTGTTCATGCTCCTCTTCTTCTTCATGGTTACCACACAGATGCGTGACCAGGAGAACAAAGTCCAGGTCAAGCTCCCTGAAGCTTCCGAGGTTGTGAAGCTCGAGCGCAAGGATCTTTCATCCTATATCAACATCGGTCCCCCTACCAGGGCTCTCCAGGCTCAGTACGGTACCGACGCACGTATACAGCTGAATGACTCCTTCAAGACTGTGGACGACATCCGTGACTTCATCGCTGCAGAGCGTGACGCCATGAGTGAGGCTGACCGTCAGTTCATGACAACTGTCATTAAGGGCGACCAGGACGTGAGAATGGGTATCATCACAGATGTTAAGCAGGAGCTCAGACGTTGCTCCGCACTCAAGATCATGTACCAGGCTAGAAAAACAGAATAATTCTGTAACTCATTTATAGAAGGAAGGCGACTCTCACGAGCCGCCTTCTTTCGTATATATCTGCTCGTCCTGAATCACATTGGCGGCTCATTATATCGAAAGGTCAGCGGAAAATCATTATATTTGCACGATTAAGAAGGAACCTCCACCATAGGAGGACATATCATTAAGAGAATTTTCAATTTTATGGACAAGGTCGTCAGAACGAAAGTTAAGGACTTGCTGGGAAGCGAGCCGGGAAAAGAAGTCCTCGCCAAAGGTTGGGTCAGGACAAAAAGAGGTAACAAGCAGGTGAAATTCATCGCCCTCAATGACGGTTCGACAGTAAACAATATCCAGATCGTTGCAAATACGGAGAACTTCGACGAAGAGCTCATCAAGAAGATAACAACAGGCGCCAGCATCGCCGTCAAAGGTGAACTTGTCGCCTCAGTGGGTAGCGGCCAGGCCGTCGAGATCCAGGCCAAGGAGATCGAGGTAATCGGAGAATGCGACCCGATGAGATATCCTCTCCAGAAGAAGGACACCACCCTCGAATACCTCAGGAGCGTGGCTCACATGAGACTCCGCACCAACACCTTCGGTGCTGTCCTCAGAATCCGTCACGCCATGGCTTTCGCCATCCACAAATTCTTCAACGACAAAGGATTCGTATATCTCAATACTCCCCTCATCACCGAGTCTGACGCAGAGGGAGCGGGCGACATGTTCCAGGTCACCACAATGGACCTCGCCAATGTCCCCATGCACAACGGAAAGGTCGATTTCAGCAAGGACTTCTTCGGAAAGAAGACCAGCCTTACCGTGAGCGGTCAGCTCGAAGGTGAACTCGGAGCTACAGCCGTAGGAGAAATCTACACCTTCGGTCCCACCTTCAGGGCAGAGAACTCGAACACCCCCAGACACCTGGCCGAGTTCTGGATGATCGAGCCCGAAATGGCTTTCTACGATATCAACGATGACATGGCCCTCGCCGAGGAGTTCGTGAAGTATCTCGTCCAGTACGCTCTCGACAACTGCATGGATGACCTCACGTTCCTCAACAACAAATACGATGACGGCCTCATCGAAAGGCTCAAGAGCGTCCTCGGAATCGAATTCAGGAAGGTAACCTACACCGAAGCCGTCAGCATCCTAGAAGAAGCTGTCGCCAACGGTCACAAGTTCGAGTATCCCGTACACTGGGGAACTGACTTCCAAAGCGAGCACGAGAGGTATCTCGTTGAGCAGTATTTCCGCAGACCCGTCATCCTCATCGACTTCCCCAAGGACATCAAGGCCTTCTACATGAAGCAGAACGAAGACGGCAAGACCGTGAGGGGTATGGACGTCCTTTTCCCGAAGATCGGAGAAATCATCGGCGGAAGCGAAAGGGAGGCATCCCTCGAGAAACTCGAGACGAGGATCGACGAACTCGGAATGAGCCGCAAGAACCTCGAATGGTACATCGACACCAGAAGGTTCGGAACAGTCCCCCACTCCGGTTTCGGACTCGGTTTCGAGAGACTCCTTCTGTTCGTCACCGGTATGAACAACATCCGTGACGTCATCCCCTTCCCCAGGACTCCCAAGAACGCGGAATTCTAATCATCTAACCCATATAACACTCCCACATCATGCTGGTAATCGGAATAGCAGGCGGTTCAGGATCCGGAAAGACCACCGTCGTAAAGGCGATAACCAATCAGCTCTCGGGCCGAGTGGTTGTCATCCCACAGGATTCTTACTACAAGGATTCAAGCCATCTTCCCATGGAGGAAAGGCACAAAATCAACTTCGACCATCCTGACGCCATCGACTGGAAACTCCTCTGCCAGCAGATCCGGGAGCTCAAGCAGGGGAAGACGATAGAACAGCCGATTTACTCCTACCTCACATGCTCGAGGAGCAAGACGGAAACCGTCACCGTAGAACCGGCCGACGTCATAATCGTTGAAGGTATCCTCATCTACACCTGCAAGGAACTGAGGGACCAGATGAACATCAAGATATTCGTCGACGCCGATGACGATGACCGCCTCATGAGAATCATCGTCCGTGACATTGAGGAAAGGGGAAGAACCGTCGCAACCGCGATTGACCACTACTGCGAAACCGTGAAGCCGATGCACCTCCAGTTCATCGAACCGAGCAAACGCTACGCAGACATCATCATTCCGCAGGGAGGACACAACAAAGTCGCGATTGACGTGATTTCCGCTACAATCGAACGCACCCTTTCGGAGATAGCCGAAAAGAAGAACAAGAAACACTGACCATAAGCCCGTAATCCGCAAGATGCGCAAACTATCCGGCGAAGACAAGGCAGGAATATACATCACCGTGATCGTTCACCTCACGGTGATTATCATATTACTCCTTTCGCAGATAGGGGCGGTCCTGAGAAAGGACAACTCATTCGTCATCGACTTCTCCAGGGAAGAAGCTTTGGAACAACTGGAAAAGGAGGAACAGGAAAGGCTCGAACAGGAAGCCTTCGATGACGAGATTTCCCAGCGCATCCAGGAAATGATGGAAGGGACGAGCGGGACGGCCTTCCGCAACGTGGCCGTGAACCGTTCAGCCCTCAAAGATGACAGGGGGACCGATGCCGAGAAGCTCTATGAGGACGCCGAAAGGCTTGCGCAGGAGCTCAAGAACGGCGTCGACCTGGAACCGGACGAGGATTACGCTGAAGTCGCTCCTCAAACCCAGACCAAGAAGGAAGAAAAGCCCGTCAGAGAGTATTCCGGACCTTCGGTGGTATCATACTACCTTGAGGGCAGAAAAGCCAGCAAACTGCCCATTCCCGCGTACAGGTGCTATGGCGGAGGTATGGTCACTGTCATCATTACGGTTGACAACGCCGGAAACGTCGTGGCCGCCAAAGTGCAGGAAGAAGTGTCGACCGACGACAGGTGTCTGAGGGAATTCGCGGTAAGGGCCGCGAGACTTTCAAAGTTCTCTTCCGACCCCAAGGCTCCGGCAAGGCAGGCCGGGAACATCGTCTACCAGTTCATTTCGCAGTAAGGCCGTCTTGTCCACCGGTGGACAAGACCCAAAGACCCAAAGGAAAACTGCGGACACATAAACGGAATCGAAGAGACCTTTTCGGCTCTCCGATTCCGTTATTATGATCATTTCAGCGGGACTTCCTATTGCCCGGTTTCCACTTTCGATGGAGCGGCCAATGCTTTCGCAACCACATCATCGACCGGAAGGTAGAGCTTGTAGAAAGCGTTGTCGCCGAGCTTTGAGTACCGGCCTACAAGAGCCCTCAACTGAGGCATGAGATAATCCTCGGTCGCCTCCCATTCTCCCGCCTTTGGTGCGATACCGTCTTTCGTCTTCGCAAAGTCCAGGAACTGGCCCTTGAGGTTGAGTCCGTCAAGGAAGTCCTCAAGATCGGGGAAAGAGTCGATCGCGAGCAGGCGGTCACGATAACGGTCGAACATCTCGGAAGCGAACCTCATCTGGGTAGTCTTGCGGTTGCAGGCGATGAAGAAATCGGTCGCCCTCGTCGTATCCATCGGAACGAAGACATCGGGGACGATGCCGCCACCTCCGTAAACGGTCCTTCCGCCTACGGTCTTGTACACCTCGGTGCTGTCAACCTTTATGCTGTCCTGGGCGAACATCTCGCCGCCTTCGTAGCGACGGTATATGTCATACCCGTAATCATCCCCGTAAGGCTTCTGGATGCAACGTCCCGAAGGAGTGTAGAACCTGGCGATGGTGATGCGGACTCCGGATCCGTCCGTGAAGAACACGGGCTCCTGAACAAGACCCTTGCCGAAGGAACGGCGACCAACGATCACTCCCCTGTCGTTGTCCTGGATAGCTCCCGCGAAGATTTCGCTGGAGGAAGCGGAGGATTCGTTGATGAGGACGGAAAGTTCGATATCCTGGAGGATTCCTCTTCCGTCGGCCTTGTGATCCTCTCTGGCGTAGTTGCGTCCCTTGAGGAATACTATCTCATCTCCCCTCGAGAGGAACATGTTCGAAAGCAGAAGGGCCTGGTCAAGATATCCGCCCGTATTGTCGCGGATATCGAAGATGAGCCTCTTCATGCCCTGCTTGAGAAGGGCTACGGCCGCATCGGAGACTTCTTTGTAGGTAGTACGGGAGAATTTCGTCAAACGCATGTAACCCGTACGGTCATCTATCATGAAGGACGCGTCCACGCAGTGCACGGGAATCTTTCCCCTCGTGATTTCGAAAGGGATCTCCTCATGTCCGCGAAGGACAGTGACGATGACCTTCGTTCCGGAAGGTCCCTTCATCCTTCTGACCATACTGTCCTGGGGGAACTTCACTCCGGCGATGACCTTGTCGTCAACTTTGAGAAGACGGTCTCCGGGGAGAAGGCCCACCTTCTCGGACGGTCCACCGGGAATGACCTCCAGCACTATGGCAGTATCATTGGGCACGTTGAACTGGATGCCTATTCCGTCGAAATTACCCGCGAGTTCGGTTTCGGACTCCTCAAGATCCTGGGGAGGTAGATAAACCGAATGGGGGTCCAGCTTTGCGAGAGCAGAGACTACGGCGGCATCGGTCATGCCTTTCACATCCACCGTATCGACATACCTCTTTTCGACTTCCTGGAGGATGACATTGAGCTTCTGCCAGGACCTGGGATCGACCCTTGTCCTGGAATTCGATTTGATGATGCTGGATATCGTCATAGTGAGGACGATTCCGAGCACTACACCAACGAGGGCCACCAAAGAGGCCGATATGTCTTTCTTCGAATTCGGGTCCATTTCCGTCAATCGACTTTCTCGACTTCGATGCCTGCCCTGCGGAGGAGATCGATTCCGTCGGTGAGCCTGTACTCATCCCTGTAAACCACTCTCCTGATACCGGCCTGGATGATGAGCTTGGAGCACTCCAGGCACGGTGATGCGGTGACATACAAAGTCGCACCTTCTGAACTGTTGCCCGACTTGGCGACCTTGGATATGGCATTGGCCTCCGCATGGAGGACATAGGGCTTGGTCACACCGTTCTCGTCCTCGCACACATTCTCGAATCCGGAAGGCGTGCCGTTGTAACCGTCCGAGATGATCATACGGTCCTTCACGATGAGCGCACCGACCTGGCGGCGCTTGCAGTATGAATTGCGGGCCCATATCTGGGCCATGTCCAGATAGCTGTTGTCGAACTTTTGCATGTGCAGAAATTTTTGTGTCCCTTACTTCCTCTGATACAGATAACGCTTGATGCTTCTCTTAGGTGTCCTCTCGAAGTCTTCGGGGAGGAATTCCATCTTCTTTATCTTGGCGTAGTTGGGGATTTCCTTGTTGATTTCGGGAAGAGCGTCGGAGAGTCTCTTCTCGAGAGCTTCACGGTCAAGGCCGTCGATCATGCCCTGGTGGTAGTCGGGATAGATGAGGGCAATGAGACCTCCGTCATCCTCGATGACCAGTGAATCCACGACATAGGTGAGGTTGTTGATCACGGCTTCCAGTTCCTCGGGATAGATGTTCTGACCCGAAGGTCCGAGAATCATGCACTTGGACCTTCCGCGGAGGTAGAGGTAACCGTCGCGGTCAAGGACACCCATATCACCTGTACGGAACCATCCGTCATCGGTGAAAGAGTTCTTCGTGGCTTCCTCGTTCTTGTAATAGCCCAGGAAGACGTTAGCTCCCTTGACCTGGACTTCACCGGGAACATTGTAAGGGTCGGAAGAGTCGATCCTGATTTCCATGTTCATAGCGGCCTTTCCGCAGGATCCGAGTTTAGCCTTGTCCCAATGCGCATAGGCGATGATGGGGGCGCACTCCGTCATTCCGTATCCTACAGTATAAGGGAAGCCGATCTTGTGGAAGAAAGCCTCCACCTCGGGATTGAATGCGGCACCTCCGAGGATCACTTCCTCGAAATTGCATCCGAATGAAGCCATCAGTTCGGTCTTGACCTTCTTCTCAAGGACCTTGTCAAGAATGGGGATCTTGAAGAACAGGCGGTTCTTGTCGAGGATGGGTTTGAGCTTGGACTTGTAGATCTTCTCGATGATGAGGGGAACTGCTATGATGATGCAGGGATGAATTTCAGCGAAGGCCTGCATGATGATCTTGGGGCTGGGGACCCTGGTGAGGAAGTGCACATGGGCACCGACGGTCATTTCGAAGAGGAACTCGAACATCATTCCGTACATATGGGCCGAGGGCAGCATCGCAACGACTTCAGAACCCTTGCCGATATGCGGTTCGGCATCCCTTGAGAACATGACGTTCGAGTAGAGAGCCCTGTAAGGGATCATAACACCCTTGGAGAATCCTGAGGTTCCGGATGTGTAGTTGATCACGGCAAGTTCATCGGCGGAGTCCTCATAGTAATTGAGGTCATCCGGACCGAAGTTGTTCGGATACCTGTGTCCGAAGCTCTCATTGAGATGTTCCCTAACCTGGGCGAGAGCCTCGGTCTTGGAGTAGAGGAACTTGAACGTGTTGATCTGGACGATGACCTGGA
Source organism: Bacteroidales bacterium (assembly GCA_017469845.1). Lineage (GTDB taxonomy): Bacteria > Bacteroidota > Bacteroidia > Bacteroidales > UBA932 > Cryptobacteroides. The sequence goes on along the minus strand of JAFUFP010000020.1, from coordinate 5,870 downwards.
GGTCAGGCATCTCTTCCGCAGAAAGGCCTTCCCAGATAACTTCGTCAACGAAGAGGACCTTCGCTTCGGAATGGTTGACCAGATAATGTATGTTTCCGGGCTTGAATTCATGCAGGATGGGCACGGGTACTGCTCCGTAGGTCATGGCGGCAAGGAAGCTGACTCCCCAGTTGGCCTGGTTACGGGAGCAGATGGCGACTTTGTCGCCCCTTTTGAGGCCGCACTGCTCGAAAGCGATCTGGAGCTTTGCGATGCGACGTGCGACGTCGGAATACTTCAGGGTCACTCCCTGGTAGTTTGACAATGCCGGGCGGTCCCAGTTTTCCCTGAAACTCTGCTCGTACATTTTGTTCAATGAATGGAATTCCATAAAAACAAAAAAGTGGATTATGTGTTGTCTAACTTATGGCCGCATCACTGCAGCTTGAAATTGCGCTCCTTGCCGTCACGGCATGTGGCGGAAATGGAGCCGTTGTCCTTGGGCGTTATCACGCTGTCGTTGCGGATCATCTTGGCACCTTCGCCTTTGGTGGGAGGCTCACCTCCGTCAAAGGGGAAGACGAGAGCACGTATCGAAGTGCGTACGACCCAGTATTTGGTGCCCTTGACCTCGAGAAGTTCGGGGAGGGTCTTTATTGTCTCGGGAGCGGTGATCCCCAACCAGCCTTCCTTCGTCTGGCCGTGGAGATTGTACATTCCTATGGTATTGTCCTTATGGAGAACCATGGCCGTATATCCATGGGCTCCGGTGAAATCATAAACCGCGGGTCCGAGGAGGACATCCTTGCCCAGTTCCGCGGGGAAACCGTTGACGAACCTTCCGAGGCGGTCTATGAGGTAGAGTTTGCTGCCGGCGGCGAAAAGGAACTGGTTGCGGTCATTGCCGTAGTAGTCTATCGTCTCGACATATCCGCATATCGGTGCGGTGAAGGGTATACCCCAGATGCCCTTGCCGTCCTCTTCCTTGAGAGTAAGGGTATTGTTGGCCGACTGGCTGAAGAGGTTCGTCCTCCCCGTTCCGGAATTGTGCACCTTGAAAGGACCGGTCGGGACAACGACTACGGTATCCCTCTCCACGACGGGAGCTGTGTTCTTCACTACAGTCGCCCTGTCGACGGAAACTGAAGCTTCCCCTCCGGAAAGCGCCAGGGTGAAAATCTCATGGGTGACTCCGGTGAGAGTCTGTCTCATGGGAACGGAAAGAGTGGGACGGAAGACTTCATCCAGAAGCGGAGGATACTCCGACAGGGAGAAGAAGCATACCGGTCCGGTATTCTTCGAAGGGAGTTTCGATGAAAGGGAAGCGTCGGAGAGTTCCGTCGAAAGCGTCCTGTCTGGATCGGCGACATACGAAACGGCCCTCTGGCTTCCGGTGATGAGCCACTGTCCGACAACGGCGAAATAACCTTTCCCTGAAGGGGTGAACAGTCCTCCGAACTCGGTGCTCAGGAATCCGTCATAAAGGAAAGGAAGGACTTCGCCCTTGTATTCCTTCATGGATTTGAGGCCGGTGCCCTTGAGGAGGATGGCGGGATCGGCTTTGCCCATCCTCAGGGCCACAACACCTTCGGTGGAGTTCTCGAGCCTCACCGTGGCCTTAACGACCTCCTTGGCGTCAAGACGGATGACGAACTGCTCCGGAGTTACGGACAGGGTGTCCCGTAGTGCCGCATTGTCACGACGGTACTTGTCGAGCTTTGCGTGGGCGTCGAGGAAGTTCTTGTATGCGTCAAGGTAATCCGTTATCGAAGGGGTCGGAACCGACACCGCGAAAATCGTCGAAGAAGGGAAAACGTCCGCGAAACGGGATTCACCGCCCGGTATGGAGGAGAAGACGTTCGCGAAATATGTGGGATCGGACGAAGAGGAGAAAGCGCCCTTGAGAGAAATGCTCTCCGGAGAAACGCTGCCAACGGTGAAACCTGTCCAATCGGCCAGATCCTTGAAGAAAGTGGAATACTGAGCGTATGCACGGGAAATGTGGCTTGTGAAAAGCTTCCCGGCATAGTCGTTCGAAATCATGACGGCGCTGCGTCCTCCCATCTTGGCCGCGATCTGCGGGAATCCGGTCTTGTCGAGAACGGACATGTCCCCTTCCAAATGACGGAGGGAGGCGGTGATGAGGGTCTGGGAAGAAGACACCAGAATGAGTCCGCCCTTCATCAGTTTGTCCTTCACTCCGGGATAAGGGACAAGGTGGGTGGAATTGAGGTAGGTCGCCGCAAGCGACGAAGAGTCCGCCAGGGCGAGAAGATTGACCACTTCATCGGTAGTGTCGACCGGAGCCTTCAGAAGAAGGAGCGGGGTCAATTCTCCGCTGTAATGCATCGAAAGAACCGACTCGTATCCTTTGACCGACGAAGGAATGTCCTCGGAGAAAGTCGAGATGAAATCGCTGAATCCCCTCTTCCCGGAATCCGTCAGCACGGCTCCGAACACTTTTGTGGAATCATTCAGAAGGGAAAGGGTCTCCCCGAAAGAGGAGGTGCAAAGAAGCATCACCGCATCGGAAGGGACAGCGGGGAGAAGGCTGTATTCCGAAATCGCCGTGCCGGCCACAGCCGAATCGTCGCCGGAATCCCCTTTGTACAATTTGGCGATTCCGAAAGCTGCAATTCCCGCTAGCGCCAACAAGGCGACAAGGCAGATTATGAGGGTCTTTTTGGTCATTTACACGTCATGATGCACAAATCCGCGTTTTCGTGGGTGAAAAAGACCGATTTGTGGCAAAATCAATCATGCAAATATAAATCAATTCTTGCGGAAAACATAGAAAAACGGGACTCTCTGAGTCAGCGGCTTCCCCAATAGGGGGCTTCACTCGCCGACAAGGGATGATTCCGCCCTCTGGACCTTGCTGAAAGTGAATGAGGAAAGGACCCTTTCCATCTTTTCCTTCACCTTGTCGGTACACAGGTTTCCGAGGGACCCCTGGTGCGTATGGTGAAGATCCGAAGCCTTCAGGGGCACGTCTCCGCCGCTCTTTCCGTCAGCCCCCCTGTAGACGAATTCACCCCTCTGGATAGCCATACCTACACTCTTGTAAGCATCCCTGAACGGGACTCCTTCACCGACGAGGCGATTGACTTCCTCCACGCTGAAAGCGAGGGAGTACCTGGGATCCGACATCACGCCCTCGACGGCCTGCATGTTGGTTATCGCGTAATCCATTATGTCGAGGACATCGTCCATCTCGTCGAACATCGGGATGAAGACCTCCTTTATTATCTGCATGTCACGGAAATATCCCGACGGGAGATTGCCCGTTATCATCCTGATGGTTCCCGGGATTCCCTGTATCCTGTTGCAGTGGGCCCGGATGAGCTCGAACACGTCCGGATTCTTCTTGTGCGGCATGATGCTGGATCCGGTCGTAAGGGAATCCGGCAAGTGAATGAATCCGAAGTTCTGGCTCATGAAAAGGCATCCGTCCATCGCGAGCCGGCCTACGGTCTCGGCAAGGGAAGCGTATGCGAACGATATAGCCCTTTCGGTCTTGCCCCTTCCCATCTGGGCGTAGACGGAGTTGTAGTCAAGGTCATCGAAACCGAGGAGCGCTGTGGTCAGCGAGCGGTCCAACGGAGCCGAAGAACCGTATCCGGCCGCAGCCCCCAGAGGGTTCTGGTTGGTTACGTCCCACGCCGCCTTCATCATGAGCATGTCATCGGTAAGACTCTCGGCGTAAGCCCCGAGCCACATCCCGAAAGAAGAAGGCATCGCGACCTGAAGATGCGTGTAGCCGGGGATGAGGATTTCCTTGAGTTCTTCGCTGCGCCGCTGGAGAGTGGAAAAGAGAGTCTCCGCCTTTCCGACTGTAATCCTTATCCTGTCACGGGCGAAGAGCTTCAGGTCGACCATCACCTGGTCGTTGCGTGATCTTCCGGTATGGACTTTCTTTCCGGTGTCGCCCAGTTCCCTCGTCAGCATAAGTTCGACCTGGGAATGCACGTCCTCAACGTCCGGTTCGATCGAGAATTCCCCGGAAGCGGCCTTACGGTAGATTTCACGGAGAGACGGAAGAAGGACTTCAAGATCCTCCTTGGGAAGAAGCCCCACTTCGGAGAGCATCGTTATGTGCGCCATCGTCCCCATCACGTCATACGGAGCGAGGAAGAGGTCCATTTCCCTGTCTTTGCCTACGGTGAAGGCATCTATCTTCTCATCTACTGAAAATCCTTTGTCCCAAAGTTTCATATGGATACTTCTATATAACAAATTTTCAACACGCTGATTTAGAGAGTTCCGCATTAACAGACAGAAGTTCCCTTTTCAGCCTGGCAAGTTTCTTCTTGAGTATCACTTCCTCGCTGTCTCCAACCTTGCTTGGATCATACGCAACCTTATCTCGGACCATGACGAAGAAGATAGAGGCGATCTTGTGCGCTGTAGCAACGATTGCCTGCATGTGCCCCGACCTGGATTTGATTCTCCGGAAGAAATTGCCGAGCGGGTCATTCGATTTTGCCACTGAGTTCGCGCACAGCCGGAAAATCTGTCCGGTCGGATTCTTCCTTTTCGGGATGCGGCTCGATATGAGCTTCCCTCCCGAGATCTTATTGTTGGGGACGAGGTTGCACCATTTGCAGAACTTGTCCGGTGTGTCGAACTTTCGCGTGAAGTCGGAACCGAGTTCTCCGATGAGCTGCATCATGGAACCGGCGCTCATCCCGGAGAGGTCCATCACGTTCACGCCCCATATCCCGAACGCGTACTTCTCCACGTCGAACCCTACTGCGTTCTTCTTGGTGAGCCTCTTCCCGGATCTCACCAGTTTCGCCCGTTCTGTGTCTATGGTGGTGGGGAACCTCATCATCAGCTCTTCGATCTCCGCGTCGCACTGTGCGATCATCCCCTGGTAGTATTCGTACAGGTCTTTGGACTGGCGTAGCACGAATAGGTGGTCCTCATCCCATGTGCCCTCCAGTGACAGGGCTATGTCCTCCTTGCTCCTCTTGCATCGGCCGTCGGCCATCTCGGCCAGTTTCTTCGGGTTGCGTTCGCCTTCAAGGATGGCGTCTATGATGCGCCTGCCGGAAACGCCGAGGATGTCACTCAGCACGTTGGTGAGCTTCACGTTCATCTGCTCCATGGCCTTCTGCATATGCTGCACCTCGCGGGCGGCGGATTGCAGCAGGTTGGTGCGGTGACGGCAGAGGTTGCGGATCTGCCTGGCGGCATTCTCCGGCTGGAAGCTCGGTTTGAGGAGCCCGTAGCTGTGAAGAAGCATCAGCCATTCGGCGTCCGCCTCGTCCGTCTTCTTCTCCGAGATGTTCTTAACGTCGCGAGCGTTGCAGAGGATGACGTCAAAGCCATCCTCCTGAAGACGGAAGAACAGAGGTGTCCAGTAGACGCCCGTGGCCTCCATCGCCACCGTGTCTACACCGCATGCCTTCAGCCAGCCGGATATCTCCTTCAGGTCGCGGGTGAAGCTGCCGAAACGGCGGTTATTCTCACCGTCCCTGTCGGAAGGGACACAGACCTGCATCTCTGTGTCGGCTATGTCGATGCCGGCCGCATTCGGGTTCACGATTTTCAACTCGAGGCCCTTTTTCGTGTGCAAACTTTTTGCTTTCTTTGCCATTGGAAGTAACTTTAAGGGGTTCAACAAACAATTGCCGAGCCTGCGGTCCCTGGAACTGAAGCAAGCTTCTATACGGCCTCGGACGACCAATTACCGTTCTACTGACACGCAGGACCATACTTTTTTTAGGACTACTACTCCATTGAAATAACGGCCTACTTGCTCGGTTCCTTAAAGGTACTTCCTTTTTTCGATTACTCCACCAAGGGGAAAACCGAATGACGTCGGAACGACGGCACATTTGTTATTTTTATCCCCGTTTCAGCAAACGCCGATTCGATACTTTTTT
>JAFUFP010000019.1 GCA_017469845.1 Bacteroidales bacterium | reverse complement strand
CTTGGTTATGCCTGGAGTCGTAAATGAAAGCCTGAGACCGGAACATACGTTCTTGAAGGAGAGTTTGAGCCCCATTGATCTTGCGACAGTAATCAGCGAGCCACGCGAGACGTCGTCCGGTGTACCTATAGAAGAAGACGGAAGCGTGACTGTAATGGATTCTCCATCGCAGCTGTTGGATTCACTATATGGATAAGTGCTCCAGAAATACAATGCCGATCCGTCATCATTGGATCCGGTGAATGCGGAAATTTCTCCATTGAATGTTGCCGATGAAGCGGGTGCATCATTGTCGGAAGTGAAACAATTATTAACATTTGAGGCTCCATAGAAGATGCTGATCTGGTCACCCACACTCCAAAGGACCTTGGTACCACCACTTGAAGGATCAAGTTGTGTCTTAGTCTCAGGATCCTCCATCGAAGAGGCCGCTTCAGCCGTGAAAGTCATCGGACTCTTGGTTTTATCCAAAGCGCGATCAGATGCGAACTCCTGCTCATTCATTGAACATGAAAATAGAGTCAGGATAGATGCTGAAATAGCGAATAAATTTAAATGCCTTCCCATAACTCTTTTGGTGAAAATAGTTTTAATGATGAAGAGTAGAAAGAAAAAGGCGAGGGCAAAAGAATGTCCTCGCCAAGATGACTTGGTCCTAGATTTCAGGATCAACTCCCATACCAGGTGCAGACTCTGCGATTGTTCCTTCAAGAGCAACCTGAATTTCCTCGCATTCGGGAGCGAAATACTTTGTTTTTTCCATGATTGATTTGTTTTTATTGTTGTTTGTGATTTGATTTCAGATCAACGGATCATGGAAGGAGAAGTTCAGCAAAACGCTTGGATTACCCCGAACTTCTCTTCAAAAGCAAAAATACCCAATCACGATCAGTCTTCCTCGACTAAGGCTACGTAAATATTACTTAGGTAAGTAAACTTATTTTTCCGCATTTTAAGCCACTCTATTTCCCCAAAAACCGGATACATCTACAGTCTTCCGCAATTCAGTGGCAGGTGTCAACAAATCTTATTAAGTGGTCCCGGCTTGGACTTTTTGCGATATTATTTTTTCGGATTTTCCAAAATCGTTTTAATCCCTTGATGATTCAGCTTTTGGCCAAAATACTTACTTGGGATACGTACCGATTGCAACCTACTTAAATTCTACTTAATACGTACTATTTAAGTACCGATTACGTAGTCGGCTAAGTGTTTTTTCCTAACTTTACAAACACAAAACGGACTCACCAATCAAATTTGCGTATGATTTCTGCTCTACTAACATTTCTATTTCTGCTCCTGGTCCCACAGAAGGACATTGACAAGGCCGGGGAACTGTTCGATTAAGGCAACTATTCAGAAGCCGCATCGGCGATAGAGAAGATGCTTCCGGACCTTAGGACTTCAGACGACAGTGAAACCCTCGCCGACTGCCTCAGCATGCTGGCGATTTCCTACAACCGTCTGGGTGCTTTCAATCTTGCCTTGGAAGCCCAGCAGGAATGCTACGAACTTGATCTCAAGAGCGGAGATCCGGCGAACATCTCATCGTCGCTGAACAATCTCGCGGGCATATATCTTACATTGGAGAATTACGACGAGGCGGAGCGTCTCATACGCGAGGCCATATCATATGAGGAGAAACTCGGAGAATCCGCCGCCCTCGCTGTCCGTTACGGAATGGCATGTGATATCCTTCTGAAGAAAGAAAAGATTGATGAGGCCATAAGCTATGCAGAGAAGGCTCTAAAGATGGATGAAGAGGCCGGCAGGACCGCACAGGCTGCCGTTCGCAAATCCCAACTGGCAGAAGCCTACATCGAAGCCGGAAGACTTCAGGAAGCGGAACCGCTCCTCAATGAAGCCTCCGCCATATTCTCCGCGATGAACAATCTCCATTCCCTTTCAGTCTGCAAACACCAGATCGGAATCATCCAGGCCAAAAGGGGTGACTTCAGCGCATCTGCCCACTCGCTTCGCGAGGCACTCACCCTTACCCGCCAGACCGGAAACCTCCTTCTCCAGAGGAACATCTCACAAGAACTCGGAGTTGTCCTGAAGGATACTGACCCCAGGTCCGCCATCGCATATCTCCAGGACGCCGTCGCACTCACAGATTCCATCTACAATCAGGAATCCGCCCGAAGGATGGCTGAACTCAGGATCAGCAGCCAGATCCAGGAAAAGGAGCAGGAACTCGCCAACAAGGAAAAGGAAATCGGAAACCGCCGCATCTGGCTCATACTTCTCACTCTCGCGGTCGTTCTTCTTGCAGCACTTCTGGTACTTTCACACAGAGCCCTGTCCCTGAGGAAGAAGAACGAGGAGATGATGAAGAAAGCCAACGACATAAAGGACAAACTTCTTCTCCTGGGGAACACCCCTCATGGCGAATCAGAGAACGAGGATATCGCTTCGATGATCGACACTCTCAAGGACCTGGGGTCGAATGCTCCTGACAAGGCGCTCACTTCCCGTGAGATGGATATCGCCCGCCTCTGCTGCGAAGGACTTCAGAACAAGGAAATCGCCGACAGGCTCAACATCTCAACAAGGACAGTGGAGACCCACAAGAACAACATTTTCCGAAAGCTTGAGATCAATTCCACGGCGGAACTTGTCTCTCTTATGGAAAAGCGCAAGAATCTTTAGGTCTCTCCCCTATCCTCCGGAAAATGGCAATCCCCCGATCCTTCAGGAAAGGGGGATAATCTTTTCAGAGCAGTCCGTAAGCGCTCGGAGGCTTTGACTCGTGAATGGAGTATCAGCAGCCTCCGGGACCGCAGGCGTTTCCGTTTGCCGCCGGAGCTTCCTCCTGGGCAAGAGCACCCTTCAAGGCACGGATGAATCCCGCCTCGGGGATAGCTCCCGGGATATAGTATTTGTCGTCGATGAGAAAGAATGGGACGCCGGTAACAGAAAGAGCACGGGCTTCGTTTTCATCTCGGATTATATCATCTTCGAAGGCTCCGCTTCCGAGAACTACGGCCGCTTCACTTCTTTGCAGTCCCGCATCTTCCGCGATGCGCAGAAGCGTCTCCCTTTCACATAGGTTTTCTCCTTTCGTGAAGAAGGCCTCGAAAAGAAGATCGGCGGTCTTTTCGGCGATATCCTTCCCCTTGCCCAGGGCGAACTTGTATAGGCGATGGGCCTCCCTTGTATTGCAGAATACGGCCTTGTCAAGGTGGATGTCGAGTCCTGTCCTTCTCCCCTCTTCCTCTATAAGGGAAATCTGCCTTTCAGCCTTTTCCCTGTCCATGGAATATTTCTTGGCAAAGAGCGAGACGGTATCCATTGAAGAGGCGCCTTCCATCTCGGGGCTCAGTTCGAAGGCGAGTCTTTCAATCTCTACATTGTCACCTATCCCGAGTCTTTCGATGGCCCGGTTCAGCCTTGTGACTCCTATATAGCAGAAGGGGCAGGAGTAATCACTCCAGTATCTTATTTTCATATCAGTAAAATGTTTGTGTCATGAATGGATGGTTCTTCAAATAAAGAGCGGAACCGAATTTGCCGATAAGACAAAGATAAGTTTTCTTCCGGATAATCGGACATACATAGAGACAGTCGATGGCTCTGTTGCAGACATATTGAGCAATCAAAAATGAAGTTCCCTTTTCAGCGGAAACCTTTGTTCTCCGGATAATCTTTTGACGTGGAGACATGGGGGGTGACATGGGGGGTGACATAGGGGGGCGACCCCCCATGTCTACCCCTAACTCATATGATTGTTCATCTGTATTCGCTATGTCGCAAACCTGATTCAAATGAGGGCCTCACTATAACCCCACAACCCGAAGTTCATACTTTCTCTGCAATAAAGGCCCTGCTGCACTTCCCACACCGGACGAGAATAACTATATTTGTCCTCCGATACCGCTGATTTTTGACGGGCTCCCAGGAAAAATCACAAAACGGAATGAAAAAATCGGAACAATGAAATAATTTTTTATCCCAATATGAGAGTTGATCAGTGTAAGTTTTTGATTATTAATTATATTTACTTGCGAATGTTAAACACAATAATAACCAATGGAAAAACAAAGAATCGTATTCATTGATTACATCAGGGTAATCGCATGTTTCCTTGTGATGCTGGTCCATGCCAGCGAGAATTTCTACGCCGCCGACTCTTCGGGTCTCGCCGGCAACATGTCAATGCTCGCCAATGAAGCCAACCGCTTCTGGGTTGCATTCTATGACGGGACGGTCGCCAGAACATGCGTACCTCTTTTCATCATAGTTTCCGCTTTCCTTCTGGTTCCGATGAAACCGGGCCAGACCATGGGAGAATTCTACAAGAAAAGATTCCTCCGGATTCTTCCCCCGATGTTCATCTTCATGCTCATCTACTGCTTCCTTCCTCTCGCTTGGGGAGCTATGACCTGGGAGCAGTCCCTTTCTGACCTCAAGAAGATCCCCTTCAACTTCCCTTCGATGGCGGGACACCTGTGGTTCATGTACCCGCTCATAAGCCTGTACCTCATAATACCGGTAGTCTCGCCATGGCTGGAGAAGTCATCCGCGAAAGAGGAACTTACCTTCATCGGTCTTTTCGTCCTTTCCACCTTCATTCCCTGGCTCCACCGCTTCGTCTCGGAAGAACTTTGGGGTGAATGCTTCTGGAACGGCTTCACCGCCCTCTGGTACTGCTCGGGATACCTCGGATATCTCGTTCTCGCCCATTATATAAGGTATCACCTTGGGTGGGAGAGGAAGAAAAAACTTCTCATCGGCTGGAGCAGCTTCATCGTGGGAGCCATCTTCACCGGATGGTCATTCTATCTTAAGGGTACTCCCGGACAGCTCATATCGACACCCGATCTTGAATGGTCCTGGCAGTTCTGCACTCCGAACGTCCTCCTCGCCACTTTCGGTCTTTTCCTTGTCTTCTCGTGCATAGAAAGGAAAGAAGCACCGGCGATTGTTACATCGCTTTCGAAAATGTCCTTCGGAATGTACCTTATGCATCTTCTTTTCCTCGCTCCCATAGCTTCATGGATAATAGGAGGAGATGTCGTCTCCCCCGCTATCCCCGTCTGGGCTGCGATACCCGCCATAGCGGTCCTCACTTTCCTTTGCTGCGCCGTCACCACCAAAATCCTTTCCTTCATCCCCGGAAGCAAGTGGGTGATCGGTTGTTGATGCGGTCATGCGGGTAATGGAAGAAACCAAAAAGAGTTTTCGATATATTTCACTGAAAAATTGATAACGTGGGGTCCGGAAATCTTCCGGACCTTTGCATTGTCGAAAAATCAAGTGAAACAAAAAACAGAACATAATCATGGCAAAGACACTCATAGCATTCTATTCCCGCAGAGGTGAAAACTGGGTAGGCGGAGGAGTACGTTTCCTTCCCAAGGGCAACAACGAAATCATCGTCGAAAAGATCAAGGCCCTCATTCCTGACGCGGACGTCTTTCAGATCGATACCGTCAAGAAGTATTCCGACGACTACATGGTATGCATCGAGGAGGCCAAGCAGGAGCTCCGCGAAAAGGCGCGTCCCGCTCTTACCGCCAAAGTAGAAAACATGGACCAGTACGACACCATCATTCTCGGATATCCCTGCTGGTGGGGTCTTCCCCCGATGGCGGTCTTCACCTTCCTCGAGAGCTACGACTTCTCCGGAAAGAAGATTATACCCTTCTGCTCTCACGAAGGCAGCGGAATGGGCGGAAGCCTCCGCGCCCTCAAGCAGGCCGTTCCCGATGCCGTCATAACCGGTGGAGTGGCCATCCAGGGTTCAGCCGCAGCGCACTGTGACCGTGAAGTGGCCTCCATCATCGCCCAGGCCAAATGATAATCTCCACCTGGAGTATTGAGAACAACATACAGAACACATAACACACGTAAAACCATGAAAAGAATCATACTTTCAGCCCTTGTCGCCCTTATTGCCATAGCCGCTTCGGCGCAGAGCCTCGTCGTCTACTATTCCCGTCCCGGAAACAACTATACTTCGGAAGGTATCGTCAATCTCAAGGTCGGCAACACCCAGGTCGTAGCCGAAAAGATACAATCCCTGACCGGAGCTGACATCTTCAGGATCGAAACCGTGAAATCTTACCCTGAAGATTACATGAAATGCACCGAGGTGGCAAGGGAAGAACTAAGCAACAAGGCCCGTCCCGCTCTCAAAGCCGACATCGACATCTCCAAATACGACACGATCTACCTCGGATGGCCCTGCTGGTGGGGAACGATGCCGATGTGCGTCTTTACTTTCCTTGAGGCCCATTCCTGGAACGGAAAGACGATAATCCCGTTCACAACCCATGAGGGAAGCGGATTCGGTAGCGGTCTAAGGGACCTCCGCTCGACCGCAAAAGGCGCGACAGTGAAGAACGGACTTTCTCTGAGGGGATCGGCTGTGAAGGATTCCATGAAGGAGATCGAGGACTTCGTAAACGGCAAATGAATGACTGACAAGGAGCAAATCGAAGCCCTGTACGAGAACATGTACAAGGCGATGATAGCTAAGGACACCGCCACTCTCGGAAAGATCCTTTCGGACGACAGCGTCCTTGTCCACATGACGGGACACAGGCAGTCGAGGAAGGAGTACTTCTCCGAAATCGCTTCCGGAACGCTGAACTACTACAGCTTCGATACCGACTCCCTGGAAATAACGGTAAACGGAGACTCCGCTACAATGATCGGCAAAAGCCGGGTGAATGCGGCCGTATACGGAGGAGGACGCCATACCTGGAGGCTCAGGATGGACTCGCGCCTTGAGAAGATCGAGGGAAGATGGAGAATAACTTTCAGTAGAGCGTCGACCTACTGAAAACATCCCCTCTTCAAATGAACAGACACAGAGCCCGGAGGCGAAATCCTTCGGGCTCTATGTACGTTTTGGGATCATGGGAGGCATTCCGAAGAGAAAGCGTATCGGAAATTTTGATAATTCCGGAATTCTTCCTTACCTTTCGGTTATGGAAGAATATCTGTTTTTCAATACCCTCGAGCACGGGAAATATCCCGATGCCTTCAGGAATGATTACCACTGCCACATCCTTTGCAGAAGCGGGGAGATGACCTTCTCCGCTGTCGGGAAAGAATTCTCGGCAAAGGGAGGAGACCTTGTCATCTGGCAGATGACAACGCTCATTTCCGATGTGGAGTACTCGGATGATTTCGATGCGGACTTCGTCCTTATCTCCAATCCGTTCCTGAACCTGTACAATCCCGAACAGGTATGGGCGACGAAAGGGTACGTCTACATAAAGAACAACCCCGTTTTCCACCTGCAAGCCGATGAATGGGAGATAATTGAAGCCGACTTCGCCCAGTTCAGGCGCAGGATCCATTCGGACCGTACGCTTTTCCATGATGACATGGTGGGAAGGGTTTTCCAACTGCTCCTATTTGACATGTGGGACATCTACTCACGTGAAATGGAGAGGATGGATACAGGCGAGACCTCAGCCCGCATCTTCATGAAGTTCCTCTACATGGTCCAGCGCAATTGCCGCGAAAATCGTGAAGTTGCCTTCTATGCCGACAAGCTTTGCATAACCCCCAAGTACCTTTCCTCCATCTGTCAGAAAATGACCGGGAAAGGAGCGCTTCATTGGATTGAGTATTACACGGTTCATGAGATAATCCTTCTTCTCAATGACCCGGACAAGACTCTCACCGAGATAACCGACATCATGAACTTCCCCGCTCCCCCTATGCTGACCCGCTACATGAAAAGGACGATCGGAATGACTCCGTCTGAATACCGGGCGAAACAGGGGTAGGCGCATAATCCCCTTTTTACACAAAAAATATGACACTCTTGGAATCGGCCCTTTATGCAGCCATGCAGGAAAAGAGATATTCGGACGGATTTTGCGTCGTGGCGCTTCACCTTCTAGGCGGAAACAGTACGGCCCTTAGGGAAATGCTCCTTTTCATGACGGACAGGAAGGTATCCGAAAAAAGGGCGACAGAGGAGCTGGGAAGAATATGCCGTGACTTCTCCATAACCCCGATAATCTGACCTTCCCAAAAGGGCAAAGAACCCTATAAAAAGATTGTCCCCGGAGTCACAATGATACGGGGACAATCGTTTATTTCAGAGCGGATACTCCGTCACTCTTGAAGAAAAGGGATCTAGAGTTTCACGGGATCCCAGCCGTAGTCCTTGAACTGGGTGACGGAAAGACCGTTCTCTTGGACATACCTCTTGATGCGGTCCTTGCGTACGGCCTCACGTCCGTCCTGGTCGGAATTCATCTTCATGAAGTCTTCGTACCTGTCTCCGAAGATCTTCTTCGCCGTAGGGATGAAGGTGGATCCGTCTCCGACGGCATCAAAAGAAGTCACTTCGTAACCGGAATCGGTCTTCCTGAGGTGCATTAGACCCGGATGGCTTCCTCCGGACACGGTCTCGAGAGTATCACCGTTGATCTTATAGTTGAACACCCAGAAGTCTCCCCAGACCTTGACATCGGCAGGATCGCTTTCGTCAGTCATAAGGACCCTTGCACAGGGAATGCAGACGTCTCCCTGGCTGTAGCCCTTTCCGGGGACTTCGACGAGGTATTTGTCCACCGCGTCAACGGGAGTCATTGTCTTTTCCGGGGTAACGGATTCGGTCGGAGCGGCCGTATCGGAAGAGGCGGTTTTCTTTCCTTTGCATGAAGTCATGGCACCGCATACTACGAGCAGCACAATCGCCATGGCCCAGATTGAATGTAGTTTTTTCATTTTCGCAGTCATTTTACGGCGCAAAAGTAATGATTTTCCTATTGATTTTTATTCTTCCGGACGGGAAAGTGACCGCGAAGAGAAAATCCCTACTTGAATTTCTTCTTCACCCATTCTTCGACGAGGTCCTTCATCTTGGACCTTGATGAATTGTTGACCCAGAGATCTTCTCCCATATGATCCCCTGCCGGAACCAGCCTCTTGAGGTCAGAGGAGACTCCGCTTATTCCGCTGGAGTGACTTGAGCATGCGAGGGCTATCTTCTTGCCCTTGAAGTCTTTCCCGTACTTGAAAAGGAACGACTGCATGGGAGCCGCCATATGGCTCCACCATAGGGGCTCAACGACTACGACGCATCCGTAATCCGACGCATCGATCTTGACTTCCTTTATAGCCGGATAACTCGAGGCGGAATTAGGGTTGTCGACAATCTTCTTTATGAGGGCATCACCGGCGGCATAGCCGTCAGCGGCGTAATCAATTCCTTCCTCGGCGGGCTTTATTTCGAGGATGTCACTTTCGACCTTGGAGTGGATTTCCTTTGCTATCTTCTCCGAATTCCCCGTAAACGAGTAATATACTACAAGGGTCTTCCCCTCAAATCTGTTTTCCGTAGGTTCCCCGTCGGAATTATCCTTTTCAGAGGAAGAAGTATCAGCCTTGTCGCAGGAAAGGATTCCCGTGCAGCAAAGCGCAAGGACAAGAGCGGATATGCCTGTGAACAATTTCTTTATCATGGTGCAATTCTATTTCTGCTACAGCGTATTTACTAATACCAATCGTGCTTTTCCTTCCTTTCGAGGGAAGCGATCCTTTCCATCTCCTTATCTGAAAGCGAGAAATCGAAGATGTCGATGTTCTCCTCTATATGTGAAGGGTTAGATGATCCGGGACCGCCTTGCAGTAGTCGATGGTGGAACCTCCGCCCACTCCCAGAATCAGGTCGACTTCTTCCCTTCTTGCGAGGTGAGCCCCTTCAAGAACCTTTTCAATGTTGGGATTGGGCATCACTCCGGAGAGTTCGACGATCCTCTTTCCTGCGGCTTCAATCTCGGCGATGACCTTGTCAAGGATGCCGAACTTCTTGACGGAGCCTCCTCCGTAGACGAGCATGATCGTCGGACCGTATCCTTTCAGCTCTTCGCGAAGACGGGAGAGGGACTCCTCACCGAAATGGAGTTTTGTGGGATTGTGGAATGTGAAATTTCCTAACATGAGAGCAACTTTGTTTCCGTTCAACTTGATGTGGTGCAAAGATATCCCCTTCCTTTCCCGGAAGAGCGCACAGATTCGGGCAAATTATACCCATTTTGCAGATTGATGAATCCGGAGAGGTGATTTTCCACCATTTTTCCGTACAACCGGAAACGGGAATCGTTATATTTGTATTATGAAGAATATCCTCAAAGTCCATGATCCGAACTCCTACGTCAGATACGTCGGAGCGGAAGAACTTCACCCCTTGGTAGGGATAGTGCATTATGATGAACTGAACGGATTCCGGAGCAGTCTCAACAACTACGGGGTCTACGGCCTTTTCATCCAGAGGGAGTTTCCCAAGCACCTTTCCTACGGAATGAAAACGCTCGAGGTCAGTGACGCATCGATCATCGCCGTGGCTCCCGGGCAGATCGGCGGGGCCGAGGACAGCGGGCAGAAGCTCTCCCTCAGCGGATGGGCTCTCCTCTGGTCCCCGGAATTCCTTCACGGGACCGATCTCGAGGAAAGGATGTCACGTTACAGGTTCTTCTCCTATTTCTATACGGATTCCCTGAGGATGGAAAGTGGAGAGTGGCTCAAGCTCACGCAGCTTCTGACCCAGCTCCGTGAAGAGCTGCGCGAAAACTCCGACTCACCCTCTCTTCGGGAAGTGCTGCTTTCGTACCTTAGACTCATCCTCGATTACTGCAACCGGATATACGTTCGGCAAACCAAAAAAGAAGACAACACCGGGGACGATATCCTGAAGAGGTTCCATTCCCTTCTGGAGAAGTACTATGCCGAAGGGCGGCAGATGGATGAAGGGATTCCTGGAGTGAAATGGTGTGCGGACTCTCTGGCGTACTCTGCGGGATATTTCGGGGACATGATCCGAAGGGCTACCGGCGGAACGGCCATCGGTTACATACATTCATTCGTGATCGACGAAGGCAAAAGTCTCCTTATGAAGGGATACAACGTAAGCGAAACAGCGAGGCTCCTGGGATTCGATTTCCCGCACCATTTCACGAGACTTTTCAAGAATGTCACGGGAATGACTCCGTCGGAGTTTCTCGGGAAATAGATCCTGATTCCGGAGATTTATTCCCCGGAAAAGAAAAAAGTCACTGCAGGAGAGTATAATTGATTCGAAAACGAACCCATAAAACATCACGCCATGGACAAGGATCTCACAAAATTCATAAAACGGGTCATAACCCTTCTCCTAGTCGTTGGATTATTCGTCACGGCAGCTCTCACCAAGCCCGACCTCGCCAAGCACAGGAAAGTTTTGACCGAATCTGTCAGGAAGGAACTCAGGCAGCAAGTTGTCCCTTCCGCGGAAGGAAACCCGCTTCTGGAAATTCTCCTGTCCGGAGCATCGTCCGTCGGCGCGGGAGTCGCCTCTTTGGCCGCATGGCTCACCATGTACACGAAGGACTACGTTTTTTTCAATCTCGGATACGTCAGTGAATCCGACGGACCCCTCACTCTCGGAATATTCGGTCAGGTTATAGTGTTCCCGTGGGTCCTGGACTGATCTTTTCCCATTACCGCCAATATCGGTTCCCATGAAAAAGTCCAACTGGATAGGCATAGTTCTCCTCATTTTCGTTCTTCTGTGCAGGTTCATTCCCGCCGTAGCGGACTTCTACGCGGAAAAGCTCTACGCTCCGATCTCAGCCGCTATCTCGCTTCCTTCCTCCTTGTTCCCCTTCTGTCTTGAGGAAATCGTCGTCATTGGCTTCGCGGCTCTTTTCATATGGTTTACTGTCAATGCTCTCAAGGACAAAAGGAAGTTCCTATGGTGGCTGAGGAAGACCCTTCTCACCGCCATGTGGGTCTACGTCTGGTTCTACATGGGATGGGGAAACAACTATTTCAGGACTCCTCTGTACTGGCGAATAGGTGCTGAAAGGACGCATTTCGAGAAGGAGGAATTCCTCTCTTTCCTCGAAGACTACACCGGAAGGATCAACGCGGTCGCGGGAAAGACTACTTCCCTTGAAAGAAAGGAACTTCAGAAGGACATAAAAAGGTTCTACAGCGAAGAAGTGACCCGTTTCGGATATTCTCCCCTAAGAGAGTGGCAGAAGGCCAAACGGCCGCTTCTCCATCCCCTTTATTCCTGGGTCGGAGTGCTCGGATACATGGGACCGTTTTTCGGGGAATCCACCCTCAATCCCCACCTCTCCCCCAAGGAATACCCTTCTGTTCTCGCCCATGAAATGGGGCATC
This sequence comes from Bacteroidales bacterium, assembly GCA_017469845.1. Classification (GTDB taxonomy): domain Bacteria; phylum Bacteroidota; class Bacteroidia; order Bacteroidales; family UBA932; genus Cryptobacteroides. Next base: position 36,927 of record JAFUFP010000019.1, on the reverse strand, counting down.
TCGCCGGAGTATCGGGAGAAGGCGAAGCCAATTACTGGGCTTACGAATACTGCTCCTCTTCGGATGACGAAGGGACACGCTACAGCGGCCTTCTGGCGGTTCTGCCATATGTCGTATCCAACGCAAGAAGCCTCCTTTCCGAGGAAGAGTACGGGGAATGGATCGGTAAGATAAGCCCCTATGCAATAGAGGACAGCATCGCGATCGGGGAATTCTGGGACGGCAAAAGGATAAGGGTGCTGGACCGCTTGCAGCATTTCCTGATGGATTTCAACCTGAGGTCCAACCGGGTTTCAGGAGGAGCCGCGGACTACTACGGGGTCGTCAGTATGATAATGACGATGGACAAGTGGAAAAAGGAAAGAGGCCTGTAGTACACGCCGATAAGACTCCGGAGTGGTGAAAGCATACGGAAAAGGCCTGTCGGCACAATTGTCGGCAGGCCTGATTCTTATGTAAAGGCAGTTTCTCTTACCTGTCCAAAGTCGTCACAGGGAACGAGAAATACGTGTCCGGATAAGGCTCATTCACCAATGTGAAATGCCACCACTCGGTGTCGAGGGGTTTGAATCCGTGACGCATCATCGCCTGGCGGAGAATCATGCGGTTACGGAACTGCTCTTCGGTGATGCCGTCTTCGGGGTCATAGACGAGAGTGTCCGGGTCTCCTCCGAAATCGGGATGGCTTTCGATGCCGAACCAGTCGAACGTACCGCCCATGTCAAGTTCCTTCTCGGTCTTCATGTCAAAGAGGGTGAGATCCACGGTCGAGCCTCTGGAGTGGCCGGATTTCTCGGCGATGTATCCTTGGGGGAAGAGGACATCCTTCTCGAGGTCAGGATAGAAATAATCCTTCATCCTCGTATCCGATATGTCCGTAGCCCATCTCATGAAATTGTCAACCGCCATCTGGGGACGGTAGGCGTCATAGATCTTGAGGCGGTATCCCTGTGCCTTGACGTCGTCGCTGACGGCTTTGAGACTCTCGGCCGCCTCTTTCGTCAAGAGAGCCACCGGCTGGAGATAACCGTCGATCCTGTCTCCCACGAAATTGTACGTCCCGTGGTAACGGATTTCGAGGATGGCGTCGGGAATGACGTCAGTTATGTTGACAAAGTCGCTGCTGTCGGCGGTAGGGTCCTTGGGCCCTCTGGAGCAGCCGGCGAAAACCGAGGCAAGGGCCAGGGAGAGGATAATCAATCTTTTCATGGGGAAATATCTTCAACTATTATTCTGTCCGTTACAATAATGCCATACCCGCTGAGGCGGAAGGGTTATTTCTTCATGAGAGAAAGTCCCTCATGCCAAGCCGTTCCGATCTTTTCGCCGATGGCGTAATAGTCGTTACGCATCTGGTCGAAGGCGAAGGCTCCGATCTTGCTCACGTCTATCTTCCCTTTCTCGTCGAGAACCTTCTCATCGGCCAGGACGTCGACGATTTCTCCGAGAACACGAAGACCATAGGGCTGGTCCTGGAATTCTACCACCTTGCATTCCAGAGTGACGGGATATTCAGTAACGATGGGGGCGTCGACTTTTTCGCTCTTGACGGCATGGAGGCCAGTCACAGCGAACTTGTCGGGATATTTGTTGGCACTTGCTGTTCCCAGATAATCGGACTCCTTGAGGGTGTCGGTTCCCGGAATGGAAAGGGTGAAAGCCTTGCGGTCACGAAGGTTTTTGACGGTCTTGTGGTTGGCCTCAAGATTGAGGGCGACCATGTTCATATCGACGATGCCTCCCCAGGCCATCATCATAACGTCAACACTGCCGTCTTCGTTGTAAGTGCCTATCATATAGGTAGGCATAGGGAAAAGATAGGGTTTTGCTCCTAGAGATTTCATGGTAGTACGTTTTAGTTCCGAACTGGGCGGAAAAACATTCCTCCGGATCGGTAAAATTGATATGTGTTTATTTATGCGAAATTACCTTTTTCCATCCGGATTGGCAACAGGAAAGGGCGGATATTTGTCCGCGAGGCTGAACCTGACGTTTGATTCTTGTGATTAAGAGCGGATTTCGGTATTTTTGCTCCAAGAAGAAAAATTCGATGGAAGAAGCTTTGGATACGTTGGACCGCCTTGTGAACAGTCCCTACTACATCATAGACATTCTCCCAAGGAGAGTGCCGGACGACAAGGGTCATCTTTACAGCAATATGGAAAAGTACCTCCTTCAAGGAGAGGGACTCCCCTCCCTTGAGGGAAGGTTCCTTGATTTCATCCTCCGCCTTTACTGCTTCCATCCTTTCGAGGTGATGGCGGGTGTAACGGACTCTTTTACCGTGAATCCGGACCCTGCGTTCATTTCGGGACTTGTCCATGAAGCCTTCCTCCGTAAAGACTTCGAATCCTCCCCCGTCAGCATTCTTCTTCGCGAAGAGGATGCCCTCATACACCTTTACGGAGACAGTGCATATATGACGCTCTACAATCCGGGAGAAAGTTTTCTTGAGGAAATCAAAGTGATAGCATCGGCATGCGGCCTTTTCGTATGGGATCCGAAAAATTGACCTTCTTACGAAGAAATGATTCCCCCGACAAAGTATAAACATTTTGTAATCAAGCACTGAAAGAATATGGAAACACCACTTACGGACGACGAGATCCGCTCTTTGGCGGCGGACTACATAAACCTCGAAGGATATGACGACAGTAGGTGGATACTCAGCGTCATGTCGCAGGAATATTCCGGACTTTTCGACAGGAAGAAGGCCATGAAACTGATATCTGAGACGGTCAGGGAATATGTTGGGAAACCGGATCTCCCGTAATACGCATCTCAATGGAAAAGGAACCACCCAAATACATCAACACCAAGGACGTAGTGAGACTTACGGGTCTAAGCACCCGTCAGGTGTACACCCTCATACACAACGGCACCCTCAAGGCCCATAGGGCCCCAAAGAGCGGCTGGAGGCTCAATCGTGACAGAGTTGAGGAGTACTTCGGAATAAATGTGTATGGAGCTGTTCCGAAGGAGGACACCTTCATCGAGATTCCCTACTCAGAAGATTGATTTCCTCTGGGAGGAGATTCTCAACACTTCGGATAGAGGAGGCCGCTGAAGCGGGAGGAGAAGAAACCGAAGGATCCGGATATCCCATAGTGGAAGTCCGGATCCTTATCACTTCTTGACATATCCTCTCATCATCCATCCCTTCATCGAAGAGAGTTCCGACAAGGTCTATGATATACTGGGGCAGATGTGATGTTTTTTCAATCATGGTGCGAATATACCGCCGCTCACACGACCTTAGAAATCTCTGCAAGTCTTGCAGAGATTCTGTCAATCGAGGGTCACGAGATTCCTGGGAACGGATATCCTGTAAACTCCCTCCTTGTCCCTCGTTATGGCGTAAAGTAAGGCGGCGTTCTTTCCGACCTTTTCGACAAGTTTACGCTTTATTCTGGAGATGTTGGTCTGCAGAGTCGCCCTTGAGTCATCGCAGAGAGCATCCACGGCAGCCTCGATCTGGTCGGGATTGTCGTATACGGTGCGGTTCCCGTATATCTGGCAGAGCTCATCGTAGTACATCCAGAAATCCTCCGCGGAAATTCCTTCCTCATGGCGCAGCATGAGAGTGTACAGGGACCTCTCCATGGGGTTAAGGTATATCTTGACCCCTCCGTAATCCGGAAGGGTAAGGATTCCTCTGCGGTCAAGGATTATCCTTCCCGGTCCATCCCTGAGGATGAGTGAATCTATTGTATCATCGTCCAGTCCCCTCGCCCTCAGATCCTTGAGAAGATCCTTGACGGCAAGGACGATGGAAAGTGTATCGTCATCAAGAATAACGGAGTTCATGACTGAAATGGTGTCCTCACGGACACGGTTTTCGCTACGGATAGCGTGTTGTTATGTATTTGTGGGATTTGTCCTTATGAAAAGCAAGGACGGCGGGGTTTAGGCTTTCCTGCGAATGCTGGGGCAGGTAAATCGTTCCTGATGACGAAGCTCCATTCCGGGCATGACGCAGAGGGCACAGTCCTTTATGGAACTGCACCATGAAAGTGTATAAGAATATTTCTGCGACATGTCCTGAATGTTATTGATTTACAAACTTATGAAAAAACTTTAGCAGAAGGAAGGATTCTGCATATTAGGGGCGTGAAGAATTTTGATGGTCAGTTGTACTCCCATCTAAGGAATCTGAAAAACTATTATGATCCGGGAGGCTTGGAAAAGCTTAGTTGCAATATTCATTTTTTGAATATATCCGAATGCGTCCATGTATACAAAAACAGCAAACGAAGTTCTTGGTCATGTTGTTCCCCATACCAACAACCAATCCGGTTTATATAGCACACGGACCCGCATGATTACCGGTCAACTTATGTGCTTTATATGAAGGCGGAAGATTTCCTGTTTCTTGCAAAATGGAAATAGCATTTTTGATAAGACCAACATCCATTCCGCGGCGTTGACACAACTGCAAATCCTTTTTAAACCTGTTGGTATATTCGATAGAGTACATCAGCCGAGTATTTGAGTGATGAGATCATCTGCATCAGATGCCGAATAAATTCGGCCTTCTTTGATGTCATCCATCGCTTCGCGATAAGCTTCGCAATCCGTAGCGTCAAAACCTTTATTGTCTTTTTCAACATCAGTATAAAGCCATCCCATTTTTTTGGACAGCATACGGAAAAAAGTCATATCGCTTTCAGGTATGAAAACGCTTAGTTCTTTCGTACTCATATACTTTTCATTATAGAAAGCAAAATTACCAAAAATACTTCCATTTCAAACTCTTTTCGTAATATGTGAATATGATCTGTTCCGTGACCAATTCGTTGTGAATGGCATAATATCCGCCAAAGCTCCTTGTTGTCACGCCGACGGGACTCGAACCCGTAAATCATCACCGTGAAAGGGTGAGGTCCTCTCCAGTTAGACGACAGCGTGAATGCGCTCCTATAGTGTGAGCGGTACTCCCGGGAGGACTCGAACCTCCATCACCGGTTTCGTAGAACAACATCCTTCCTTTGAACGACAGGAGTAACAATCTTCACATCACAAAGGTAATCCCGTTTCCCTTCAGGGGGAAATCTCTGCAAGTCTTGCAGAAATTCTTCCCCCGTCAGAGTCCTTTCACCACGGCTACCGGTGAAAGGCGGGTCAGGATCTTCACCAGATCCTTCTGGCATTCCATCACTTCGTCAATGTCCTTGTAAGCCCCGGGTGCTTCCTCAAGGTCATTGCGGGAGCGTATCGCATGGATTATCCCCAGGGAATCCAGACGGGCGATCTCATCTTCGAGTGATAGTTCTTTCACAGCCGCGCTTCTGCTAAGGACCCGTCCTGAACCGTGCGAAGAGCTCTCGAAGGAATCGGGATTACCCAGTCCCTCCACTATGTAGGAGCGTGTTCCCTGTGAACCGGGGATTATCCCGATTTCGCCCTTGCGTGCACGTGTCGCCCCCTTGCGGTGAACGTATACGTTCTCACCGAAGTGATGCTCGATGGCCGCATAGTTGTGCGCTATGTTGATCATCGGCTCGAATACGATTCCGGGAAGGGCGTCGGACAGAACCTCCTGGATTCTTTCCATCATAAGACGCCGGTTGCAGAAGGCGAAGTCGATGCAGTACTTCATCTCGTTCCAGTACTCACCGAAAAGAGGAGTCGCCTGGGGGATGAACGCCATCCGGATTTCGGGTTTGACAACAGAGTAGTACTGCGCGTTGATCGCGGCGGCTTTCTTGTCATAGAACTCCGCAACCTTGTAGCCGAGGTTACGTGAACCCGAGTGGAGCATTACCCAAAGGGTGTCTTCATCGTCCTTCTGGAGTTCGATGAAATGGTTTCCTCCACCGAGGGTCCCGACCTGATAGTGGGCGTCCTCGTATTGAGTTTTGACGACCTGAAGGGAATCGATATCGTATCCCACCGGAAGGAACGACTCGTCCTGAGCCACCTCGTGGTGAGCGAATCCCACAGGAATTCTTTCGCGGATCCCCGTCATGATCTTTTCGGTCAAGACTTCCCGGGGGATGTCGGGGACTTTCCAGTTGGTTTTCACGGCGCACATTCCGCAACCGATGTCAACTCCGACGGCATTGGGGACGATAACACCCTTTGTCGCCATTACTCCCCCGATGGGCATTCCCATTCCTCCGTGGAGGTCGGGCATGAAAGCGAGGTGATGGAAAAGGAAAGGGAGAGTGGAAAGATTCTCGATCTCTTCCCATGTATGGGGGTCAACTGATTTCGCCCAGATTTTGACCGGTATCTTGTTCAAAACAGTTACTTGCATCGTTTTGTCTTCTTTTGAAAGTTGTTTTACCTTTTGTGTGTTTCTGAGGATTCCTGTATCCCTCGACAATAAGGTAAAGAATTCCTCACCGGTATTACACCGGAAACGGTATATTTTCAGAATATTCTCTGAAGTTTCCGGGTCAAACGACTTCCCGCGTTTTGAAATAACCCTATTGTCTTGGCAAAGCGCCGCAAGAAGCAAATCTTGGATCCTTTTGATCTCTATAAAGTTACGCTAACGCTTTCTACGCTTTACTTCACTGCGGACTTCTCCAACATGCTGAGGAAGAATTCGTCCAAAGCCACGAAGGAAACATGCTCCTCGGGAGGAAGAGTTCCGATGAGGGAAAGGACTTCGGAGGAAAGGGAAGCCGAGTATCTTATGAGGTCCTCTCCCACGATGGCCTTGTCGTGTTCGCGGCTCCCGCTTTTCAATCTGACGATCTCCCCTATTCCATCCTTGACGGACGGGTCGGAGACCATCCCCTCGACAAGATCGGAGAAAAGCACTGGCGGGAAAGTCCCTTTTTTTCCGATCCACTTGGCGGCCAGAAGACCGCGTAGGTGGTATAGGAACCTCTTGAGTTCGCTACCCCTTTTTTCAATATATCTTTTGTCGTGATTCACCGCCAGGTGGAAGTAGTGGTTTATGGCGGAGACTCTCCGGAAGTATCTTTCCTTGAGGGATGAAATCCCGCGGAAGAATTCTTCATCTTTGAGATATACGATAGGAGAAGAGATCCATTCGTACAATGCACAGTTGCCTTTGCCAAGAAGGGTCAGAGCCTTGCGTATGTCCCATCCTGAAATGTCCAGAAGTCCATCCGGGTCCATTTCTTCGATAACGTCCTTTCCCGGGTAAAGGGAAAGATACCATTCCCTCCGATGGATGTAGACCATCCTGATGTCATAGTCGCTGTCGGGGGAAGCGAAGCCCCAGGCCCTGCTTCCGGATTCGGCGGCGAAAAGGATGCGGACATCGTACTTCGCCTCAATTTCGGACAAGCGGTTTCTTATGATGTTTTCGAGGGTAGACATGGCTTCGTGAAATAAACGGTTATAAACCTTCTGTCAAAAGCCTTCGTCCTGACCGATACCGGAAAATCACCTGGCCAAGGGATTCCGGTACCGGAAAGGAAGAAGTGAAGAAGAAAACATGAGAAACAGAAAAAAGGCGGCGCGATAGCCGGAAGGGCTTCTTTGGGGGTCAACATTAGGAGTGTTGTGCTATTTTCAGCTATCGAAGTATTCCCTTCCTACGGCAGCCGCCGTTCAATAATAACGTAGCGGGGGCGGGATTCGAACCCACGACAGATGGGATATGAGCCCATTACGCTGGCCTCTGCGTCACCCCGCTATGCGGAAAAAAGGCAGGAGCGATGGACGGAACCGGAGGGTGGAGTTCCAGGAACCGGGGGGCGGTTCCTGAACAATTGAAGGATTGTTTCCGAAGTAACCGGATCCTACGGCATCCTGCCTTTATGTCAGAGAACTGTCTTTTCGATTTCGGAAAGTACCGACTCTCCCCTATCGACAGACTCCATCACGGAGAAGATCTTTTCGCTCCATCCTCCGATGAGGAAAACATCCTTTTCCACGGGGTCGATCGGAGAAGATCCGTATCCCTGGAGGTCGAAAAGGTAGAGCTTCGCCTCGGGAAACATCTTCTTGTACTTGTGCCAAGAATCCTTGATGCTCCTTTCGGAAGCATACCATCCCCTCGTATGCTCGCTGTCCCACATCTGGCAGTCGGTGAAGATCATGACCTTGTCCATCTTCAGTTTCTCGATAATGAGCCAGTCGATGACCTTGTAGCCGTTGGTGGAGTATCCGACCTCACCTTCACGGCGGTACATTTCCATCGTATTCGCGAGGATCGTGTCCGTAGGAAGGTTCACCACCTTCCAGGTGTCACCGAACATTCCGCTTACGACCGAAGAGCACTTGCTCCTCAGGAGCATCGAAAGAAGGATCGCTATGTCGAAGTTCTGTACCGAACTATGCTTGGACACAGGGCACATCATCGAACCGGATACGTCCTCTGCCACAAGGACGGAAGTGTCCGATGAGAACCCTTCCAGGTTGTCGACCGATGCCTTGACGGCCTTTTCGAGGGCGGAAAGCACCTTCGCCGAATGGATTGAATCCACCCTCAGGATCTCCTTGTAGGCCGAAAGGAAGCGGAAAGGAAGCTGCTTGGACTTCTTCACTTCCGAAGGGTCTGCGATCCTTTCGCAAAGGCGGTCGATGTGTTCGGCCTTAACCTTGGCGTTAAGGATGTTGCGAAGGTTTCGAAGAAGGGCCATGTAACCCATCTTTCCGGAAGAAAGCAACTCTTCCCACTGCTCACCTACCGCCTCCTTCTTCTTCTCTTCGGAGTCGAACTTCTTCTCTCCGAGAGAAGAAAGCTCCGTTTCCCAAGTGTAGGGAGTCTTCAAGGTACCGGAGACGATCTTGTCGAAGATCTCCTGCTGGTTCTTGTCCTTGGGACGGGGGTGGACAAGGAAAAGAGCGTCACGCAGTTTCACCTCCGAATCCCTGTCGTACTTGGCGAACTGATATTCGTCAAAACGGTTGAAGGCGTTTTTCAGCCCGTTCTGGATCTGGCGGGAAAGCTTTCCGAGCTTCTTGATGCCCTTGGAAGGGTTCCTCCACTGGTAACACATCAGAAGTTCCGTAATCTCGTCAGCGCGGAGAACGGTCCTGTCCACGGCACGGCTCACAAGGTTGTCACCGGAGTGAACCTTGGCGAGTTCCGTCAGAAGCAGAAGCGGAATTGAACGGAGGTTCATCTTCGTCCTCGCGTAAACCGCCAGCTTGGCCACGAACTCGGGATCGGCCTTTGCGACGAGGGAAGCTATCCTTTCCACCTGGTCGGTGGAGGACTCATAGAACTTCTCCGACAGCATCGAAGTGGCGGCTGCCGTGTAGAGTTCCATCTCGGGCCCCATTCTGAAGGCAAGGGCCCCTTCATGGTTGAGAACCTTGTTCTCTTCCTTGAGAATTCCGTTGTACTTCATCTCTCGTCTGTTGTTGATTTGTTGATAATAAAAAGGCAAGGCTACAGTCGTAAAGGCCTTATGCTTGACCACTAAGCTATCGCGCAAGTCGCGAACCGGATTCGAACCGATGTGTAATTACGAAGGAATCCTTCACTACGGCACTTGCCTATTTCTAAAATTGAGGGGCTACGATCCGGGCGGAAAATTGAGCGACATCCACTGCAGCGCGGATGATAGGACTCGAACCTACACCTCGGAGACTTTCTCCCCGTACCCTATCCGATGAATTCCATCCGTACGGCACCCTCAAAACGTCTTTCGTTTTCTTTTCGGGAGCAAAGGTATGGACTCATTTTCTTCCGTAAAAATCTTTGCAAGTCTTGCAGAGATTCCAACCCCTTGTGATGGCCTTCCCTCATTTCACGTGCAAAGTAAAGGGGCATCTGCGCAGTCTTTTTGCGCAGAAGAAAGAAAATGTCGATTATTGAAAAAAATGCACAATGTGAACGGAAAAAACTATTTTTGCGTAACACCTCAACCGGATAAATCAAGATGGCACGATTTCACGACAGGACAGTTTACAGTAGGGTTCCTTTTTCCAAGGAAGGATTCATTGTATTCGTTGATGATTCGAAAGAGTCATTGGGAGTATTGATGGGGAATTTCGCCAAAGAGATGAGCGCAAGGGCCAAGAGAGCGGGATTCACGTTCATCTACCTTCCGGATCTCCTTTCGACCCTATCGGCGGATATGCTCCGCTATGAATTCCCTCTCATGGGAAATTCCTTCTCAACCGGGGAATTCTACACCGGCCTTCGGGAAATCGCCAAAATCCGTGACAGGGCAGGATTCCTCTATACTATAGACGGAATTACTTCCTTCCATCAACTGGATGCTTCGACAGAGGAAAGTCTTTCTCATGAGTTGGAGGATTTCCTGGCATTCATTGTTCCGAGCCTGTTTCCACGCCTTCATATTGAAAAGGAATTCTCCGGTTCAGAGGAAGTGGCCCGTCGGAAGACTCCAAAGTTTTCAAAGGCAAGAAAAGAAATTGAGGAAGAGCCATCGGAGGATTTTATTGCGCACAGTCTCAATTTTGACGAAGAGGCCCTTTTCGATATGCTCCCCGCTCCTTCATCGGTTGAACACTTCGAACCCTCAAGAAGAAGCGTCAGGGGCAGGGATCTTTCCTTCTCCCGTCTTGAGAACGTTGATGTCGAAGTCGAAGAGGATCTTCCCCTTGAAAAAAAGACCGAGGACATCCTGAAGGCCTGGCGTGAGTTCGAGAAGAAATACGGTGTCTCCATCAGGGATCTCGAAAGGATGATCTCCGGCAGCGAAAATCTCAGCCACCTTCGTATAACGACATCCAACCGGATCTTCCTTTCCGACATCGATGGAACTCCGGAAGTGAAACTGGATGACCTTACCAAGGCCCTTTATTTTTTCTACCTCCGTCATCCCGAAGGAGTGGCTTTCAAAAGTCTTCAGGACTACGAGACGGAGATGCTGCGCATCTACATGGGAATAACCGGAAGGGACGACCTCGAGGGGATACGCCGGACAGTCTCCGGGCTGGTCTCCCCCTTCAGTGACGGCAGGAACTCCTGTTCGTCGAGGATAAAGAAGGCCTTCAAGGACATAGTCGGGGAACGCATTGCCGAGAAATACTATATCGGCGGACACCAGGGCGGAATCCGCAAAGTCGAAATCGACCGTGACCTTGTGATCTGGGACCATTGATTCCTCTTAACTCTTCGCGCTGAAGACTTGCTTCAAACTGTACAGAGCGACTCCCATAGTGCATACAAGCTGCGCTTACAAACATCGTAGCCGATAGTATAAACGATCTCTCCCCTCTTCGGACATCGTTCCGAAGAAGGGAGAGAGTGCTTGGGGGGATTCCGGAGCTCTTTGCAGTCTTCAGGTCAAGAAAAGGAATTCCTCCCCTTTCACGCTTATCCGGGGAGTCTATTTCTCATCCTTGAAGAAAGAGTCGAACTCGGAAAGGCAGACTGAAGGGCACTCAAATACACGGGACATCTTCGCGTTGGCTTTGCGCAGCTTCCTGGACATCTCCTTCACGCCGTCTTCCGAAGCGCAAAAATCAAGTGCGTTGGCGATGTTGAGGTCCCTTGCCACCTCAACCGAGTTCTGGTTCGCTCCGATGTAAGCCAGGACCCAGCCTTTTTCACGCAGGCGCGACACCATGTTCTTTATGATCCTTCCGGAATACTCCGTCGAGGAGTTCTCGTATCCGTCGGTGATGACGGTGACGACTACCCTGTCCTCGGGAAGGATCAATCCCTCGAGTTCGCTGAGGGTCTTTCCCATCGCGTCATACAAAGGGGTGCAGCCGCCGGGGCGGTAGTCCTTCTCGGTGAAAGGGGAAATGTTCCCCACGGGAACCCTGTCCCTTCTTGTCTTCACTCCGTCCATTCCGCTTCCTTCGAAAGTCACAATCGTGACATAGTGCTGCTGGGTGGGGTTTTCCTCCTGGGTGCGGCGGATCCCGCTGAGGACTTCGTTCATGCTGGAGAGAGTCTCCCTGTAGATTGACGACATGCTTCCGCTTTCGTCGAGGATGATTGCGTTGTAGATATTCATGATCGGATCGGTTTTTTGGTTACGGGGGTAAATCTAGCGCAATCATTCCGCCTGGTCACAATAGCTGCAAGGCTTGCAGATTCTCTTTTTTCGGGAAGGCTTTCCGAGATGGAGAAATCCCGAAACGGTCAATAAAGGCGGAGAGGGACCGCAAATGTTTGCGACCCCTCCCCTATTCACAATATCATATGGGTACGGCTATTCTTTCCAGCCCGTGTACTCGTCAGCGCTTTCGTATCCCGGATTCTGCTTGAACCTGTACTCTTCACCGGCACCGGCGGAAAGGTTCATCTGCTCGTTGGGAATGGGGGCGAAGCCCTTGGTGATTTCGAAACGATGGCCGTAACCTCCGTTGAAATCGCTGGTCCTTTCCGATGTGATGATGCCAGGAATGGACGGCAATGAACTTTGCCGGAGAATCAAATCGAATCCCTCGACCGCCAATCTTCCGGTTGTGAAGCTGACGGCGAGGCTCACCGACGAAAACGAGAAGGAAAGCCGAGATTGCGGGGCTGATGACTACTTCACCAAGCCGTTCGACATCAATGTCCTGAAGGAACATATAGCCATCCTCGTCTCCAGGACCGGAATCTACTCTTCAGGCAAACTGAAGGCCCGCATCGAGGAAAAGGAGGTCGTATCAGCCGACCGCAAGTTCGTCGACAAAGTGACGGCCTTCATCGAGGAGAACATTTCGGAGAGCGAATTGAGTGTGGAGCAGATGGCAGATGCGATGGGAATGTCGAGGGCGAACCTCTACCGGAGGATGGTTTCCGCCACAGGCAGCACCCCTTCTGAATTCCTCCGGATCGTAAGGCTCCGCCACGCCGAAAGACTCCTTATCAAAGGAGGGCTCACCGTCGCTGAAATCTGCTACGAAGTCGGTTTCACCTCACCGAGGTATTTCAGCAAGTGCTACAAGAATCTTTACGGATACCTTCCTTCTGAAGCCAAGAGAGGAAACTCCAAGTAGCGTTCTTCGAAAAGGGATTCGGACATCCGGGCTTCATGCCATAGGAAAACGGGCGGGATGGTGACAAAAAAATCCATTCCGCCCGCTTTTCTGTTCCGAAAGGAAGTGCGGCCCTTTTTTGCCGGTACAGCCGTAGCGGGAAAGCGGGGAAAGGAAACGTCAGCGTCAGTTGTCGTATTTACGGCGCTTCAGGAGTTCTCCTTGGGCTTCATCGAAAAGTTCCTTCCACTTTTCTTCGGGCATCTTTTTGAGGGCGAACTGAATTCCGTCAACGAACTCGTACCCGTCATAAGTACTTACCAGTTCCTGGAAATCGGCATAAGGGACGATCTTGACTGCGCCTTCAGGGGAATACAGCGCGACCATGTCCGCAAGGTCGACGAAAGAGTCAGAGCCGTTGGTGAGTATACGGGCATCGGCCTGCTCTCCCGAGGGGGGTGCTCATGTGAGCCAGAGGGGCGTCACGGTAATCACGGTATTTCCACTGCACTTCCACAAACGAGTTCATAAGAAGCGCGAAGCGTGCTACGCGGTCCGTGGGAGAAATATCTTCGTCTATCGGGATTACCGCATAGTGACGATACGCTCCGTCAAGGAAAATGAATTCATCGGTTTTTGTCGCTTTGTCCATGAGGGACAACACGGCGAAAATTTTGCGTGTTTTCATGACGTCAATGTTCTCCTCAAGCAAAGTGAAAGAGTACATCTGTCCGTTCTCCTCCGTGACGATTTCCATCTTAGGGAACTCCTTGGAAAGACAGGTCAACATATTCCACGCAAGGTGGACATCCACCATGGAGGCGACGGAGATCACGACGACGTTCCACTCCCCTGTCTTTTCCTTGAATACATGGATTCCGGTAGAGGAATATCCTTCGCAAAGGTAGAGTTCATGGGCGAGGGCGCCTTTGTCGACCTCTTTGTCAAAGCGGTCTTCGACAAAGACTTTCCCGTCAAATCCATCTTTTTTCATCATCCTGGTCAGGGACTGGATGAACTTCTTCTGATTCACCTCTCCTACACCGATAAGGGTGAAGCTGTCATTGACTTTGTCCCACGAGGGTTTCGCTTTTTTTGACATGGCTTGAAAATTTGAGTCCGACGTTTATCGTTCCGTAAATATACGATATTGCATCGGATTGACAATCAACTTTCTTCGTAGGATGTGAATCTATTCAGCAAATATGTATGCGACTTGTCCCAAACCCAGGGACATCACCACAAAAAAGGTAAGGATGACGATTCGGCGCAATTTTCCGCACATATGGAATAACGCCATTCCCACTTTATTGTCATATTTGTATTGTCACTGGAAAATAACCAACACAAAAAGTCAATATGAATAGACTCAGTTCAATCCTGGCCGCAGCGGCGATGACTCTCGCCGCGACCGCCGCCGGTGCGCAGACCCTCAAGATGACCAATCAGGTCGTGCGCATCAATGCCTACGAGGCCTCCACCTCGGTGAACCTCGTTGTCGTCAAACCCGAAGTGAAACTCGACGTCCTCGATCCTTCAGTATTCACCGTGGAGACAAACGGTGTGGAAAGGGTCGTAAAGATCGTCTACACCTGCGATGACCGCGGAGAATGGACAGACGGAGGAGATTACCTCGCCTTCGGTCTGGAAGTGAGCCGTGAAAGAGGGGCATCTCCCCTTGTGTCACGCGGAATGGGAACATGGAGCACCGCTTATCCCGTCAAGGTCGCCCTCAAGAGCGGCAAGAAGATCAAAGCCGGCGGAAACACCTACACCGCCGTCGACTGCTCCACTCCCCATGCCCTCCGCAACTTCCTTTCGGAGTCGGACTTCTTCCGCCGCGGAACATTCACCGGTCCTTCAACCGGACGCCCCGGAGATGAGACCCTCACCTACGGAGCATACGAGCCCGAGGCTCTCCGCATCGACGGAAAGAAGAACCCCCTCATCATCTGGCTCCACGGAATGGGAGAAGGCGGAACTGACGTCTCCATCGAACTTATGGGCAACGAAGTCGTGGCCCTGATACGCAACGACATCCAGTCCCACTTCACTACCGAAGGCGGAGAGAAAGGAGCATACGTTCTTGCCGTCCAGTGCCCCACCATGTGGATGAACACCTCCAAGGGCTTCGGAAGCGGATCGTATCCTTCGCTCTATTCTGATGTACTGAAGTCCTGCATCGACGCATACATCACCAACAATCCCGACGTCGATCCTTACCGCATCTATATCGGAGGATGCTCAAACGGAGGCTACATGACCATGAACATGGTGCTCCGTAACCCCGGTTTCTTCGCGGCCGCTTATCCCACTTGTGAGGCATACGCCGACGTCAACATCTCAGACGTCCAGATCGATCAGCTCGCAAAGGAGAACATCTGGTTCGTCCAGTCCTTCGACGACACTACCGTTAGACCCCTTGAATACTGCATCCCCACCTACAAGCGCCTCATGGCAAAGGGAGCCAAGAACGTATGGGTATCGATGTTCGAGAACGTGACCGGAACCGACACCCCCGGACAGAGGCTCATGGGCCACTTCTCATGGGTATACGTCTTCAATGACCAGGTGACGGGTGCCCAGGAGCAGTCCACCGCCGACATGAAACCCACCAACAACGGTGGCGGAACAGTCGCTCCCCAGGGCTTCAACAACCTCTTCGAATGGATGAACGCCCAGAAACTGGTCGATCCCGAACCCGCAGTCAACCCCAGATGGTAAGATCCCTTAAACGAAGAAAGCAATGAAAAAGATATTTCTTTTGGCAGCGGTAGCTGCATCCGTATCGGCCTTTTCCGCAGGCGCCCAGACCCTCAAGATGGAGCCCCAGAGCGTGAGCGTCACAACATATGAGGCTTCGACCATCGTGAACCTCGTTGTCGTGAAACCGGACATCAAGCTCCAGAACCCCGATCCTTCGGTATTCACCGTGAATACAAACGGAACCGAGAGGAACGTCATCTCCATATATCCTTGCGACTCCAGGGGTGCTTTCAACCCCGAAGGAGACTGCCTCGCCCTCGGTCTTGAAAAGGCTGCAGGAAGAGGAATAGGCCTCACGAAAAACGGAAGCGTCTGGAAGGAAGAGTACAACCTCTCCGTCGGACTCAAACCCGGCAAAGTGCTGAAAAACGGCAAGGGCAAAATCACATCCATCGTGTGCTCCACCGACAAGGCCCTCACAGACTTCACTTCCGAAGCCGATTACTTCAACAAGGGAACCTTCACCGGAAAAGCTACCGGAAAGGCAGGTGACATCACTCTCACCTACGCTTCCTATGAGCCCTGGTCACTAAAGGGTGACGGCAAGGCCAATCCCCTTGTCATCTGGCTCCACGGAGGCGGAGAAGGCGGAGTTGACGTATCGATCACCCTTCTCGGAAACGAGGTCGTTTCTCTAATCCGTCCCCAAATCCAGGGCCATTTCACGACGGAAGGAGGATCGAAAGGCGCTTACGTCCTTTCAATCCAGTGCCCCACCATGTGGATGGGCACAGCGAACGGCGCCTTCACCCACGGAGACATACAGTCCGTGTACAATGATGTGCTGAAATCCTGCATCGACTACTACATCTCCATCAATCCCGATGTTGACCGTAACCGTATCTACCTCGGAGGATGCTCAAACGGAGGATACATGACCATGAACATGCTCATGCGCCATCCCAAGTTCTTCGCCGCCGCATATCCCACCTGCGAAGCCTACAAGGATGAATTCATCTCCGACAACGAGATAAAGTCCCTCGCCGAGGAGAATATCTGGATCGTCCAGTCCTACGACGACACCACGGTCGATCCCAAGATCCACTGCATCCCCACCTTCCAGCGCATGATCAAGGCCGGAGCCAAGAACGTCTGGATGTCGATGTTCGAGAATGTCGTCGGTATCGACAACCCCGGACAGAAACTGATGGGCCACTTCTCATGGTGCTACCTCTTCAATGACGCTGTCACTGCTTCACAGGAGCAGAGCGAAGGTGATGTGAAGCCTTCCAACAACGGAGGCGGAAGCGTCGCTCCCCAGGGCTACAGCAACATCTTCGAGTGGATGAACGCCCAGGTTCTCACCGCTCCCGAGATGCCTCAGCCCGCACAGGGCCAGGGTGGAAGGAGAAGATAACTTATCCTTCATACCATATATAAATTGATCAGGGAGCTCCGACCGGGGCTCCCTTTCACTTTCGGTGCTCTCATTCGGAGTATTTCTATATTCTTCATTGAGATGCGAATCATATCGGCTATATTTGTGAAGAAGGAGAAGAACATGGAAAAGGCCGACGATATTATCATCATTGAGAACCCGCCAAAGAAGCTCCTCGATTTTATAATGAAACATAATGAGGAGAAAGAAGAATTGTGCAAACATCTTCTGGAGAAAAAGCATCATACCTTCAGCATCCAGATTTGATGTTTATTTCTTCTGTGACATCAATTCCAAGGATTGACTACACCCCGGTACGTTTGTTTCCGCTGCAGACAGACAGCAGAACACACTCCATAAAAAGAAAGTGGCTAGAAAAAGAATACTTACGGGAATAGGACCTTTCCGTTTTTCTTCTTACTTTTACGGATAGAAAGCACATTACTCGCATACCCATAACAGAAACCACCTATACCTCAGCAAGGTATGATAGATGAATCGGAAGAATACCAAGATGCCGCATGGGAGGAATACCTCTCAACGGGAATAGATCCTACCGGTGGAGAACTGGGACCGGATTTCGATCCGGAGACCGGTAGAGTCTACGACGAAGACGCTTCATATGAGGACGAAGACGAGTAAATCTCATAGCCCTCTTCTCCTTCGGAATCACGTTGGAAGATTATAAGAGGGATTATGAAGGCATTGCACTGAAAACAGAAGAATACAAAGACGACTGAAACCATGGCCGGAATATCGACACTGCTCAAGAAATGGACTGACACTTCCCTTGTCCTACGAATCCTCGTAGGACTCATAATCGGTGCAGCCCTGGCTCTGACGTTTCCGTCCTGGACCTTCATCGGGATCTTCGGACAGGTGTTCGTGAGTGCCCTGAAGGCCATTGCCCCTGTTCTGGTCGCACTGCTCGTCGCAGCTTCCATAGCGAAAGCCAAGGGAGGATTGGGAGCGAGGTTCAGGACGGTAATAACCCTTTATCTTCTCTCGACTCTCATCGCAGCTGTCATAGCGGTATGCGGAAGTTTCCTGTTCCCGGTCACAATCAATCTTTCCGGCGAAGCAGCGGGAAACGCTCCCGGAGGATTGTCGGAGGTGTTTTCCACCCTTCTCACCAACATGGTCACGAATCCCATTCTCTCGCTTTCTTCCGCCAACTACATCGGAATCCTTTTCTGGGCGATAGTGGCCGGATTGGCGCTGAAGAAGGTCGCGAGCGAGAATACCATCAATGTTGTGAGTGATCTGGCGGAAGTGATATCCCAAGCCGTAAGATGGGTTATCCAGTTCGCTCCCTTCGGAATCATGGGACTGGTATTCTCATCCGTATCGGAGAGCGGATTGGAGATATTCACGGATTACGGGAAGCTGCTCCTGCTTCTGGTTGGATGTATGCTTACCACTTCCCTACTCATCAACCCGACAATCGCTTTCCTCTTCCTTCATAAAAATCCCTATCCCCTTCTCTGGAGATGTCTCAAGGAAAGTGGTCTCAACGCATTCTTCACGAGATCTTCTGCAGCGAACATCCCCATCAACATGGATCTATGCAAGAAGATGGGACTTGATGAAGAGTTCTACTCGGTGAGTATTCCGTTGGGAGCGACGATAAACATGAACGGTGCCGCTGTCACCATCACTGTCCTTTCCCTCGCTGTCGCTCATACCGTAGGAATAGAGGTCAGCCTTGTCTCGGCGATAGTGCTCAGCATCATCGCCACCCTCGGTGCTTGCGGAGCATCTGGCGTAGCCGGAGGATCCCTCCTCCTGGTTCCCATGGCTTGCTCGTTCTTCGGGATTTCCAATGACATCGCTATGCAGGCCGTGGGAGTAGGATTCATCATTGGAGTTGTGCAGGATTCAGTGGAGACAGCGCTGAATTCCAGCGGTGATGCGTTCTTTACTGCGGTGGCGGAGTTTTATGACAGAAGGAAAAAAACAGTAGACTAAAATCCTTGATCCGGTAGGAGTAATTTTTATTGGCTCTTCCGCAATTTAGTTGAAGGGCGCGCTGTCTACAGTGTGAAAAAAGAGCGACAGACACAGAGTAATATCATTTAGTCTAGACGCGAAAAATCAATTAGCCAAACAGCAAGAAACTACATGTTTTGATGCAATTTAACTAATTGATTATTAGGTATTTACATAATTTTTTCGTAACTTTATGCTTACCACAGTATAAAGTTATGGACGATGTGTAAAGTACCCAACGAAGGCAAATTTACTACTTTTTTACGGCGATGCCTAACGCCACCATCTGCGAAAGCCGACCTGTCGGCCTTTTATTCTCCAAGTGAGCTATCTATTGAACAGGTAGAGTTCGAGGACACGGACACGGGCACGTACCATGTATACGCACAATGTAACCTTCCTCATGGAGTCTGTCCGTATTGCGGATGCGTAAGCCATAGTGTTCACAGTCGGTATTTCAGGACAATCACAGATCTTTCCATTCTGGGCCATCCGGTAATTATCACGTTTAAAGCGCGTAAGTTCTTCTGTCACAATCCTGCTTGCGGTAAAAAGACCTTCGCTGAGCAACCGGGGGACGAAGTGTTCAGATACCGAAGGCGGACAAGGCGTTGTGAAATGGCCGTAACCCAGCATGGCTTGAAAAGTTCCTCAGAATCAGCCAGTAAAATGCTATCAGCAATAGGAGTGTGCATCAGCGGCGACACCGTTCTCCGCGATATCCATCGCATGTCGGTCCCGGAACGGTGCGAGGTTAAGGAGATAGGCGTTGATGATTGGGCCTTTCGCAAAGGAGTCACATACGGAAGTATCGTCGTTAGTCTAGAAACCGGGGCCGTTATAGACCTCCTCGGTGACAGAAAAGTAAGTAGCTTTCAATCATGGTTGGATACACATCCCCAAGTGAAGGTCGTCAGCCGTGACCGATCCACGGATTATACCGCAGCTATCGCTGCGACGGGCAGGAATATCACAGAGGTAGCGGACCGATTCCATTTGGTCAAGAATATGTCAGATTGCGTTACGAAAGTTATTGGTTCTCATTATCAAGAGTACAGAAGCACCGTACGAGCGGCCGAAGCTCAAGAAACTACAAAGGTTGACTCTCGACAAGTCATGTTCGATGAAGTCAAAGATTTACAGGCCGAAGGGTTCAATATAGCCCAGATATCCAAGAAACTGGGCATAGCCAGACAGACCGTAAGGAAATATATGGGTTGGGACACTCTTCCGGAAAGGGCTAGCAAGGAGCGACTGCCTTATTTTCTTTACGACTCATACGTGGAAGAAGAGTACCGGCATGGGAAGGATCTTTTCAAAATCTTTCTGGAGATCAGGGAAGAAGGCTTCCCAGGCTCATTGACCCCTTTCTACGACCATTACAGATACCTGTCTGACGGCCATCGAGGATCCCGTCCCAGGCAAGAGGTCGAGAAGATGAAGAATGCGCCTAGTTCCGAAAGTGAGCCACTGCTGCCAATACGTCAGATAGCGCATATAGTGGACAAGTCCATTGGAAAGAAAAAGATGGGGCCATCAGAGGCTACACTTGTTGAGAAGATGATGTCATATGGGTGGTTCAGAGATATATACAATGCGGCATCTTCTTTTTATGAAACTATCATGGGAGATGATATTGATGATTTGGACGCATGGCTTGAAAACTATGGGAAGTCTCCTATTAAGGAGCTTAGATCTTTTGCCTATGGTATCAGTATTGATATAAAAGCCGTGAGGAATGCCATCTCTTTGGATACCTCTAATGGCATCGTTGAAGGCTTTGTGAACAAACTAAAGGCGATAAAACGACTAATGTATGGACGAGCCTCACTTGACCTGCTCAAGCGGAAAATGGTCTTCAGCAACCTATGCTTCAACTAAATTGCGGAAGAACCTTTTTATTTAAGAATATTCTATCATTTCCAAGCACCACGGCTTATAGGCCGTGGTGCTTTTTTACATGGAAAGTT
Source organism: Bacteroidales bacterium (assembly GCA_017469845.1). GTDB lineage: Bacteria > Bacteroidota > Bacteroidia > Bacteroidales > UBA932 > Cryptobacteroides. The sequence goes on along the minus strand of JAFUFP010000019.1, from coordinate 16,002 downwards.
AATTTTGTTAAAATTTATCTACCACATGGTTACTCCTGAAAGTATCGGTAAAACTATAATCAAGCTACGCAAACAGAAGGGTTTGTCGCAAGAAACTCTAGCCATAGAAGCCGGGGTTGATCGTCGCTATATGAGTGATGTAGAGAATGGCAAACGTAATATTTCTTTGGATCTTCTGAACAGAATCGCCTCTTATTTCGGCATGCCGCTCAGCCATTTTATTGAAAATGCCGATGATTCAATTTTCAGATTCAATAATGCTGAAGAAGTACGCGATTTTCTTCTGGAACGCGATGAACAAGAATCATCATTTTTTGTCAATCCGGACTATGCACAAGCCATCATTGGAATTGATGACGACGGCAGACTAATATATTCATACAGTAAGATGGTCGAATGCCTAATGCTGTCTGATTCGATGGAATATGAAGACGCTGTTGAATTCATAGATTACAACACGATACGTACAGTCCCCTACATGGGAAAGAAATCCCCTATCATTTTATACGATATCCATTAATCCGAAGTTATATGACTCCTGAAGAATTAGAAAAATTCGTCCTTGGAAAAGCTGAAAAATTTGGATTCAAGAAGAAAACCAACGAACCCAGAAATCGATTTAATGCAATATATCGTTCATTCCTGAACGATAAGAAAAGCGACGATGATAATAACGCGTACTTCTTCGGGTTTATAAGACCTGAGGAACCTGAAAGTGGCGTATACTCTGATTTTTCTTTAGTGATCTTCCCGAACAAAGACGATAGTACATTTTTCGTCAGCCTGGGTATTGGTTCCGGTGGATTCACAAACGATTCGGAACTCGCATCTCAGCCTGGTTTAAGGCGCCACTTCCTAAAGTTAATCTCTAATGACGGAAAATCTTTCTGCAAGTCATCATTCGCTGACAACAATTCGGATTTTAAGCCTTTCGCTGATTTCGTGTTGAATAATTGCCCAAATTTCCAACCGGTCGTAGACAAGTATCAGAAAGTTCTTCCCGTCGTAAGGTATCTTGACTTTTCTAAAGAAGAAGACCGTGATGTTTTGTCTGCTTGGATTGCCCGTTATGCGATAATACGAGGATGGACAACATCTAAGGCGCATATTACTGCTGCCAAAGAAGCATTGAAAATAGTAGAGCCATCAACGACTGTCGACGACTATAATGAAGTTAAACAGTTGTTGGAGAAGCACCGTTTTATTGTTCTTCAAGGTGCGCCGGGTACGGGTAAAACATGGACGGCAGAAAAGATTGCCCGAGACAACTACAAAGAAGGAAATGTACTTTTTGAGCAATTCCATGCTGAAACTTCTTATTCAGATTTTCTCTACGGTATCCAACCTTGCATGGATGGATCAAGTGGATTCAAACCCAAAGAAGGCATTCTATATAAAGCTATCATGAAGGCTTTAGCTGTGGCAGAAAAAGGCGAAAGAGTACTTCTGATAATTGATGAAATCAACAGAGCTAACTTATCAAATGTTCTGGGCCCTGTGTTTTATTTGTTCGAGAAAAAATCAGACTATCGAACAACTAAAATTAAAATTACAGACGAACTCTCTTTATCTGTTTTGCCGGAAAACCTAGACGTAATTGCAACTATGAATACAGCAGATAGAAGTCTTGCTGTTGTTGACTTTGCCTTAAGACGAAGATTTTCGTGGTACACATTAAGACCAAAGATACTAAGAGACAAAGATGATGATACAGGCAAAAAAGAAGTTCCTGCAGGCAACAAGTTTTTCATAGACGAGTTCAATGCGATTTCAGAAATATTCACAACTTTCGCAACCGACGAAGAACTAAACCTGCAACCGGGACATTCATATTTTATTGCGAAGGATGCCGATGAAATGAGAGAAAGGCTCATCTATGAATTGCTGCCTCTTATTAAAGAATATCTTGTCGAAGGGTATTTATCAAGTGCCAAGGATTCGTTTTCAGCCTTCTTTATGGAGACCACTGAACGTAACTTATTTGATTAAAAGTATCTGATGGCTCAAAAACCTGAAGAGATAATTTCGTATTTTTCTTCTTTGCCGACGCTCTCCACTATCGAGATTCCCGCCGACAAGTTGATTCATGCATTTGAAGGAAACAAAAGATTCCCTGAGTCATTACTTCAAAAATTTATAAGCGTAAACAAGAAGAGCCTTTCGTTTTTGGGAATTGACGCTTCCATTAGTCAGATTGGATATAAGCTCAAGTTAATCCTGTCCACATCCAGGTTTACAGGAAGCGCACCTCTGATCTCTCCTGCCGATGGTAAAAAGTTTTCTGATTTCAATGTAACTGGGCGTTATGGTGAAGAATTGGGCGAGTTACTGTCTCTTATCGATGACAGCATCACCCCAGAATATTCTGAATCACTTACTTTATTTACCAATTCGTCACATAAACCTCCCATCTATATCGAATGCTGTAAATTCCTTGATAAATATTTAGAGGCGAGAAGGTTCAGATGGACGAAGTTCGATTCTGAAATGCGCATTCAAAGGCACCCTAACGGCGGGACCTTATGGGATAAGTATGCAGTGGATACAGCAACAGATCCCTTCAGCAAGTTATCTTTCCCCAATAGATGCAACATTCTTGAAGTAAACCATATAGAATGGCAACAGATCAATTATGTCCTTGGAATAGCGATATCTCATCTTGAATTGTACAAGACTCCTGTAAAAGCCAGACTAAGCTATCTTGATAAAATCTCCTTTTTGAAAAGAATACTGATGGATTCGCCAAAGAGAAAGACAAATGTACTACAAGGAAGAATGTCTGACCCCAAGGTGATAAAAGAATTGAAGGAAATCGGCAATTTGATTCTCAACAGTGAAACAAATCTCAAGCTTGCATGGCGAGTAGATTATGCAGACTTCTTTGAGAAGTATGTGCAGTATCTTGTAAGTGCTGTGGCCAAGAGGAAAGGAGGAACCTTCTACCCGAACATCCACTTCCCTATCGTTGGGAAAAAGCCCAAATGGGGCCTCGCATATCTGGAACCGGATATGGTATTGAAGAGAGGCGATTCAAAGGTCATCATAGATGCCAAATACAAAAGCCACATGTACAATTGGAATGATTATTCTGATGACCTGAAAGATTCATTCAGACATGATCTTCACCAAATCATGGCGTATAGTTCATTCGTCAATACCGGGGAGAAGAGTATTTTACTTATATATCCCTTCTCCTCGTTCGTTCAACATAGGATGACCGCTCAATCTCCGCTTGATTCGACCGTGGTGAATATCACATTGGTAGGAATTCCGATCAGTAAAAAGGAGGTCGTTAACGTCGAAGCAAAACTATCTGAACTTATCAAACTCTAGTCTTCTTTTTGGCGTCAATGCTAATCTTCAGGACATTCCTCGCCGGATGTATCGTCGTTTTCAAGCTCCTTTGCAATCATAGGCAACAGAATTTCATCAGCCGGTAACCAGTTGACGGAATGGATGTCTTCCTTGCTCAGCCACTTCGCCGCTTCATGTTCATTCAGGTGCAGGGCTTCAGAAACCAAAGAGCACATGAAGCAGTGCATAACCAGGTGGAACTTGGGGTAATCCCATTCTACGGTATAAAGAAACTTGTCCACCGAAATATCTGTCGACAGTTCCTCTTTGATTTCTCTAATCAGAGCTTCTTCAGGAGTTTCATGGGCTTCCATTTTACCTCCTGGAAATTCCCACCAGTCTTTGAAATCTCCGTATCCCCTCTGTGTAGCGAAAATATGATCGCCCTTTCTGATTATAGCTGCAACTACTTCTATTGTCTTCATATAGATTGTTCCGTAATATATTCGTATAAATTGCTTTCGATAGGTGTATCTAGTTTATAGCCTATCTCGACGGCCGTCACATTATCAGTATCATCCATAATGAACGGTAAAAGATGGCCATTATGTTTCATGGTCCCAAGGAAATAGAATTCTTTGGATACCTTGTCATCTTTATTTTTCCTAACAAACAGCGGCATCAAAATATCTCTTTCTACAGCATGAATGGCATTTTGTACATCGTCCGACTCTATTGTTCTACGGCTTTTTGAAATAGCCGTCAATGTAGAAGGATCCGTAAAGCGGTCTTCATAACGTGTTGTCGCGGTTATGTCGTCCTCTTTCTCGTAATTGATAAACACGGGATATGTTTTCGAGAAGGAATCATATTTATAACCTCCGATGTTGAGTGAGACTTCTTCCTTCCTCCAATTCAACAGCCAACACACTTCGGTATAAGTGTATTTCTTGTATAGGGTGAAATGTGTATTGCCATATGGCTTGGAATAGTCTCTGCCATTCCTATAAATTCCGAAGTCGATCAATTCTTTTACTGCCGCAAGATAATCTTTGTCTTTGAGCGCGAGTGAGAACTGTTCTGACAAGTTGATGATTCCATCTTTTTCCTCGATCAGTTTGATCGCAAACTTATTCCCTCTGAAAAAGCCACCCGAGAGGACTGCGATGGCATTTACCCTTGTCGGTGTATCCATTTTCACTCCGTACTCAGTATCAAGAGCTTTGGTCCAATTCTCAGCGCTTATCGGAGAGTTAATCAGGGACTTGAGAAGAACGAGCTCATGAAGCCGCATTCCAGAAGCGAACTTGGTAGAAATAAATTCGAGGATCTGGTATTGCTTATCAGACCACTCCATCTTGAAATCTGGTTCGCAATCACGTAAGAAAGCCTGATATGATCCTTTCTTCTGAATTATCCTCATGGGATCAAGCTCACCCAATGCGTCAAACTCCGATAGATATGGAATACGGCCGAGCTTGTATTTGAGCTGCTGGTATTCCTTTTTCAAGAGTTTGATCTGATTAAGGTCGGCAGTATCGATAGACTTATAGATACGGTCGCGGGAGATGGGATCAAAATATATTGTCGATGCTCCTTTGATCATATTGTTGCCCTCGATAAGAGAGCGACGGATATTATCCTTATTGCCGCTTCTGTCACCGGAAAGAGCTATCGGAATCATATAGTTCGTCTGGTAATTGCCGATGAAGTCAAGGATTACCACGTATTCTTTTCCTTCAGCGATCCTAAGTCCACGGCCAAGTTGCTGAACGAAAATGATAGGAGATTCAGTAGGTCTAAGGAGAATGACTTGGTTGATTTCCGGAATATCTACACCTTCGTTGAAGATATCTACCGTGAAAATATAATCAAGCCTGTCTCTTCTGTCGGATGAGACAAGACGTTCTATAGCATTTTCGCGATATTCCTGGCTGTCATCCCCCGAAAGCATTACTGTATTGTATTTTCCTGTGGCGTTGAATTTATCGCTCAGTTCTTTCGCTTCTTCTTTCCTGCTACAGAAAATCAGTCCTTTTACCCTATCTCCGCTGTAGCCATAATACTCGGCTCTTTCAATGATATATTCAACGCGTTTGTCTGAAACGAGCTTTCTGAATTTCGTCAAGTCATCGAGGCTCTTCCCATCAACTTCGAGATCAGTGATCCCAAAATAATGGAAAGGACAAAGCATGTCGTTTTCAAGAGCTTGCTGGAGTCGGACTTCACACGCGATATTATGGTCAAACAGTGAAAACACGTCGAATCCGTCCATTCTTTCCGGAGATGCTGACATTCCGAGAAGCAATTCCGGTTTGAAATAGTTTATAATCTTCTGGTAGCTTTCAGCTCCGCTTCTATGGCATTCATCCAGAACTATTACAGAAAACTCGTCTGGTCTGAAATGTTCCCTTATCTCTGCCTTGGCCATCATATTCATGGTGGAGAAAAGGAAATGTGCGCTTTTCGCATTGACGAGATCATTATGAGTTCCGCTCAGAAGATCCATCGGAACATGTCGCCCGAAAATCCTCTTATAACTCGAAAGAGCCTGCCTGTTGATCTGCTCACGATGAGAAAGGAATAGTGCTTTCTTGCCCTTGAGTATATTTTCAGAAAAGAGTTTCCTGATCGCGAATGCAGAAGCGTAAGTTTTACCGGTTCCGGTCGCCGAAATGAGCATCGCCCTTTTTTGCCCAGAACGGATGAGCCTCTCAATATTCAGGGAGAACTCTTCCTGCATCGCATTCGGTTCCAAGACCTTAGAATATGATAGATTCAGCGTTCTTGTTAGATTGGTCAGGTCTTCGCGTTCTTTCCGGCAATTCTCATATAGCTCGGTGTACTCGTCCCTATATTCTTTATAACATACTGAAGATTCCCACAACTCATTGAATACGGTTTCGATTTCTTTGGCGTATTCACCATCTGTTGAAGAAACGAGGCGTGTGTTCCATTCATGGTTTTTGGTGATCGCATCCTGGGTGAGATTGGAACTGCCGATGATTATCCTGAGGTTATCTCCATTATGGAACATGTACCCCTTGGTGTGGAATCCGATATTGTTGTCACCCGTTTTGAAGACTCTAACTTCGAGATTTCGAAGAGAAGACAATTTATCCAGAGCTCGTGGATCACTGAACATCAGATAATCAGTGGTGAGTATGCGGCCGTGGATATTTTGTTGCTCCATATCTTTGAGAGTTCCCAACAATGGAGCGATTCCACCCATCGTGATGAAAGCCACGCTGATAAACATATCATCGCAACTTTTCATCTCTCTGTCAATGGCTGTCAGAACCTTTCTACCATGCGAATTGGAAATCAGCCCCGGAGAATAAATCGGATCCGATTCATCATTCGAGTTGATAAAGGCCTTATTAAAACCGGCTACTAATTTCTTGGTGGAAAGCTCTCCCATTAACTATCTCTTTATCGTACAAAATTACAAAAAAACAGCGCTATCTGGAACGATTACAGGATTTGTTTCTACAATTGAACTTCAATAGTAATGATTATTAGTTTTTGTCGTCAAGAGTTCCATAGGAACTGCCACTATCCCATAGGATTGGAAACAATTCTTAGCTACCTTTGATTTCATTGTCCACTTTCTTTGTATTATTTTCTTCCCGAGTGCAACATTTCGGAGTTCACTCCTGTCTAACAGGCAAAGAAACCATAAAAGTCATTTATCATGGAAGTATACGCTTCATTCGTCTATCGGTTATTCAATTTACTTGAAGACCTGATTCCTGCAGCTGTCATACTGCTGCCGATCATGTTCTATTACCTCTATCGCCGAAATCTCCTCCGGACAAAGAAAGAGATCCTTCTCAAGGAAATTGAGAACGGCAACATCGTCGATCCCGAGATGCTCGCCAAGTCCCTTACCAATCCCCTATCAGAGGAACAGAGGTCCCAGAACAATCTCCGCTTCGGTATCATCTTCAGTTTGTCCGGAGTGATCATCACAGTGGCCACAGCCCTGTTCTACTCGTATTTGAAAGGGATGTATGCCACCCATGCCAACGGAACCACCTTCAATACGGAGGATCTGGTGCCGATCACTTTAGTGATAACAATGGTTTATGTCGTGGCGGGCATTCTTCTGGTTGTCGGGATTTCATTCTTCGTCACCTATTTCAATCAAAAGAAGAAGTTGAAGAAAGCGGCATAGTCGCTGATGACAAGGGAACAGTTCATAGCCGAGATTTCCGCTTTGCAGGAGCCTTTAAGGAGGTTCCTGCTCGGCATGTGTCATGGTGATGCCTTCACATCCGATGACCTCGCCCAGGAAACGCTCCTGAAAGCTTACCTCCATTACGATTCATTCCAGGGCCGCTCCAGCTTCAGCACGTGGCTATTCAGCATCGGATACAGATGTTTCTGCGACCACATCGGAAAGAAGATCCTTGATACTTTGCCCCTCTCCGAAAAAGAGAATCTCATCCCATCCGTTGACGAGGGCGGCAACCGGGAAGATTACAATGAACTCTACAGCGCAATCGATGGATTGACTGCATCAGAGAAGGCGACGGTCCTTCTTTTCTACATCGAAGACTATTCCACGAAAGAGATCGCCGAGATTCTCGGAATGCCTTCCGTCACCGTGCGTTCGCACCTTCACAGGGCAAGAAGACACTTAAAGAAAATCCTCCAAGAAAATGGTGAAAGATAAAGACATAAAAAAGTTCATGCTCCAGCATAAGCCGGTGGTAAAGAACAGCGACGCCTTCATGAAGGACGTCGTCCGTCAGATGGATTCCCTGCCGGTTCCGTCTGCTATGGACCCGAAACATCAGAAGGAGGACTGCATCCGCATCGTTCTTGAAGTATCCAGAAAGGACCTCCGGAGTGTCCGCCTGGCGGTAAGTGTCATCGCTATCGTGGCGATCCTTTCCGCAATCACTATTTCCATGATACCGTCAGAGTTCATCCCATCGATTCCGACGGAACTCTTCCATATCCAATTGCCGGGAAGATGATGAGTCCCGATTACAAAACCATGCTTTCCGGATAAGAATAACCGTAGGCCTGCGGAAGTTGATACCAGGCGTGAGCTTCTTTTCATCCGAATCCCAGAATCTCAGCCGGATACTCTCCCCCGATGCGTTCTTTATTATCTTCAGGGGGAATAAACTTTCTGACGTATTCGAACCAATATTTGTCTGTCAGCAAATAATAATGCGGTCAAGTTCATCACCTGCCCGCATCTTGATTTAACACCTAACGTTCATGAATATACCTTACGTCAGATCTCGAAACTCCACGACACGTTGAATCCTACATAGCTGAACCTCTCGTGGAAGAAATTGTACTGGTACGAGGCTCCGAGACGTAGGTGGTGCTTTATCTCGATTCCGATTCTGGGACCGACTACAAGGTCGGTATAGCAGATGGTGTTCTTTTTGTCAAGATCCTGATGATGCATCAGCGATCCTCCAACTTCCACTCCGATATACGGGTTGAAATCACTCGCGAATGCGCAGTTGAAATTCGCCACACCCTTTAGCCCCAGGGCATTGTCGTTGAAGTTGGCGTTGCTCTCACTCTTTCTTCCCCAGGAGAAGTTATCCTCGAGCCTTATGCCGAGATCGACCCACTTTCCGGTATAGAACCTGACCTCATTGAAGAAGGTGAATCCGGGTTCACTCTTGTCTTTGGAAGTGAACATTGAAGAACCGGCACCGATTTCATATGACATCCTGTACTGGGCTTTCGAGTCCACCGAAAAGAACAGTGATATCATTGATACGGCCGCTATGACCAAAAGTGTGCTTATTCTTCCTTTCATTGATTTATCCTCCATAGGTTGATGGTGATGGTGAAGTCCGTCTGCTGTGCGGCTTCCCGGATTGTTTTCATTTAAAAGATACCTGTGATACCACGATATCACAATATCAGTGAAATCAGTGGAGCTCCGCGATGACTGTTTCGCTGGCCCTCGTAAGGTCACCGACCTTTACCTTTATGTCAGCGTCAAGGGGAAGGTACATGTCGATGCGGGAACCGAACTTGATGATTCCGCACTGCTCCCCCGCCTTGACGAGCATCCCTGTCTTCGAGTAGCAGACGATCCTCCTTGCGAAGGTACCGGCTATCTGCTTGAAGAGGAGTTCCCCGTAATTTCCCTTGATGGCGGTGGAAGAATGCTCGTTCTTCTCACTTGCCTTGGGATGGAACGCCAGGAGATAATTTCCCGGATGGTACTTGTAGTATGACACTTCACCGTCCATGGGCCAGAAGTTGGCGTGAACGTCGAAGAAGTTCATGTAGATCGACACCTGCATGCATTCCCTCTTGAGGTATTCCTTCTCATAGGCCTTTTCCACGATGATGATCTTTCCGTCAGCTACGGCACATATCGTCTTCTCCCCTCCCACTGTGTGTCTCACCGGTACCCGGTGGAACCACGTCACGAAGAGCATGAATACGATGAGGAAGGCCGTCAAAAGCCATACGACGATCGAAGGTCCGAAGAAAATGAAGAGAGCCGCAACAATTGCGGCAGGGATAAGCCAAGCCAGGGCTATGGTTCCGTATGAATCCTTGTCAAGGTGCATATTGGTCTACAGTGGGGATATAGATTCGTAAGTCCGATGGGCGCATTTTACGCCCAAACCCCGCAAATATACAATATTTTGTATTAATATGGAACTCCCGTTAAATGAGATTGAAAAGCACCATGTAGAGCACTCCGACAGGGAAGGCCATGAGGGTTGAATCGAAGCGGTCGAGCATTCCTCCGTGGCCCGGGATGATGTTACCGGAGTCCTTGAGGTCGAAGGAACGTTTCCACTGCGACTCGAAAAGATCCCCGTACACTCCCGCTATGTCCATCACGATGGCGAGGATGATGGCGTGTACCATCGGGAACTCGAACATTCCGGTGAGCTTGAGGATACAGCTGGCGAGAACTGCGCAGAGCATTCCTCCCCAGAATCCTATCCAGGATTTCTTGGGAGAGATCTCGGGGAAGAGCTTCTTGCCGTATTTCTGGCCGAAGGCGCTGCCCAAGACGAAAGCTCCCACGTCAGATGCCCAGATTATGATGAAGAAGCTCAGAAGGAGCGTTCCGCTGAATTCCCCGTGCTTGAAGGCGATGAAGTTCGAAAGGGCCAGAGGTACGGCGATATACAGGAAGCCCGTATACATGTGTGAGAACTTCCAGAACTCGGTCTTGTCCTTTGAATATAGCGAGAATATCATCACGATGATGATCGGAACCAGGGCCAGTCCCACGTAGTCCACCTTCACCCCGAAGGCGGCCACCATGAAGACAAGGACAAAGAGGATGACTCCGGCGAAGATCGCCGTGGCCCTCGACCACTTGTACTTGTCCCCCATCGTCATCCTGTAGAACTCAATCATCATCACTATCATGATGAAGAGGAACAGGACGGCGAAAAGGTATTTGTTCACCAGGAGTCCGAGCAGCATCGCGGCGATAAAGCCGACTCCCGATATGGACCTTTTGACTGTGTTGTTCATGGTGCGGTTTCAGTATAGTCTGTGATATTGAAAAAGGCGTGAGCCCGGAAAAGTTCCGGACCACGCCTTATGGTTTATGTCTTTATTCGGAAGGAAGTGTCGTCGAGACGGAGAAGCCGTCGGCCTCAGGGGCGTCAGCGCTCTTCTCTTCCTTGTTTTCAGCCTCGGCTTCGATTGAAGAAGCGGGCTTCACCTTGGGTCCGAGGATGGCCTCGAGGTCGTCAGCGAGGATGACTTCCTTGTCCAGAAGGAGGTTCGCGACCTTGCTGAACTTGTCGAAGTTGTCCTTCAGGATCTTTTCGGTCCTGCGGTAGACTTCCTCCACGATGTCCTTGACTTCCTGGTCCATGACCTCGGCCGTCTTCTCGGAATAGGGCTTGGTGAGGTCGTATCCCCTCGATCCCGTGGAATCGTAGAAGGAGAGGTTTCCGATCTTGTCGCTCATTCCGTAGAACTGGACCATGCCGTATGCCATGCGGGTTAGCCTTTCAAGGTCATTGAGGGCTCCGGAAGCGGGTTCGCCGTTGATTATGTCCTCGGCTGCCCTTCCACCCATCAGAGTGCACATCTGGTCCATAAGGTAGGACTTCGATATGATCTTCCTTTCGGCGGGAAGGCTCCAGGTGATTCCGAGGGCCTGGCCTCTGGGGATGAGGCTCACCTTGAACACCGGATCGGCGTAAGGGAGAAGCCAACCCACGACGGCGTGTCCTGCCTCATGGAAGGCGGTAGTCCTCTTCTCCTCGGGTGTCATGATGGTGGCGCTCTTCCTTTCGAGTCCGCCCACTACCCTGTCGACCGCGTCAAGGAAGTCCTGCTTCTCGACGAAGGACTTGTTCTTCCTGGCTGCCGTAAGCGCAGCCTCGTTGCAGACGTTGGCTATGTCGGCTCCCGAGAATCCCGGGGTATGCTTTGCCATGAACTCGACCTCGAAGTCGGGTGAAGTCTTTATTCCACGGAGGTGGACTTTGAAGATCTCCTCCCTTTCCTTGAGCTCGGGAAGGTCGACATGGATCTGACGGTCGAACCTTCCGGCTCGCATCAGGGCCTTGTCGAGGATGTCAGCACGGTTCGTCGCGGCGAGGATGATGACTCCGCTGTTGGAGTCGAATCCGTCCATCTCGGTGAGAAGCTGGTTGAGGGTATTCTCCCTCTCGTCGTTGGATGAGAATCCGACGTTCTTTCCTCTCGCCCTACCTACGGCGTCGATCTCGTCGATGAATACGATGCAGGGTGCTTTCTCCTTCGCCTGACGGAAGAGGTCCCTTACCCTCGATGCTCCGACACCTACGAACATCTCAACGAAGTCGGATCCGGAAATGGAGAAGAAAGGTACGTTGGCCTCACCGGCCACTGCCTTCGCGAGAAGGGTCTTACCCGTTCCGGGAGGACCCACGAGGAGGGCTCCCTTGGGGATCTTTCCGCCGAGGGCGGTATATTTCTGGGGATTCTTGAGGAAGTCGACGATTTCCATCACTTCTTCCTTAGCCCCGTATAGTCCGGCTACGTCCTTGAACGTCACCTTGATGGAATCCTTGTCAGCGAGCTTGCCGGTGGATTTGCCGACGGAGAAGACTCCACCGGGGCCTCCGGCTCCGCCGCCCATGTTGCGGCCTATGCCTCTGAACATCCAGATCCACATGAGGACGAGAAGGATGGGGAATATGAGCCACTCCAGAACCTGACCCCATACCTTGGCGTCATTGGTCATTATGACCTTGAAGCGGTACGGTTCCTCGAGAGATGAGTTGAGTTCTCCGAAGGTAAGCTCCGGATCGAACTTCGAAGAAACGAGGAAGTTGAAATGGGGTGATTTCGGGGGAACCTTTCCGCCGAATTTGTCGGCGTACTTCTCGATCCTGTCGGGACGGATGGTGATGTTTCCGCGGTAGTCGTTGCGCACGAATTCGATCTGCTTGACGTCACCGGCGGCGATCATCTCCTGCACTTCATCCCATTCGATCTTCTGGGGATTTGCTCCTCCGTTGTTCCAAAGCATCAGGAAGATGCCGGCAATGAGGAGAATGTAGAGCCAGGAGAATCCTATCTGGAATCCTCCCCTCTTCTGGGGGCCCTGCTGCTGGGGTCCCTGGCCCTGTCCGTTTGGTTGAGTGGGCATCGTTTAGTCCTCCAGAGATTTTTTGCCCTTGCGTACGGATGCCCTTACCTTGGCGACTGCCTTGGGTTTGACCCTCGGAGCTCCCTCCTTGGTGACGACCTTGGGTTCGTCAACGTGGACCTTCCTCTTGGCGTCAGCCCAAAGGTCCTCAAGACGGTAGAACTCCCTGTATTCCGTAAGGAAGATATGTACGACGACATCCCCGAAGTCGAGGATGATCCAGAAATCGTTCTCGAGTCCCTGCATACGGAGAACCTTGAGGCCGAGCCTCTCCTCCATCTTGACGAGGACGTTGTCCGCGATTGCGGCTACCTGGGTCGTGCTGTCCGCGTTGCAGATTACGAAATGGTCCGTGATTGCCGTGCCGATTGAGCGGAGGTCAAGGGATACTACGTTCTGCGCCTTCTTCTCGAGCATGGCGTCGGCTATGACTTTTACTGCTGATACTCTCATCCTAAAATGTAAAGTGTGTTGAAAAATGATTGTGCGTATTGTATAATCGGGTTTTCCGGGGACCAATATGCGTCAAAAGTTGTATTTTTGCCGTGAAAATGGGCCCACAATCCCATTGTAATCAATTATGCAAATATAACACAAAAAATGCGCCCATGCCATACGCTTTTCAAATAAAGTGGCTTGATAAGGTGGATTCCACTAATAATGAGATATATAGGCAGATTGACAGCCTTGACAATCTGTCAGTTCTCTCGGCCTGGGACCAGTTCGCGGGAAGAGGTCAGAGGGGAAACAAGTGGAGCGCTCTCCCGGGAGAGAATCTCACCTTCTCCATTCTTCTCCGCCCCGGAATGGATGGCGTTCCCGAAGTCCATGCCCTGGACCAGTTCCGGATCAGTGAGATTTCGACTCTGGCGGTAAAGGATCTTCTTTCCGCCCACGGCATCGCTTCGAAGGTGAAATGGCCGAACGACATATACGTGGGCAACAAAAAAATCTGCGGCATGCTGATCGAAAATTCCCTCCGTGGAAAGGAAGTGTCTTCAAGCATCATCGGCATAGGGATCAACGTCAACCAGACCGCCTTCGACCCTTCACTTGTAAACCCCACTTCGATGAAGAAACTTTCCGAAGAAAGCTTCTCGACTGAAGATCTTCTGGAGGAGTTCTGCTCCCTTTTCGGAAAGAGGATTCCACTTCTTTCGGAGTACGCCGCCCTCAAGGAAGAATACCTTTCTGACCTTTACCGCAAGGATGAAATCCATCCTTATCGTAACCTCCGTACAGGGGAAATTTTCCGCGGAAGGATAATTGATGTTGATGGCACCGGATTGCTGGTCGTCGATACCCTTGACGGAAGAGTTGACAAGTTCTCTTTCAAGGAGATAGGTTACATCATCTAGACCAATGGAGGAAGAATATAGGGAGGCCACGAGCCTCCCTATTTTGCGCTTTTTCAATCAGGAAAAATAATCCAACAGGTCCTTCATATCCGGAATTTGATCAGGGGAACAGCTTTGCCTCAATTCCCTGTGCCATCTTTTGAGCCTCTGCAGCCTCGACCGGACCTGTTTTGTTTTTCTTCCCATCTTGGCCGCTATCTCCACGTTTGAGATGCCTTGATCATGAAGACTCAGGAGCTCCTTGTCGAGCTGGGGTGTCCAAGAACGGTCATTTCCCATGTAGAGTTTCTTTTTTACAGTCTTGAGAAGTTTCTCGAAGGTGTAGGTCCCTTCGACTCTCTCACCGATGAACGTCCACTCGCCGTCATCATATTCCGGTTCGAGTTTGAGACGGTCAGAGTAAAGGTTCACAAGGCGCACGAACCTTTCACCGTAACGGTCCCTTTTCGCTTCGCCGATTCCGAAGCATTCACCGAACTCCTCCACTGTTGAAGGTTTGCGTTCGATGATGGAAAGTATACTCTTGTCGGAAAGAATGATGTATGCGGGAACTTTTTCTTCTTGCGCAATCCTGTTCCGGAGGTCCTTCAAGGCGCTGAGAAGGATCTTGTCCTCTCCTTCGACCATAAGAACCGAAGGCGCTTCCTTTGGCTTTCTTGAGCGGGATTCCTTCTTCTTGGGAACGGAGAGTTCAGCGCTTTGTCTTCCGTAAAGGACCTCCTTCCCAAGGGGTGTCACCAGGAGGTGGCGGTAGTTGAGGACATCTATCTCGACATACCCCAGATGCACCATCTGCATGAGGTACGCCTGCCAGTCTTCCCTCGGTATGTCGCTTCCCACACCGAAGGTCTTTATCTGGTCAAAGCCCCATTTCACTATGTTCGGCGTCCTTTCACCCAGGAGGATGTCGATCGCTCCGGTGGAACTCACCCTCTGGCCTGTCCGCATGACGGCGGAAAGGAGTTTCTGGACAAGTTCGGTCCCGTCGAAGCGCCTCGGAGGATTGCGGCACACGTCGCAGTTTCCGCAGTTCCGGGAAGTCGTTTCCCCGAAATAGTTCAGAAGTATCCTCCTCCGGCAGACGGTAGATTCCGCGAAGTCCTGCATCCGGCGGAGTTTGTCAGCGGCCACGTCCTTCTGTCCGCTTTCTTCGACGAAGCGCTTGAGCGTCACAAGATCCTGGAGATTGTAAAATAGCACGGTCTCGCAGGGCATTCCGTCCCTTCCGCCTCGTCCTATCTCCTGATAGTAGCTCTCGATGCTGAGGGGCATATTGTAGTGGATGACGAACCTTACGTCAGCTTTATCTATTCCCATTCCGAAGGCTACGGTCGCGCACACTATCTGGATCCTTCCCATCTTGAAGTCTTCCTGGATATTCTTCCTTTCTTCGGAAGAGAGTCCGGCATGGTAATGTGCGCAGGATATGCCCCTGATACGAAGATCCAAAGCTACCTCTTCGGTACTCTTTCTCGTTGTGCAGTAGATGATTCCGCTTTCTTCGGGATGACGCCTCGCTATCGCCACAATCCTATCTTTTCGTGCTTTTTCGTTCAGGCCGGACACTACCGAGAGCGAGAGATTAGGACGGTCGAATGAGGCGAGGAAGAGTTTCCTTCCACGAATGTCCAGATGCGTCATGATGTCTTCCCTCGTCACCTTGTCGGCGGTAGCCGTGAAGGCTGCTACAGGAACTCCAGGGAAGAGATCGTGAAGGTTTCCGAGCTGGGTGTATTCGGG
>JAFUFP010000018.1 GCA_017469845.1 Bacteroidales bacterium | reverse complement strand
TCTTCCAACCATGGCCTTCCAGTTCGAAAGGGCTGCCGAACGCCATGGGACAATCCTGTGTCTGCGTCACAGATTGCTTCGGAAATGCTCCGAAATCAAAAATCTCTCTTTTGCAATAGGTATTTGATGCGTCAGTCCTAAGTTAAAGCATATTTTTAACGAAATATTGTATATTATTTTTTGCGTTTGTTTTATTTTTCTCTACTTTTGTCTTAATCGGTATGGATGAGATTTAACTGGGTTTTGTATTCCATTCAAGAAAAACTTTAAACCCGGAAAAGTTTTGATTTTAACGACATGAAAAAGAAGATTTTTATGGCCATGACATCTGTTTCTTTAGTCATGATGATTGTTTCCACGTTTATGGTTCTGAAAGTTTCTGCAGACGAGGGAGGTTCTGGAACAGTTGACGATAGAGTCAAGTGCTATTGTACTCGCGACATAACTTTCGGCACCAACGGATGTTATTCGAATGCGACATCTAACCATCTTTGCGCACAAAGCGAGCCTGGTGGCAATATCATTTGCGCTACTTATTCCTCTAATTGCAAATGATCAGCCGGACTCTTTTTGGATAGTTATTTGCCCAAATAATGATGAGTCCTTTCTATCTCTAACGATAGATCGAAATATTATCAACAGGAAGAACGGCATACATAAGAAGACTAACGACATTATGGACGCCTATGACATGGTGGACTTTGTGAATCTATTCGGTGTAATGGCACTACGATGCTAACCTGTCAAGAGTGCTAACTACCAGCAAATGAGACCTCTGTGCCACCATCAATTTCCTGAGTGAAGGTCTAATAATTGCGGCGTCTATCACGAATGGGTACTCCGAGATATTAGTCTGGAATCCAATAGACTAAATGTCAAACTGATGAAAAGAGTCAATTAGTGCTTATTGTTTTATCTTTCCATAATACTAGTGATGCGTTAATAATTGCAAATCCTCCCTTAAGTGGCTAGTAAACAGTGAATTACTGATATTGTCGAACAACTTCGATTTGAAATGACCTTTATTATCTCCAGACCTGGGATTGTGCCCTAGGATACCTTTAAGCGTTATTTCATTTGCCACTTCCATCAATAACATGCTGAACGCATCAGTACTATTTCCATAACAACTGTTGCCAATGAAAGTCAAATCTTTTTTTCGTTTAGCTTTCCCTTTGCTATTACCTTTTATATTATCTTCTTGCAAAGATAAATCTACAGATACTCAAGATTATTTTTGTAAGCCCAAGGACAATTCCGTTAAGATATCGATTGAAAAACTGAGTATTGAAGAACTTGATATTGAGCCAATCAACGTCTCTTATATTGGGTATTCAGGTATTTCTGGTGAAAAACTTTATTTTGCAGATAAGCTCTTCGGAACATTATATCAGTTTGATAAAGATGGTCAATGCGATGGCCCCAAAATCATGTTCGGAAATGGACCTTCGGAATTGCCTTCTCCTCCGGAGTCTTATTTTGTTTCTCCGGAAGGACATCACTTTTTCGTTGGTGGAAGTACGGATGTATATGAATTTGACGAAAAATTCGAAAAGATCAATTCCTTCATGTTCCTCCGGAAAAAATTATCAGAAGGAGAAATATACGAAACAACCGATTTTTATATGACCTATTATGGGAACGTCAACTTGATTGTTGATGATGGGAAGATGTATATGAATGTGACCGGAGGAAATGATGAGTTGGATGCCACGTCGCGGGATTTTTATAAAGTCGCGCGAATCATTGAGAAAAGGGATGCAAAAACAGGAGACCCATATGCCTTGTTGGGCCGTCTGTCACCCTCAATCAAATATATGACGGCTTTTCAGCAATATTATTTCAAGATAACTCCTGAACATGATTTTATTGTCTCATATCAAGCGGATGATCTTATGTATGTCTATGATCAGGACTACAAGCTGAAATATTCTTTCGGCCAACCGGGCCAGGACATGAACCGCGATTATGTTGAACTCAAAGTTGACGACTTCGCAAATATGTTGCAGAATGAGAGGGAGACCAAGGGTTGTTACAACTCTTTGGGGATAGCGAACGGTCTTGTATTCCGCACATACTGGACCGGTATTCCGACAGATAGAACACGGCTTCAAATTTATGACGGAACGACAATGATAGGGGATGTCGATGTTCCTGAAGGCTTCAAAGTTCTAGGATATATAGCTCCTTATTACTATTCGGAGTTCATCTGTGACGAAGAGGCCGAGACAATGAAACTGTATAGATTTAAACTTGATTGATGAAGGATGAAGGAAAACGTCTTTGTAATAGCCTGTTCGGCCATATGCGTCTTGGCATTGTTCATTTCGATAAAGAATTTTTCTTCAATCAGAAAACCCTCTTCATCAGGTAGCATTGTCACAGACATGGGTGAGTTGTTGCCATTTGAAGAGGAGTCTTCTGAAGGAGATATGATAGATGTGGCCAACATGGCCTTTACAATTGTAGAAATAACACCTAAGGTGATTGATTTGGGTGAGATTCCTCAAGATACAGTCTGTACTGCACAATATATCTTGAAAAATGTCGGTAAAGAGGTCCTTTATCTTCAGAGCCTGAAAACAGGTTGCTTCTGTACAAGTTCCGAATACGACAGCAATTTTGCTCTTCCTGGTGAGAAGATAGTAATCACGTTAAAATTTGATTCTAAAGGGAAACCTGGTAATCAGACTATTTATTCAGTGGTTCGTATGAACACAGAAGAGAAGGAACACAAACTCACCCTAAAAGCAAGAGTTCGCAGTTGACTCTCTTGTTCTTGGAAACTTTCTCCTACCGTTTAATTCTGTTATGCTACCCTGGATTTCAAGAAAGGGATCATGTATGGCTCCGAAATGGATAATGAGAACACCCTGTTCTATGCCGACGTCTCCAAACATCTTTAGACAAACTCTCGACAGTTTCAGATAAAAAACAGTGATTCAAGGACGGAAATGAAATCAAGATACGGACACTTATTCGCATTATTCCTGTTGCTGACTTTGTCCGCATCAAGTTCCTTCGCGCAACGGACAATGACCTTGAAGGAGGCAATAGAAATTTCACGAAGTAACAGCGTTGCAGCGCTGCGAGCCAAGCATTCCTTCGTTTCCGCTTACTGGGCTTACAGGTCGTATCAGGCAAGCAGACTTCCCTCATTTGTCGTATACGGGAACCTCATGAACTATAACAAATCCCTTACGATGCTTCAAAGTTACGAGGATGGTTCAGTCCGTTACGTCAACTCATACAATCTGCAGAACAGCCTGGGACTTCAGATCTCCCAGAATATCACAATGACCGGAGGTCATCTCTCGCTTTTATCGAACCTTTCAAGAATTGACCAGTACGGTATGGCCCGGGCTTTGACCTGGTACTCCCAACCGGTATCGGTCAGCTACACCCAGCCGCTATTCTCATATAACCAGTTCAAGTGGGACAAGATGATTGAACCGAAAGAATATGAGAAAAGCAAAAGGGAGTATCTTGAATCTATGGAACAGTTGACCGCGCAAACTGCCGAATCATATTTCAACCTCCTGGCCGCCACCAAAAGAGCGGAAGCATCAAGAACAAACTTCGAAAACACGACAAAGATGCTTTCCGTAGCTTCGGAGAGGCTGAGACTTGGAACGGTGACTCGGGATGAATACCTCCAATTGGAGCTCAGAGCCCTCAATGACAGCATCTCCATCAACCAGGCGGATATAAACGTCCGTGAGGCCCAGATGGCCCTCAATTCCATTCTGGGATTTGACGAATCCGTGGAGATTGCCCCTGTGATAGAAGAGACCCTTCCGGACATCGTCATGGATTACGGGATGGTCCTGGACAAGTCTTTTGACAACTCGACTTTCTCCCTATCAAACGAAATCGACGAACTGAAGGCCGCCTCCGATGTAGCCCAAGCAAAAGCAAGCAGAGGCATTTCGATGAGTCTGAACGCAAGTTTCGGGTTATCCCAAACAGGACCCGCGATGAGCGAAGCGTACCGGAATCCGCTCAATCATGAAGTTGTCGGCCTTTCTTTCAGCATTCCGGTCTTTGACTGGGGGCTCGGGAAAGGAAAAGTGCAGAAAGCCAAAGCCGCGGAGGAGGTGGTAAAAGCCCAAATCATGCAGAGCGAGAACGACTACAGGAGAAAGATTTTCACGATGGTCGGTCAGTTCAACAGCCAAAGGCAACGTTGCATGGCTTCAAGACGCGCTTCGGAAATCGCTTCCGAACGCTATTCACTCATGATGGACAAGTTCCTTCAAGGAGGAGCGACTGTGACCGACCTCACCAACGCCCAGAATGACAGCGATACCGCTTTGGATCTGTACATATCCGACCTTGGGGACTACTGGAACTTCTACTACACCCTTCGCACGTATACCCTCTATGACTTTGAATCCGGAAAAGATATAGACATCGATATCACTGAGTTGACAGAATGATGAAAAGAACCTTAATACGAGCTTTCGTCGCCATTGTTCTCACCGCAACGGTTTCCGCATGCGGCGAGAACAGGAAATCCGATAGTGGTACAGACGGGAAATTGCAGTCCAAAGCCCAGATCAACGAAGTTGAGGTAATCACATTGAAACGGGAAGATTTCAAGAGGCAATTGCTGTCCAACGGACAGCTGCGTGCGACGAAAAAGAGTTCACTGATGTTCGGGACAACCGGCAGGATAGAAAGGATAAATGTGAGGAACGGCCAGAGGATAAGCCAAGGAACCGCCATCGCTTCCATCGAGCGTCCAGACCTGGTCATAGCTAAAGAATCAGCGGAAATCGCTGTCCAGAAAGCGGAACTCGATTTCACTGATTTCCTGATAGGCCAGGGATACCATGCCGGGGACACGGCGTCGGTTCCCGAAGAGCTCCTTGCGACCGCCCGGCTGAAATCCGGACTCACTTCCGCCAAAAACTCTTTGGAGAAAGCAAAGTACGACATCTCCGGAACTGTGATCACCGCACCTTTCTCCGGCCGTATCGCGGACCTCAGCCTTCACGCTTTCGACCAGTATTCCGGCACAGACCCTTTATGTACGATAGTTGACGACAGCGTTCTTGATGTGGAGTTCACCGTCATGGAGTCGGAATATTCTTTCCTCTCAACCGGTTTGAACATCATTGTCCAGCCTTTCGCCGACCTTCAAAAGAGTTATTCCGGCACAATCATCGACATCAATCCTCTGGTGGACTCAAAAGGACAGATAACCGTCAGGGCTCAAGTTCGCAATGACGGTTCTCTCCTTGACGGAATGAATGTCAGGGTAACAGTTGAACGGTCGATAAAAAATCAGCTCGTCGTTCCACGAAGTGCAGTTGTGATCAGGGACAATCTGGACGTTCTGTTCACCTATACCGACGACGGAAAAGCGCATTGGACTTACGTAAACATTCTCCACTCCAATGGAGATTCTTATGCTGTAGAAGGAAACAGCGGCAGAAACGCGGTCCTCAATGAAGGTGACCGGGTCATCATCTCCGGGAATCTTAATCTTGCGGATCAATCAGAAGTGGTTATCATTGGGGAATGATGGAATAACAACATGCTCAGAAAGATCATAGACAGGCCCGTAGCCGTTACAATGATGACAATTGTGATCATTGTGATCGGACTTGTCTGCTTGAGATTTCTTCCGATATCCCTCATCCCTGATATCGATATCCCGTATATTACCGTCCAAGCTGAATCCGCTGGAATGTCTTCAAGGGAAATGGACCGGTCAGTACTATCTCCGCTCCGTGGGCAGCTCATGCAGATAGACGGATTGGAAGACATCAGAAGCGAGGCCTCGGACGGAAAGGGTACAATTAGGCTGACCTTCAATCACGGAGACGACATGGACCTCCTGTTCATCGAAGTGAATGAGAAAATCGACAGGTCTATGGCACAGTTGCCGGATATCCCCCGGCCGAAAGTCATGAAGGCCAGTGCCACGGACATTCCCGCATACTTCATCAACGTGACCGGAAAGGACGGCACCCCTTTTCTTGACATCAGCAGATTCTCCAGGGATCTGGTCCGCAGGCGTATCGAACAACTTCCCGAAGTCGCCATGGTGGACATAAGCGGCACCGTTTCCGACGAAATCCTCATAACTCCCGACAAAGAAAAACTGCAACAGGCCGGAATCACCCTCGCTGATTTTGAAGAGTGCATCAAAGAAGCGGATGTACAGTTGGGAAGCCTCACCATCCGTGACGGGCAATACCGTTATAATGTCAGGTTCGATTCGAAAATCAATTCGGCTGACGCCATTGCGGAAATCTGGTTCCTCAAGGAAGGAAGGCTTCTGCAAATAAAAGATGTCGCATCCGTAAAAACCCAGCCCGCAAAACGCACCGGTCTTGTCAGGTCAGACGGGGAACAGGCCGTTTGCCTGGCAATAGTCAAGCAAAGTGACGCAAGAATGTCTGACTTGCGGAAAGCGATGGACTCTCTGCTTGCGCAATTCAGCGAGGATTATCCCCAGCTCAATTTCACCGTAACAAGAGACCAGACAACGCTGCTGGATTATTCCATAAGAAGCCTTCTGCAGAACATTCTGGCAGCCATTTTCTTCGCCTGCATCATCATATTCCTTTTCATGAAGGATTTCCGCTCTCCTGCCCTGGTAGTCCTGACGATGCCGACAGCCCTGATCTTTTCGTTTCTGGGATTCCGCATCGCCGGGATGTCACTCAACATCATATCCCTGTCCGGTCTCCTTCTGGGCGTAGGAATGATGACTGACAACGCAATCATCCTTGTTGAGAACATTACAGGAAGATGGCAAAGGGGAGATTCCCTCAGGAATGCCGTCATTGAGGGAACAAGGGAGGTCACGGCCCCGATGCTCGCTTCCATTCTGACAACCTGTGCAGTATTCGTCCCGCTTGTGTTCCTCAAAGGAATGGCAGGGTCCCTCTTCAAAGACGAAGCCCTTTCGGTCACGATTGTTCTTTTAGCTTCATGGCTGGTAACCATTACGGTAATTCCGGTTTACTATTGGCAATGGTTCAAGAAGAAAGAATCGTTCACTCCAAGCGAGATCCTCCAAAGACTGAGCCTGGATGAATTACTCCGGAAATGGGATGCAAAATGGTTGGCTTGGAGCTTGAACAAACCATGGTTCAGCCATCTTCTTCTGGCCCTGTCAGTTGTCGGCATCATCGTCCTTTTCCCGGCAATGCCGAAGGAACGTCTTCCCGAAATGACAGTGACTGATACGATTCTGGACATTGTCTGGAATGAGCCTCTCTCCTTGGAACAGAATGAGGATAGAATCACCGAGGTGGAAAACCTTATTGACGGGGAGAAGAATCAGATTACTGCTTTGGTGGGTTCACAGCAGTTTCTGCTCAGTCACAGCGGGGACCAAACTTTTACAGAGGCATCGGTATACATAGACTGCGGCAATGCCGCCGCCTTGGAAAAAGTCAAAGAGCGAATCGGCGAGTTCCTCTCGTCAAGGTGGCCCTCTGCCGTTATCTCTTTCAGAACCTCCGGCAATGTCTTCGATATGGCTTTCGCCAGCGATGAAGCAACCCTGTCTGCACATCTGCGCCCGATAAAAAACCAGGAGACGGAACTGTCCACACTCAGGCCGCTGATATCTTCCCTCCGCAGAAATCTTCCTGATGTCAATTTCCCCGACCCTTCGGCAAAAACGGATATCATGTTTGTGGCGGATCCGGAGTTGATGGCGCTATACGGAATATCTTATCCGCAACTGATATCCCTTTTGCGCAATTCTTTGAATGAGAACCGCCTCTTCAGCATCCTACAGGGGATGAATTCCATTCCGGTGGTAACTGGCACTGATGCCGGTACTTTGACAGACATTCTTGAGAGAACTTTCATTGAAAGCACTGACGAAGCCGGATCCACTCATGAGATTCCAGTATCACTGCTGATGAGGCAAACGGCCGTTGAGGAACTCAGAACAATAGTAGCCGGAAGTGAAGGCAACTTTTACCCTCTCGACCTGGACATTGAGCAGAGTTCGGTCAAAAAGGTGATGGACTCCACAAGAGAGACAGTAAGAACGGACGGAAACTATGAGGTCAGTTTCTCCGGGGCTTGGTTCAGCAACAGGGATCTCGTGAAACAGATGATATTCATACTGATTATCGCCCTCGTTCTTCTGTACCTTATTCTCGCCTCGCAGTTCGAATCTCTGGTTCAACCGTTCATCATTCTCTCTGAAATCGTCATCGACATTTTCGCATCCGTTCTCGTCCTCCGGGCTTTCGGAGTAAGCATAAACCTCATGTCTCTGATCGGGTTGGTGGTAATCTCCGGCATTGTGATCAACGACTCAATCCTCAAGATTGATTCAATAAACCGACTTGTCCGGTCCGGAGAGTCTCTCAGGGATGCGATAATGACGGCTTCCTCCAGAAGGATGAAAGCCATAATCATGACTTCCCTCACTACAATCTTCGCCGTTTTCCCCTTCCTTGCCAGAGGCTCCATGGGAGCTGACCTTCAGTACCCGATGTCCCTTGTCATAATATCGGGAATGGTTGTAGGAACGCTTGTAAGCTTGTTTGTCGTCCCGGTACTATATTTCTCGATCTACCATGGAAGAAAGAAATAAGGGGATGTCAAAGTTCACGGCCGTACTCTTGATGATAGCTCTGTCGGTCTGCGGCATAGCTCTCATTCCGTCCCTCAATATACAGTACACGCCTGTCAACTCAAGCCGTTCCTTGAACATATCCTATTCTTATGCTGAGGCCTCTGCCGAGGCAATCGAGTCAGAGGTCACATCAATAATAGAAGGTACCGTCGCCGGGATATCAGGAATCACAGATATCAGTTCAACATCAACGTACGGGTCCGGCAGTATAAACGTGACGTTCCGCAAAGGAACAGACATGGAGGGAGCAAAGTTCGAAATCGCCTCTGCCATAAGAAACATCTGGTCAGGTCTTCCCGAAGGCGTATCATATCCTCTGGTCCGGTTCTCCGGACAAGGCAGCACTTCATATCTCACATATCGCATCAAAGGGGATATTCCCTCAAACGAGATTTCAAAATACGCCAGCAACCACCTCGTCAGCGAGATATCTGCCATTCCGGGAGTGGACGAAGTCTCCGTCAGCGGTGGAACACCATTTCAATGGGTGATAACCATCGATTCGGACAAGGCCGCTTCAGCCGGCATCTCGGCCGCACAAATCGCGGAAGCCGTTTCCTATCATTACGCCCCTGAAATAATCGGTACCGCAACTACCGCCGAGGGGCTCATGACCGTATGGCTGGGAGAGAGCCAGGGGAAAGATTTTGGAGACGTGCCGATAATGAAAGCGGAGGACAGGGTCATCCATCTCAGGGATATCGCCTCATGGTCATACCGGGAATCCCAACCGCTTTCATATTTCAGGGTGAACGGACTGAATACCGTTTCCCTGTCCGTCGGAATATCGCCTACAGCCAATCTTATCAAAACGTCTTCTGCAGTCAGAGACAGGATGGCTGAATTGCAGGAATCTTTTCCCGGGGAACTTTCCGCAAGCCTATCATATGACGCTTCCAGGTACGTAAGTGATGAGTTGCACCGGATATACAGGCGAACAGCACTGTGCGTAGCGATTCTGCTGCTTTTCGTCCTGCTGATAAGCCGTTCTTGGAGATACACTGCAATAATCCTTTCCACGCTGACGGTAAACATCCTTTCCGCCATTGCGATTTACGGGATGGCCGGGCTGAATATACATATTTATACTCTCGCCGGTATTACCGTATCTCTCGGAATAATCATTGACACGTCCATCGTGATGACGGACCACTACAGCCGCTGGAAAAACATGAAAGTGTTTCCGGCTATCCTGTCCGCAATTGCTACGACGGTCGGTGCACTTATGGTGATCCTGCTTCTTCCTGAAAGTGAGAGGGCGAATCTGGAAGATTTCGCATGGGTGATCGTCATCAATCTGGGATTGTCGCTGGTGATCTCATATCTGTTCATCCCTTCGTTGATTGAGTATCTCCCCCCCAAGGGAAAAGAGGGGTCAGGTTCTCCGGCAAAGAAAAGACGGTATGCCCGTTGGAACAACCTTTACGCAAAATATATCGGGTGGGGTATCGGTCACAGATGGGTATACATCATAGCTCTAGTCATAGTCTTCGGAATTCCGACCTATCTGATCCCTTACCCGTTAAGCGACAAGGAAAAGGTATCCGCCGGAAAATTCGCGAAGATGATTGACAAAATCGCGACTTGGGGCCCATACCAGAAGAACAGGTCTGAAATTGACCGTATTGCCGGCTCTTCTTCCGGAATGTTCCACAGGTCATTGGAAATGGCTGATTTCTACCGCCAGCCGCAGAAAAAGGTCCTCGGAATTCATGCGGGAATGCCGGAAGGGTGCACTGTGCAACAGCTCAACGAGGTCGTGAAGGCGATGGAAAACTATCTTGCCGGTTTTGATGAAATCTCCGTTTTCACAACAAGCATAACATCCCCAAGCAATGCCACGATTTCCGTGGAATTCAAGCCTGAATATGAGTCCACAGGATTCCCCCTTCTACTCAAATCCGAGGTCACAAGGATGGCCGTCAATTTCGGAGGAGCCAATTGGAGGGTCTATGGGGTTGATGACAATTCTTTCAACAATTACATCCAATCGGGATACAAAAACTCCAGAATCAGCCTCTCCGGTTACAATTATCAGGAGCTGAGACGGTACGCCGAATATCTGTGCGAATACCTCTCCGGCAACAGGAGGGTGGACGAACCGGAAATATGGTCAGGAGGACAGTCTTACAGCCCTCCGAACGAGTTCGTTCTTGATTACAACTTCGGGCGAATGACCGCAGCAGGAATCAATCCATATGAATATTACAATGCTTTGTCCTCCCTTCTATATGAAAAGAGAATCGGTAGTTCTCCCTTGAGCGGGGACCTTTCTGACGTTGTCCTGAAATCTTCAAGCGTAGACACATATGAGTTATGGCACATAGTGAACACTCCTCTTTCCGTTGGAGAAAACAAGATATCTTTGTCCAATTTCGGAAGCATTGAAAAGAGAAGGACCGGAGCCAGCATAACAAGGCAAAACCAGAGTTATTCCCTGGACGTGTGTTATGATTTCCAAGGAAGTCCAACTCTTGCCAAGAGGACAATGGAGGCTGCGATAGATCATATGAACAACGAAATTCTGCCGCTCGGATACAAGGCGGACAATTCCGGAGACGGATGGTTTGTCTCCCAGAAAAACAACTATGTCCTGTTGATTCTTCTGGTAATAGCCGTCATATATATAATTCTCTCTATCTCTTTCGAATCCCTCAGGTATCCTCTTTCCGTGATCTTGATGATACCGGCTTCTTTCATCGGCATATTCCTAGTCTTCGGACTGTCCGATTATTCGTTCGACCAGGGAGGTTTCGCAGCGTTCGTCATGATTTGCGGCATAGTCGTCAATGCCGGAATATATCTCATTTATTCGTATAAGGACCTCTTGAAAAAAGAGCACGGCGCATCACTGCTGCTCGGCAGCCGCATCAGACTATATGTCAAGGCCTTCTCTCAAAAGATCACACCTATATCCCTTACCATCATATCAACGATATTGGGACTGGTGCCATTTCTTTCAGACGGGCCGGAGGATGTGTTCTGGTTTGACTTCGCCGCCGGAACGATAGCCGGCATTTCCATGTCAATAATCGCCGTAGTGCTGTTATTGCCTATATTTTGCATCCGGAATCATAAGTCTCGCCACACTTAGCTGAACAGGGCCATACAAAAAGCCCCTCCGAGAAGGAGAGGCCAGGGGTGCCCGGGGCCGGGCTCGAACCGGCACGTCTTTAAAGGACACAGGATTTTGAGTCCAGCGCGTCTACCAATTCCGCCACTCGGGCATATGGTTTTCGGCGATTGTCGAATAACGGGGCAAAGTTACCGAAACGGTCGCAATTTTGCAATTTTATTTGCAGCGAAAGCTTTTCTCTACCGTTCTTCACCGAAAACACTTATCTTTGTGAGATATGAGTTTTCTTGAAAGAAACAGATGGAACGCCACAACGACATAGAAATCATTGAAGACGGGAAGGTGATAAGCCGCATCGTTAAAGGAGCGCACCTTGACGGTATTTTTCCACTACTCGCGCCCTATGGGAAAATATTCGTCGTTCATGACAGTTCGGTATCCCCCATCGCTGAAAAAGTTTCATCTTACCTTGAGGAATCATTCCCGGCAAAATTTGGAGGCATTGTTTCCATAGAGGCGACCGAGAAAAGCAAGAACATCGATACCGTTCTTGACATCTGCTCTTTCCTTCTGGAAAATAAAGCGGACAGGAATTCTCTTGTCCTCGGCATCGGTGGTGGCATAACTACCGACATGACCGGATTTGCCGCTTCCGTTTACAAACGTGGGGTCCACTTCGCTTTCATTCCCACAACTCTCCTTTCACAGGTAGATGCTGCCATCGGAGGGAAAACCGGCGTGAACTTTCTCCACTTCAAGAATATGCTCGGCGTAATCAGGCAGCCTGATTTCACCTTCCTTTGTCCCGAGCCTCTGGAAACACTCTCCGAAAGGGATTTCGTTTCCGGTTCTGCGGAAATGCTGAAAACATTCATCCTGGACAACGGTCCTGAGGACAATTGGTACGGACAAGCCTGCTCCGTTCTTGAGAAAATCCATTCACATAAAGACGGGATTTCAACTTACTCAAAGGAACTTCTTCCCCTCATTTTTGCAGCGGCTTCAGTCAAAGCCGGAGTCGTTTCAAGGGACCAGTTCGAAAAAGGCGAAAGGAGGCTACTCAATCTCGGACATACCTTCGCCCATGCGATTGAGCATCTTGCGTCAAACGCTACGGAGGGAAAAGGAATCACCCACGGGGAAGCCGTCGCCATGGGTATCGTCCTCGCCGCTGAACTGTCTTCCTCTTTGGGCATATCTGAAGCCGAACTGCCAGAACGCCTGAAGGAAGATTTCGAAAAGGTGGGACTTCCTTATGAATGCCCTTTCACCCTCGAGGCAATGAAAGATGCCATGTCCATCGACAAAAAGGCGGAAGGGAACATAATACATTTCATCCTTCCGGAGAAGATCGGCCATGCACTGATCAAGGACCTCACGGTGGAAGAAGCCATCGATCTCATTTCGAAACATACTTTTGACATATGATTTGCACCACAATACAGAACCGTACTTTTGAAGAAATCCTCGAAATCCTCGACCGCCCGGACATCGGCATGGCCGAAATCCGGCTTGACAGATGCCCCATGGACAATGAACAGATCGAGGAACTGTTCTCCGGGTCAGATGTCCCCCTTGTCGCGACTTGCCGGGTTTCCGATGAGATGACACCGGCGGAGGCTGAATCGAAACTCATAACCGCTGTCCGCTCAGGAGCGGCTTACGTCGATGTCGAAATCGAGGCTCCCGCCATGATGGCGAAGAGAATAAGGCGGGAAGCCCACGAATGCGGGACCACCCTTATCCGCTCTTATCATGACTTCGAGGGGACGGATTCCCTGATGGCTCTTGAAGCGATCTGCGAGAAATGCCGCCACCTTGGCGGAGAAATCGTCAAGATCGTCCCCACCGCCAGAAAGTCCCAGGAAGCCGACAGGGTTCTGCAGCTATACAATTCTTCAGCCCCCGGAACACTTGTAGCCTTCTCCATGGGTGAAGACGGGAGATACACCCGCCTTGACTGCCTGAAGAAGGGTGCACCTTTCACTTATGCGGCACTGTCGGAAGAAGAGGCTGCCGCTCCCGGTCAATGGCCGTACAAGGAAATGAACAAAGCTGTCTGGGGAGAGTGGCTGCCCATCGGTTATTCTTCGGACCCCGAAAAAAATCCCCCCATCATCAAGATGCCCTGCTCAAAGAGCTTCGCGCAAAGGGCGATAGTCGCTGCCGCCCTATCTGAGGGAACTTCCGTTCTGAAGGGATATTCCTCCTGCGGTGACAACGAATCCGCCCTATCCCTGGCAAGAGAACTCGGAGCGGAAATCACAGTCGATGGAAGAACGATAACAATAAAAGGAACCGGAGGAAAAGAATTCAGCGGAAAGACGATCCACACGGGAGAATCCGGTTTCCTCACCAGGATGATGATCCCCATCCTCTCCAAGATCTGCACGGAAGAAGTCCTTGTCACCGGAGAAAAGACTCTGCTCCGCCGACCCCTCAAAGGTTCCGTCCGGATGATGGAGACTTTCGGAGTCTCTCTCCAAAGCGATGGCCCCGCCCCGGAAATGATTCCGCTGCACATCAAAGGGCACTTATCCCCGAGACCCGATGCCGTAATCTCCGGGAAAGACGGATCGCAACTCGTTTCCGGACTTCTTGCAGCCCTTCCTCTTTGCGAAGAGGATACGGTGCTGAGACTGACCGATCCCAAGAGCATCCCGTACATCTACATAACGATCGATGTCCTCAAGCAGTTCGGCATCAGGATCGAAAGCGAAATGGAAGGAGGGGAAGATTTTATGGAGACGCAGGACTGGAGCCTATGTGAAGCTATCACTTTCCATATCAAAGGGAACCAGAAATACAAGGCCGCCGACATAGACCTCGAAGCGGACTGGAGTTCGGCAGCCCCTTTCCTCGTCGCCGGAGCCGTTTTCGGCAAAGTGGAAATTGAGGGTCTGGACACCAAATCCCTCCAGGCTGACCTCAGCATCCTCGACATCCTTGCCCAAGCGGGAGCCAGCCTGTGCCAGATCGACGAGAGCGGAAACATCCGTGCCCAAAGGGCCCCGCTCTGCTCTTTCGACGTGGATGCCAGCAATTGCCCCGACCTGTTCCCTGTGATTTCCGTTCTGGCGGCATTCTGCCAGGGAAGAAGCCAGATTGGAGGCGTGGGAAGACTCGCCGGAAAGGAAAGCGACAGGGCCAAAGCGATTCTTGAGATGTTGACCAAGATGGGAGTCAGAGCCTTCATCAAGGGAGACAACCTCATCATTGACGGCATGTCCCTCGCCCAAAGATGTCTACTTGGCAAACTGCTCAAAGGCGGAGCATATTCCTCTTCACACGACCACCGCATGGTGATGGCCCTTAAAGTCGCCTCCATTGGAGCGGACGGTCCCATAATCATTGATGACGAAGAATGCGTCGAAAAATCCTTCCCGGACTTCCACGATGTGTTCTCGGTCGCCACAGGAAAATAGAAAACAAGAAGTCATGAACAGTTTCGGCAGAAAATTCAGAGTATCGATATTCGGAGAGTCACACGGTGATGCGATAGGCATCGTAATTGACGGGGTTCAGCCTGGCATCCCGCTCTCAGAGGAAGATTTCGTGAAAGATATCGCCCGCCGCAAGAGCGGCGCCAAAGGCACAACACCCCGCATAGAAACGGATGAGCCTGAGTTCCTCAGCGGAATATACAACGGCCATACCACAGGCGCTCCCCTCACGATAATATTCCGTAACCGCAACACCCGCTCCTCTGACTACCGGCTTTTCAACGACGTTCCGAGGCCAGGCCATGCCGACTACACTGCCAGCATCAAATGGCTTGACTTCAACGACCCGAGGGGCGGGGGACACTTCTCCGGAAGAATAACCCTACCGATTGTCGCGGCAGGAGTTGTCGCGAAGAAGATGCTGGCCTGCGAAGTGAAGGCTTCCCTCATCGAAGTGGGAGGAGTCACCCGAGAAGAGGCGCTCTCATCCATTTCGGATGTCGCCCTCCCTTCCGGAGGACGTGAGCGTCCCGAAGACCTCTCCCCTTCCGAAATCTGGGCTGACGTACTTGAACGTACAATGCGCGAAAAGGATTCGGTGGGAGGCATAGTAGAATGCCGGGCCGACGGTATCCCCGCTGGACTGGGAGAACCTTTCTTCGACTCTGTTGAGTCCCTCATATCCCATGCTATATTCTCGATTCCGGGAGTACGTGGCATAGAATTCGGCGACGGATTCCAGGCGGCAAGAATGAAGGGATCGGAGCACAATGACCCATTTGACAAGGTTGACAAGTCTTCGAGCCTCACCCTCCATACCAGCGTGAAACCCGGGAAGAACGGAGCCGGAGGCATAAATGGAGGCATAACCAACGGAAATCCCATCACATTCCGTGTCGCCTTCAAGCCCACATCCAGCATCGGCAAAGGTCAGAAGACCTTCAATTTCGCCTCGGGACAGATGACTTCATTGGAGATTCCGGGAAGGCATGACGCCTGCATCGCCCTCAGGACTCCGGTCATCGTCGAAGCCATGACGGCCATAGTGCTTGCCGACCTGACAGGTCTCATGTAGTATTTTTCACTATCTTTGCAGTCCCTTAAAGGGAATCTACAATGGATACAGAACAGGAAAACCAGATAATAAAGGAATTTACCTCGAAGGAATACAAGGAAGGTTTCGTGACCGACCTTGAGCAGGAGTATGTTCCGAAAGGGTTGTCGGAGGACATCATAAGGATGATTTCCCAAAGGAAGGAGGAGCCCCAGTGGTTGCTCGACTTCCGCCTTGACGCCTTCCGACGGTGGCAGAAGATGCCCGCACCCCATTGGGGACATCTCGATCTTCCGGAGATTGATTTCCAGGACATAATATATTACGCCGCCCCCAAAAAGGACGCGGACAGGCCCAAAGAGATTGACCCGAAACTGGAAGAGACCTTCGAGAAGCTCGGAATTCCTCTCCGTGAAAGGGAAGCCCTCGCCGGGGTAGTAGCCGTTGACGCCGTCTTCGACTCCGTCTCGGTCGCCACAACCTTCCGCAAGACTCTCGCCGAGAAAGGCATAATATTCTGCTCGTTCTCCGAAGCGGTGAAAGAGCATGGCGACCTTGTGCGCAAGTACCTCGCAAGCGTCGTTCCCGTGGGAGACAATTACTACGCCGCCCTCAACTCCGCCGTCTTCAGCGACGGATCGTTCTGCTACATTCCCAAAGGCGTCAAATGCCCGATGGAGCTGTCGAGTTATTTCAGGATAAACGCAAGCGGAACCGGACAGTTCGAAAGGACGCTCATAGTGGCGGACGAAGGTTCAACACTCAGTTACATGGAAGGTTGCACAGCCCCCATGAGGGATGAGAACCAACTCCATGCCGCCGTCGTCGAAATAATCGTCGAGAAGGACGCCGACGTCAAATACAGCACCGTCCAGAACTGGTATCCCGGAGACGAGAACGGCAAGGGCGGAATCCTCAACCTCGTAACGAAAAGAGGCATCTGCCGCGGAAGCGGGTCACACCTGAGCTGGACTCAGGTCGAGACAGGCTCGGCGATAACTTGGAAGTACCCTTCAACGATACTGAAAGGGGACAACTCCTCTTCCGAATTCTACTCCGTTGCCGTAACGAACAACTACCAGCAGGCGGATACCGGCACCAAGATGATCCACATCGGAAGGAACACCCGCAGCCGCATCGTCAGCAAGGGAATCTCCGCGGGCCACAGCCAGAACAGTTACCGCGGCCTCGTACAGATTCTGCCGGGAGCCGAACACGCCAGGAACTTCTCCCAGTGCGACAGTCTCCTGATCGGATCTCTTTGCGGGGCTCACACCTTCCCCGACATCAGGAGCGCCAACCCCAGCGCCATAGTGGAACACGAAGCCACCACTTCAAAGATAAGCGAAGACCAGCTCTTCTACTGCAACCAGCGCGGTCTGGGACCTGAAGACGCTGTAGGACTGATAGTGAACGGATACGCAAGGGAGGTCCTTTCCAAACTCCCCATGGAATTCGCGGTGGAAGCTCAGAAGCTTCTCCAGGTTTCCCTTGAAGGGTCCGTCGGATAGCGAACTGATATAAAACAACTTATTGCAAATGGATTGGATAAACACCCCGCTTTTCACCTTGGGTAATGACTACCCGGTGCTGATCATAGACCTCATCACCTCCATCCTCGGAATAACCTGCGTTGTTCTTGCCGGAAGGAATTCGAAATACAATTTCTGGGTGGGATACCTCTATACGGCGGGACTTTTCCTGATGTTCTGGAACAAGGACCTGTACGCAAGCCTTCTGCTCCAGCCCGTTTCCCTGGCGATAAATGTCCTCGGGCATTACCGTTGGACTCACCCGGGAGAAGACGAAAAGAGTTCAAAGGATTCTTCGGCCCTGAAGGTCTCGATGCTGTCCTGGCCGGAAAGGCTTCTGGTGATCTGTTCCGTATTCCTCGTGGCAGGTCTCTGGGGATGGATCCTGGACAGCCTCTTTCCCGCGGATCCGCATCCGTACCTGGATTCCTGCGTGACGGTGCTGATCCTGATGGCGCAGCTCCTCTCGGCGATGAAGAAATGGGACTGCTGGATAGCATGGCTGATAGTGAACATCGCACAGATAATCCTCCACCTGTCGGTAGGACATGTGTTCATGCCTATCGTCTGCGCCCTGTACCTTGTCAATGGAGTGTGGTCACTCCTCACTTGGATGAAACTGTACAGGAACAAAGCGTAAGAATTTTGAACAAAACCAAATTGATATGGCAGAAACCATATTGCTCAGCATAAAGGATCTCCACGCGTCCATAGGCGAGAAGGAGATATTGAAAGGGATCGACCTGGAAATCCGTCCGGGCGAAATCCATGCGGTCATGGGACCCAACGGAGCGGGAAAAAGCACCCTCTCCAGCGTCCTTGCCGGCAAGCCCCAATACGAGGTCACGTCCGGAAGCATAACTTTCCTCGGAAAGGACCTCCTCCAGATGAGTCCGGAGGAAAGGTCCTGGGCCGGAATCTTCATGTCGTTCCAGTACCCGATAGAGATTCCCGGGGTAAGCATCACCGCATTCATGAAGGCGGCAATCGCAGCCAAACGCAAAGCTCTCGGGCTTGAGCCGATGAAAGCGGGAGACTTCCTCAAACTTTTGAAAAGCAAGATGGCCTTTGTTCAGATGAAGCCCGAATTCGCCAAGAGGGAAGTCAACGTAGGCTTCTCAGGCGGAGAGAAAAAGAGGGGTGAAATCTTCCAGATGGCCATGCTCGAGCCTGTTCTATCCATTCTCGATGAAACAGACAGCGGACTTGACGTGGATGCTCTCAAAATCGTCGCCGAAGGTGTGAACTCTCTTCATACCCCGGAGAACGCTTCCATCATAATAACGCATTACGAGAAACTGCTCGAATATGTCACACCCGACATCGTCCATGTCCTCAAAGACGGCAGGATTGTCGCTACCGGTGGACATGAGGTGATAGACACCATCCAGACCAAAGGGTTCGAAAGCTTCTAAAACGTACTCTCCATGGCAGATTCAAAAAAACCTTTCGTTGACCGCGGCCATTACACCGAAGTACCCATTCCTTCCGGTGAAGGAGTACTGACTGTCGGATACGGTGAACGTTGCGAAAAGGTATTCATAATGGATTCTCCCGAAAAGACCGTCCCTCCCATAAGCGCTATTATCGCGAAAGAGGATTCCTCCGTCGACATCTGCATAGTGGTGCTTCCCGGAGTTGACGCTTCCGTTCCGGTGGACGTTTTCATGTGCGGGAAAGGTGCCAAGGTATCCCTGTCCGGTATTTACCTTTGCAACGGCAAGGAAAAGGTATCATTCAGAACACAGGTCCATCACCTGTGCGGCGAATGCGTTTCCGACCAGAAGTTCAACGGCATCGCTTCCGGCTCATCGTCCGCATCTTTCTTCGGAAGGATAGTGGTCGCACCGGATGCCCAAAAAACTGAAGCATACCAGTCCAACAGGAACATACTTCTCTCTGAAGACGCCCGCATAAATACCAGGCCCCAGCTGGAAATCTACGCTGATGACGTCAAGTGTTCGCACGGCGCCACTACCGGGAAGCTCGACGAGAACGAGCAGTTCTACATGCGTTCAAGAGGCATTCCTGAAAAGGAGGCTATGGTTCTTCAGATGATTTCTTTCATATCTCCCGTCATAGAACATATCGCTGATCCCGAACTCAAGGAGAAGATTTCTTCCTCAGTCGAAAAGGCGATAAGAGAAATGGTTTGATCGTCATGATACGGTATCCGAATGTTAAAATCAATCTTGGCCTTTCGGTCCTGAAGAAAAGGGAAGACGGTTTCCATGACATAGAGACCCTCTTCGTTCCTTATTTCGGCATTCATGACACCCTGGAAATCATCCCCGGAGATTCTTTCAGTGAGACTTCCGCCGCTCTCTTCGCCAAATACGGTCCCATTCCCGAAACTGTCCCGGAAGGATATTCTCCGAACCTTTGCCAAGCCATATCAGAAAACGGGAAGGTCATGATCACGATAGCCAAAAGTGACGGTGTAGGTTGGAATCCCCTCAAAGACCTTACGGTCAAAGCGTATTCCATCCTGGATGAGGAATTCAACCTCCCTCCCGTGAAGATTTACCTTGAGAAGACATCCCCTGTCGGAGCCGGCCTTGGAGGAGGATCTTCCGACGCGGCGTTCGCTCTCAGGATGATTTCGGAGTTGTTCTCCCTCGGACTCGACGAAAATGAACTCGCGAAAAGGGCCGCAACCCTCGGAAGCGACTGCCCCGTTTTCATTTACAACAGACCGATGATCGGCAAAGGGCGAGGCGAAATCCTTTCCGCTTACGATCTCGATTCAATAGATTACGGACAGGGCGGTTCAGCCGAATATGAACTGACCGTTCTGACACCGGAAGGAATAGCGGTTTCAACAGCGGACGCCTACAGGGGCATCACCCCCAGAGAAAGGATGGAGAACCCTCCAATGCCCCTCATGGAGGCCCTCGGGAAAGGTGTAGGACAGTGGAAGGACTGTCTCGTCAACGATTTCGAGACGACGGTTTTCGACAAATACCCCGGTATCCGAAGCATCAAGGAATCCCTCTATGAAAGCGGAGCCGTTTACGCATCCATGTCAGGCAGCGGTTCCTCCGTTTTCGCCATATACAGGAAATAACTCAGAGAACATGACTCATACAATACATATCAAAAATCTGGAAGACATCGACCGGGCCGCGGAACAATTCCTCAGCGAAATCGGTGACAATAAGCTCATCGCATTCTATGCACCCATGGGAGCCGGCAAGACGACTTTCACAACCGCCATCTGCCGCCATCTCGGGGTGAACGGAGATGCGGTAAGTTCCCCAACCTTCGCAATAATAAACGAATACCGTACCGGCAACGGGGAACCGATGTACCACTTCGATTTCTACAGGATAAACAAAGTGGAGGAAGCCTATGACATCGGCCTTTTCGATTATCTGGACAGCGGCTACCTCTGCATAATGGAGTGGCCCGAGAATATCGAGGACATTCTACCGGAACAGACCCTTAAGGTAAGCATCACTGTCAATGATGATCTCTCCAGAACCATAAGTTGGGAAGACTGACATTTCCCGACGGCACAGAATGATGGAAGCCCCCGTCCCGAAGGATGAGGGCTTCCGCCTGTTATATATATATTGTAATAGGGTTGCTACTTGATATCGAACCTCAGACCGGCCTCAAGATTCATGAGAAGGGGCATCTGGGTTCTGATGCTGGTAGGCTGGCTGTTCCCGAAATAGTACCTCAAGCTGGGGTCGAAATACAGATTCAAGCCTCCGACGATTCTGAACTGGATGCCAAGGCCGAGCGCGGCGGAATATTGCACACCGTTCACACTCTCATGGAAGTTGGCGCTGTTGGGGGATGCGGGAATATGATAATTGTTCCTTATCGCCTTTTCCACCATTCCTCCGGCGTAGGAGTAAACCCCTATTCTTCCGTTGTCGAGGAAACTGTAATAGAAGTTCACCGGGATACCGACATAATGGAGAGTATTGTGGATGTCAGCGTTGACCTTCCTTGTGATCACACCATTCTCGACCTCGGTATATATTCCGTTGAAAGTTCTCTGAAGGCGGGAGTAAACGATTCCGGTACCGACCGACCACTTGGGAGAAAGGGAAATACGGGTACCGAGACCTATGGAATAAGGCAGAGAGTAGTTGCTTTCTTTGCTGACTTCCTGGACAGTGGACTTGGTTGGAGCGGCTCCCGGAGCCATATTGGGATTGAAACCTCCGGTAGGAGAAGGCGAGCCGTTGCTCTGGACATTTCCGCTGAGGGAAACTGACACCCTTCTTGCGTTGCGCTCATTCCGCTCGTCCTCCCATTCCATCGCGGCGAAAGGATCAGTGAAAACGGTTTCCTCCGAACGGACTTCTTCTTCACCGGCGGTCAAATCGGATTCAATGGCCTCCTGAGTGAGAGTCGTGCGGGTATCATCCGAAGAAACTGCGGGGATTTCTCCGGACTCTTCGGACTGTACCTCAGCGGTAGTATCGTATAGGGATATGGGTTCCGCCTCGGAAGAAGATTCGGAAGCGGTTTCTGCAGGCTTCCGACCGACACTTTCCTTGCGTGAAGGGAGTGATTGTGCAAGCGCGGATGCTCCACCTTCTTTCTCCACGACGGCAAATTCTACCGTATTGTCAATCTTTTCCCGAACCGCATTCTCATGAACCGTTTCGGATGCGGTAGTTTCTCCGTCGGCGACGAAGGTGCCCTTCTGAACCGAACGGGAAGAGCGGTCTCCTCCGAGAATGAATGCACCTATCGCTATCGCGGCGGCTGCGGACGCGACAGCACCGACCCATCTCCACACGACAACACGGCTGCGCTTGGCGCCAGCCGCATCAAGACGCGAGGAGACGGAGTCCCACACACGGGAAGGAACCTCCTCCTGTGC
This sequence comes from Bacteroidales bacterium, assembly GCA_017469845.1. Lineage (GTDB taxonomy): Bacteria > Bacteroidota > Bacteroidia > Bacteroidales > UBA932 > Cryptobacteroides. Next base: position 83,247 of record JAFUFP010000018.1, on the reverse strand, counting down.
GTTCTCCATCATTGACTTCACGAGGAAATCAAACTCTTTATTGCTGTCTGTCTGCATCTTAATATTTCTTTATCTTCTCCTGCAACATGTTCCTGGCCCTCAGGAGCTGGGATCTCGACGTGGTTTCGGTTATACCCAAAGCGGCGGCGATTTCCTTGTGGTTGTAGCCTTCGATGACGGACATGTTGAACACTGTTCTGTATCCGGAGGGAAGTTCCGATATCATCTTCATCAGTTCCTTGTAACCGATGTTCTGGATCTGGGTAGTGAGATCGCTGCTCACATTCCAGGCTGAATCGAGGTCTTCACTCATCTTCAGAGCATCAACCTTTCTGAGGGACATCAGTGCAGTATTGACAAAGATCTTGCGGGCCCAACCCTCAAAAGATCCTTCGCCCGAAAACGTATCCAGTTTCGTGAACAATGTCACGAATCCGTCCTGAAGCACGTCTTCAGCCGTATCCCGGTCGCCCATATACCTTATGCATAGAGCGAACATTTTGGGAGAAAGAGCGTCATAAAGCTTCTTCTGAGCGTTTCTGGAGCCGTTTCGGCATTCCTCGACAATCTGCAGAAGGACGTCCTTCTCCTCAATGGGCGGGTCTTTTCGGTTGCCTTCCCGTTTGTTAAGATGCATTTTCCCACCTAAACGTTGCATGAATAATTGCCTTGATATTCACTTTTGTTCACATAAGAAGAGAACTTACGCTACCGGGCCGGTCCCTTCTCCTTCGGAAAATACACTTCCACAAACTTCAAAATTACGCAATTTTGTGGAAAATGCACTATTTTTGTAATGGTGGTATTATGGCCGGAGAGGAACAGGTCTTTCCGGTATAAGCATTCCTCAGATGAAAAGATTTTACAAAAGCATATTCTCCCTTTTCTGGGTCCTCGTCTTGATGATTCCCATGGAAATAACATCCCATGGCCAGAACCTCATCGATGGAGTCCAGCTGTTCACCGATCAGAAATATCCCCAAGCGCTTGACATATTCAAGGCGCTGACGGATTCGGATCCACAGAATGACGCCGCATGGTATTACCGCGGACTGTCCGAGTTCTACACCAGAAAAGCCGCCGAAGCCGAAGTTTCCCTCAGAAACGCCATCGCACTGGACAGCACAAACTACTGGTACAGGGACCGGTTGGCCGTACTGTACTCAGCGATGAGGCAGCCCGCAAGAGCGATTCGGGAATATGAAAAGCTTCTGGAAGATTTCCCAAAGAAAACGGACATCTATTACAGCCTTGTCAACGCATATATGCAGACCGGTCAGATGGACAAGGTCCTGGAAACCCTCACCAACATAGAGACTATCCAGGGCAAAACGGACCAGACCGTAATGACGAGGTTCAATATCCTCATGCAGCAGGGAAAAGCCGATGAGGCCTATGCCGTACTGCGGGAATACAACGACGAATACATTTCCGCCCAGGTCCTCACCATGCTCGGCGACCATGAGATCAGCGCCTATCACGATTCCCTTGCTATCGCATACTACAACGAAGCCTTGAATCTGGACAAGGATTATTCCCCAGCCAGACTGGGAATAGCCGAAGCGTACAGGGTGACAAGGCAGTATGACAAGTACTTCCCTTCACTGAACGATATCCTTTCCGACAAGTCTATCGGAGCCGAAGCCAAGAACAGCTACATTCAGGCCCTCATGCAGCATACCGAGCAGCGTTTCTTCCAGAACTATCAGAAGCAGCTCGATTCTTCGATAAACCTTTCGCTGTCCGTCCACCCTTCGGACTCCGCACTCACGGAGACGGCCGCCGTCTATTACTACAGGACGGGAAGGCCCGAAAAGACCAAGGAACTGTTCCGTTCAAATATGACCAACAATCCCGACAACATCGGGACTGCTGTCACATACCTGCAGGTCCTGAGCACCCTCCAGGAATGGGATGAACTTTCAAAGGAAAGCCGCGAAGCGTTCAAGCGTTTCCCCTCGGAACCCGGATTCCTTGAAATGGCCAGCAGCGCCGAATATAACCAAGGCAATTACGAAGAGGTGATCCACCTTTCCGAAGAGATGCTGCAGCATGCCAAAGGCGACAGCACGGTGACACTCTACGCACTCTCAACCATGGGTGACATGTATCACCAGATCGGCAACTCGAAGATGGCCTACAAGACTTACGAGAAAGCGCTCAAGGTCAATCCTGATTACGCCCCGGTCCTGAACAACTACGCATACTACCTTTCGGTTGAAGGGAAGAACTTGGGTAAAGCGTACAAGATGAGCAAGAAGACCATCGAGCAGGAGCCCGACAACGCCACCTATCTCGACACCTTCGGATGGATCCTCCACCTGCAGGGCAAAGATATCGAAGCGAAGCCTATGTTCAAGCATGCGATGCTTTACGGCGGAAAGGACAGTTCCACCATCCTCGAACATTACGCAATCATACTCGAAGCCCTTGGTGAAAATGACCTGGCGGCAAGCTACCGCCTGCAGGCCAAAAACAAGGCCGCTGAGGAGGAAAAGGCTGAACAGAACCAATAGCAGAAGATAGAGGATGAGGATTCCGAAGACAATTCTGATGATGCTTCTCACCATACTGATGGTGGGGATCCCCTCTTTTGCCCAGAACACGAAAGAGCAGGAATCCAGAAAAGCCAAACTCGAAAAGGACATCGCCATCATCGACGCGCAGCTCAAGGAAAACAGCAAAAAGACCGGCACCGCACAGTCCTCTCTCGCCCTTGTCCAGAAACAAATCGAGAACAGACGGGAACTTCTTGCCGAGAGCGAGAAGGAAATAAACCGTCTCAATGGTCAGATTGCGTCAAAACAAGCTGAAATCGACATTATCCAGGCCCGCCTGGACACACTTTCCGCATACTATTCCAAGCTGGTCAAAAGCGCATACAAAAACCGTGACGCCAAGGTCTGGTACATGTACATCCTCTCCAGCGACAACATCGGACAGGCCTTCAGAAGGATAGGATACTTAAGGGGACTCTCCGGAAAGATGAACACCCAGGCCGAAAAAATCATGGCGGCAAAGGAGGAACTCGAGAAGGAGACCCAAAAACTTCTCGTGCTCAAAGACGAGGCCGAGGCTCTCCGTCAGCAGCGCGAAAAGGAGATGGCAAACCTCAGAGCGGAAGAAGCGCAGTCCAAGACTCTCATCGCTTCACTCCAGAAAGAAAAGAGCAAATACCAGAACGAACTCACCCAAAAGCGCCGCCAAATGGAAGCCCTCAACCGGGAAATCCAGAAGATCATCAGGGAAGCCACCCAACAACAGTCAAAGAACCAATCAAAATCCTCTTCTTCGAACAAATCATCGTCCTCAAAGAACAGTTCCTCATCCAACAAGACGGTTATCGACCAAGCCCTCAATACCGAGTTCGCAAAGAACAAGGGCAAACTGCCTTGGCCGGTTGACGGACCGGTGGTGGACAAATACGGACAGCGCTACCATCCGGTGTACAAGAACGTCAAACTCCCTTTCAACGACGGTATCGGAATAGCGGTTTCGCCGGGAACGCAGGTCAAGGCCATATTCGACGGTGTTGTCCAAAGAATTGCGATCATACCCGGATACAACCAATGCGTGATCGTTCAGCACGGCAACTATTTCTCCCTTTACTGCAAACTTGGGAACACCAGCGTCAAGGTCGGGGACAAGATAAAGACCGGACAAGTCCTCGGAACAGTCGACACGATAAACGGAGAAACGCAGCTTCATCTCCAGATCTGGAACGGAACGTCTCCGCAGAATCCCGAACTTTGGCTGAAGAAGTAACTTTCACTCGCAGCAATATACGGAAGCAGGCAGTTCTCGTGAGAACTGCCTGCTTCGTATCTTGATCACCTTAGCGGGACCAACGGCACTGTTCCGGGAATGGTGTCGTCCGGTTTACCTTTCAGATAGATTATCCTCTGATTGGGACTTCCTCTGAAAAGCAGTTGAGTATCCCGCTGTTCAAGGATGAAAGGCCCGTCTACGAGAACATCGAGGTAAGGAAGCATCTGCGCCAAATGGGGGTCCGCTTGGATTTCTTCAATGGTGAATCCAGTCCAGCACCAGATGGTCTTGTCCGTCTCTTCCTTTATTCTTTTGGCAAGCGCGGTGAATGCGTCCACCTGATAGAATGGATCGCCTCCCGAGAAGGTGACATCGCTCATGGAATCGGCCACGATAAGGTCAAAAAGATCGTCGACCCTCATCCACTTTCCCCCGTTCATGTCCCATGACTGGGGATTATGGCACCCTTTGCAATGGTGCAGGCACCCCGCACAGTAAATGGCCGTCCGGAATCCGGGTCCGTCGGCCATTGTCTGCTCGATTATGTCGAGTACTCTGATTTTGTCTTTCTCCATCATTTGTGGACTACCCTGTCCTTGAGTTCGGCGAGTTTTCCGCTGTTCCAACGGTTCGTCGTTCCTACGAGATATCCCGTAATCCTCTGGAGGGTATCTATGTTGTTGCCGTGGCAGTGAGGGCAGACGGTAAGATTCTCGGTAGCGTCCTCGTATCCGCAATCAAGGCAACGGTTGCGGTTGTGGTTGACTGAGCCGTAACCGATGTTGTACTTGTCCATAAGGTCGACGATCTTCATGATCGCCTCGGGGTTATGGGTAGCGTCGCCGTCGATTTCAACATAGAAGATATGGCCGGCGCCTTCTAGAGCATGATAAGGTCCTTCAACTTTGGCCTTGTGCTCAGGAGTGCAGTGGTAGTACACCGGAACATGGCTTGAGTTCGTATAGTAGTCCTTGTCGGTGATACCGGGAAGGATACCGAACTGCTTGCGGTCCCTCTTTGTGAACTTGCCGGAAAGGCCCTCGGCGGGAGTGGCGAGAAGTGAATAGTTGTGCTGGTATTTCTCGCTGAATCCGTTGATCTTCTCCTTCATGAAGGTGATGATGCGAAGACCCAATTCCTGAGCTTCTTCGGATTCTCCGTGATGTTTGCCCACAAGTGCGATAAGGCACTCGGCAAGTCCTATGAACCCGATTGACAGGGTTCCCTGGTTGATCACACTTTCGATGGTGTCATCATCCTTGAGTTTATCCGATCCGAGCCAAAGGCCGTTCATCAGCAGAGGGAACTGTTTCTTGGAAGCGGTCTTCTGGAACTGGAATCTCTCCTCAAGCTGTCTTGCGGCAAGGTCAAGCGCCCACTCGAACTTGTTGAAGAAAAGCGATATCCTCTTCTCCTTGTCGGGCTCGTTCATGCACTCGATGGCGAGCTTTACGATATTCACGGTAGTGAAGCTGAGGTTACCCCTTCCGATGGAAGTCTTGGGTCCGAAACGGTTCTCGAAAACCCTCGTACGGCAACCCATCGTGGCGACCTCATGGATATATCTCTTGGGATCATCCGGTTTCCACTCGGGAGACTGGTTGAACGTAGCGTCAAGGTTGAGGAAGTTGGGGAAGAACCTTCTTGCGGAGACCTTGCAAGCGAACTTGTAAAGATCGTAGTTGCGGTCTTCGGGAAGATAACTTACACCCCTCTTCTTCTTCCATATCTGGATGGGGAAGATGGCGGTTGAGCCGTTACCGACACCCTCGTAAGTGGTGTTGAGGATCTCACGGATTATGCATCGTCCTTCGGCGGAGGTGTCCGTTCCGTAATTGATGGAAGAGAAGACCACCTGGTTACCGCCACGTGAGTGGATGGTGTTCATGTTGTGGACGAAAGCTTCCATCGCCTGATGAACACGGCTCACGGTCTGGTTGATGGCGTGCTGGAGAGCGCGTTCCTTGCCCTGAAGTCCGATGAGGTCGTGCTTGAGATAATCGTCGATCTGGGCACTCTTGAGGAAAGAGTAGTCGGTGTTGGTCATTTCACTGACCTGGTCAATTTCCTCTTCGAAAGTCCTGCGGACAAAAGGTGCCAGATAGTAGTCGAAGGCGGGGATTGCCTGACCTCCGTGCATCTCGTTCTGGACAGTCTCCATCGATATGCAGGCGAGGACGGATGCGGTCTCGATCCTCTTCGCGGGCCTGGACTCTCCGTGACCTGCCTTGAGACCGTGCTCGAGAATCAGGTCGAGGGGGTGCTGGATGCAAGTCAGGGACTTGGTCGGATAATAATCCTTGTCGTGGATATGGATGTAGTTCTTCGCCACAGCCTCACGGACATCTTCAGAGAGAAGGCACTCGTCTACATAAGTCTTCGTTGACTCTGAAGCGAACTTCATCATCATGCCGGCGGGAGTGTCGGCATTCATGTTCGCATTCTCCCTTGTAATGTCGTTGGCCTGAGCCTCGATGATGGTCTGGAAGATTTCGGTGGATTTCGCTTTACGGGCGAGATTTCGTTTGTTGCGGTAAGCGATGTACTTTTTGGCAACTTCCTTTCTGGGGCTCTTCATCAGCTCCATTTCCACACAATCCTGGATTTCCTCGACACTCATGTCTTCCTTGTCGAGTTTCGAAATGTAATCAGCAATCTGTGCGGCGAGGACGATGTCCTCTCCGGAATCGGTTACGTCCATCGCTTTGAGGATGGCCGCGACAATCTTCTGGTTGTTGAAATCAACAACCCTACCATCACGTTTTACTACATGCTTGACCATGGCAGAGGTAATTAAATGGGGTTTAGTGTTTTTGTGTTCGGGGGAAAAAATCTCTCCTAAGTTTTGGCTTTAGCCAATAAGAGCAGGAAAAATCCTGCACTTGCACCCAAAGTTAGAGTAAATATCCCTTAATTATTCAAAAGCACTTAAGAAAAGTTATCAACAATCATACAAAAAACCTGTTAAGATATTACTTAACAGGTAATTATAAGGATATTTAATTTAGAATCTTTAAAAACTGAAAACACTTTTGTTTCTTACCGTCAACCGACGACCCACACAAGGACATGACGGTCGAAGGTCATGTACTCGAGTTCGAACTCCTCCTCATATCCATCCTTGTGGATGAAGGTGGCTTCGAGTTCACCCTCCCCTCTGGGACGGAATCTCTCGATTTCGATCTGCTCCGCGAAATCCACGTTGTATGCGGAAATCCTCTTGAAGATCGCCTCCTTGGCACACCAGTAGATGGCCAGCTGCTCGTTTCTCTTGTCTTCATCGAGGTCGTCGATTTCATCCTCGGAAAGAGCTTTCTTCTCAACCGCGGAGAAATCCCTGTCCTGGCATTCGATGTCGATGCCCACATCTTCCTCATCGTGAAGAATCACGGCAACATATTTCTCAGTATGGGTGATACTGATGTTCGTTACCATGTTCTCAAGGTAAGGCTTGCCGTTGTCATGATGGGAAAGATAAACCTTCTCTTCAAAAAGCTGACTCAGGAGTGCCCTTACGGCGAGTCTCTGACAGCGGAGGGATTGACTCCTTATGAATGAAATCTCTTCAAGTTCGTCCGAGGGGATACTGCTCAGCTCGCGGAGTTCATCTTCTGTCTCCGTGATCTGCCATACGGCGATCGTCGCCTCGTTGTCCAGTTCTTTTTTGAAATATAGTGCCATATATGTCGATTGTCATGCAATTAGCATTGCCGGAAATAAGAGCTCCTATGATTCAATGGCCGATGACCTCCCAAGGTATATCGGACCGAGGGTGGGAGAATATGCGGTAACGGCATAACCGCCGTCCTCCTGCATTTCATCAAGAGGTCGGGAAAGAATCAGAATGGTTGATGATTGTATGCCGCACGATAACGGGTCATCCTGAAAAGGACCCGAAGCGGCTTCTTGTTGTGAACCTATGGGACTGGGAGGCTCCATTTTTCCGGTAAGTACTTTATTAGCGATATACTTTGCAAAGATAGTGAATTTTTCGATATGCGCGATGTCTCAGACAAAAAGATGGAAAAATTACTTCTTTGTCTCAAACACTTGCCCCAAGTTCAGCGAAAGTTGCTATCTTTGCATGACTTACTCAAAAGGAGTCACGATAACACGTAAACAAGCAAACAAATAACTTTATAATTCGAGAATTATCATGGGATTTTTGACAAATGAGAAACTGCTCATCGTCGGTGCCGGCGGAATGATCGGCTCCAACATGGCCCAGACAGCAATGATGCTCGGTCTCACCCCGAACATCTGCCTCTATGACATTTTTGAACCCGGTGTACACGGAGTCGCTGAGGAAATGTATCACTGCGCATTCCCCGGTGCGAACATCACATGGACCGTTGATCCGGAAGTCGCTTTCAAGGATGCTAAGTACATCATCTCTTCCGGTGGAGCTCCCCGTAAGGAAGGTATGACCCGTGAGGACCTGCTCAAGGGCAACTGCAAGATCGCTGCAGAGTTCGGTGACTTCATAAAGAAGTACTGCCCCGACGTAAAGCATGTTGTCGTCATCTTCAACCCCGCTGACGTAACCGCTCTCACCGCCCTCATCCACTCCGGTCTGAAGCCCAACCAGCTCACCTCCCTCGCAGCCCTCGACTCAACACGTCTTCAGGAGGCTCTCGCAGCTGAATGCGGTGTTCAGCAGTGCAAAGTCACCAACGCTTACACATACGGTGGACACGGTGAGGCTATGGCAGTTTTCGCTTCCGAGGCCCTCGTAGACGGCAAACCTCTCTCCGAGTTCAACATCAGCGAAGAGCGCTGGGCTGAAATCAAGCACAGCACCATCCAGGGTGGTTCCAACATCATCAAACTCCGTGGCCGCAGCTCATTCCAGAGCCCCGCTTACCAGGCGGTGAAGATGATCGAAGCTTCCATGGGCGGAGAGAAATTCACCTGGCCCGCAGGATGCTATGTCAACTGCGACGAGTGCGGATACAAGAACGTCATGATGGCTATGCCTACAGTCATTGACGCCGAGGGTGTCCACTATTGCACACCTAAGGGCACCGCTGAGGAAATGGCAGCCCTCCAGGCTTCTTACGAGCACCTCTGCAAGATGCGTGAGGAAATCATCAGCCTCGGTATCATCCCCGCAGTCGCTGACTGGAAGAGCGAGAACCCCAACCTCTAGGATTTCTCCTCAAAAAACTACGCAACCCGGCTCTTGAGCCGGGTTGTTCGTTATAGTATTATACAGTACCTCCCGTATAAGGGAAATACACTCTCCGGTGTCATTTTCCCTCGGGGTTCCTTTCGTACTTTCCTTTCCAGAGAAAGAAGAGGACAAGGCTCAGAACCGCCACCGAGATACCGATCGCCGAATTGAAGGACATGGGGATATTGAGTCCGATTTTGGCGGTGCAGATGTATGTGGTACACACCGAAGTCATCAGGCATGCCGGAATGAGGGTCATGACAAAGGAATTGTTCTTTTTTGCCTTGACGAGGAATACCGTCACCGCCCAAAGCGAGAATACGGACAGTGTCTGGTTAGCCCAACCGAAATACCTCCAGATAGTGTTGAATCCGTTCGCGTCGGCGATATTGTACCAAAGGATGAGAGCGGTCACCACGAAAAGTGGAACGCTTATCATAAGCCTGTTCTTCTTGGACTGCTGGGGGAACTTCAGGAAATCCGCTATAATGAGACGGGCACTCCTAAGTGCCGTGTCTCCACTGGTGATAGGAGCCGCGACGACACCCAAAAGCGCAAGGATGCTTCCGACGACTCCGAGCCAGTTCCTGGAAACCATCGTCACGACCGTAGGCGCTGAAGCGCTGATGTCCGATCCGACTTCGGCAGCCCCTCCGTCAAAGAAGAAGTATGAACTTACGGCCGCCCAGATAAGGGCCACGATTCCTTCGGTTATCATCGCACCGTAAAAAATGGGACGCCCGAGTTTTTCATTCTCCATGCACCTTGCCATGAGAGGACTCTGTGTGGCGTGGAAACCGCTTATCGCTCCGCACGCAATGGTGATGAAAAGGCAGGGGAATATCGGCTGTCCGGTAACGCCGACGGATGGACCGCGGTTTTGCAGACCATCCCAGAGTTCCGGAATGGAGGGCCACTTCACGATCAAGCCTCCCAAGAGGGCGATCGCCATGAAAATGAGCGCAGCGGCGAAGAATGGATAAATGCGACCGATGATGTCACTGATAGGAAGCATTGTCGCGATGATATAGTATATGAAAATGACGCCGGCCCATATGAGGAATGCGGTGTTGGATCCGTTTCCGGCCATATTCTTAAGAATTTCCGCCGGACTGTAAACGAATACGGCTCCTACCAGGATGAGAAGAAGGACGGAAAACGCCAACATGACCTTCTTTGTCCGGTTCCCGAGATACTCTCCGATGATCTCAGGAAGGGCGACTCCTCCATGCCGGAGCGAAAGCATTCCGGTCATATAGTCGTGCACGGCTCCGGCGAATATGCACCCGAGTACGATCCACAAATACGCCGAAGGACCGAACTTGGCGCCCATGATAGCTCCGAATATGGGTCCCGTTCCGGCTATGTTGAGGAACTGGATCATGAATACCTTCCACGAAGGCATTACAATGAAATCGACTCCGTCCGCTTTCGATACGGCAGGGGTTTTTCGGGCCACGTCCGGGTCGAAGACTTTCTCGACCAGTTTACTGTAGAAAAGATATCCGGCTATCAAAGCCAGAAGACTCAGAAGAAAGGTAATCATCGCAATCTGATAAGTTGTTCTTTCAGGGTACACACCGCACCTTTCCGCAAAATTACAAATTCTTGCAAGAAAGGTGTCCCGACTGAACAACAATTGTCATTGTGCAGAGCGATAAAAAAGTCCGGGGCAATGCTCCGGACTTCCAATCGGATGATCGTCGGGGTGACAAGACTCGAACTTGCGGCCCTCTGGTCCCAAACCAGATGCGCTACCAACTGCGCCACACCCCGGTTCCCGAAGAGGCTTTTCTCCAAGGGATTGCAAAGGTAAGTTCTTTTTCGGGAAATTCAAACATACCCCCTTTCGCAAATAATCCGTATCTTTGAGCCAAATGTGCTTTAAGATGATCATCCAGGCAAACGGCATAAAGAAGAGCTTCGGTTCTCTACAGGTTCTCAAAGGAATAGATTTTTCCGCCGAAAAGGGGGAAGTCGTTTCAATAATGGGCGCTTCAGGTGCCGGTAAGTCCACTCTCCTCCAGATACTGGGAACCCTTTCAACTCCCGATGAGGGTACTCTCACAATAGATTCGACTCCGGTTCTGGAATTGGGAAGCAACGCCCTTTCTTCGTTCCGGAACAGGAAGATCGGGTTCGTGTTCCAGTTCCATCACCTGCTTCCCGAGTTCTCTTCAGTGGAAAACGTGATGATCCCCGCACTGATCGCCGGGAAAAGTGAAGCCCAATCAAAAGAAGAAGCATGCCGCCTTCTTGACCTTCTCGGTCTTTCTGAAAGGTATTCGCACAAGCCTTCCGAACTCTCGGGCGGAGAACAGCAGAGAGTCGCGATAGCCAGAGCCCTGGTGAACAACCCGTCAGTTCTTTTCGCGGACGAACCTTCAGGGAACCTCGACACCGCGACAAAGCAGGATCTTCACAACCTTTTCTTCAAGTTGCGCGATTCTCTGGGACAGACGATAGTCATCGTCACCCATGACCCCGACCTCGCCGCGATGTGCGACCGCCAACTTTTCATGAGGGACGGACTGATTGAATCCGAAAAACGCAGATGAGCGTCTTCCGCTTCAAACAATTTTCGGTAAAGAACCTCCGCTCGGCGATGAAAGTCAACACCGACGGGGTTCTGTTGGGAGCCTGCCTTCAGTTGGGAGACCACCCTGTTACCGTCCTTGACGCAGGTACCGGTACGGGGACCATCGCCCTCATGGCGGCTCAGCGTCTGGAAGAAAAGGGGCTTCTGGGAAAATCTCACATCACAGGAATCGACATCGACAAGGATTCTGCGGAAGAGGCCGGGGAGAACTTCCGGTCATCAAAATGGGCAGCATTCATGGAATGTAGGAATGTGGCTCTGCAGGATTGCGAAGGATCATTTGACATAATCGTATCCAACCCTCCTTTCTTCGATTTCTCTCTTCCCAATCCGGACGAAAGGAAAAATCTCTCCAGACACACCGCGGTCCCATCCGAAGAGATGAAGGACGGAGCGGCCATGTCATACAGGACACTGATAGATTATTCCAATGATCACCTGAAAGAAAACGGGGTCCTCGCGATGATTCTTCCCTCGGAGTACGAAATTCCTCTGAGAAGACTTGCCCTCTCCCATGGACTTCAGATGACCCATATCCTCAGGATCCGCACGACCCCCTCGAAGAACCCGTCCCGGATCATTGTCCACCTCAAAAAAAATTCCTCCGCGGGAACAGTTCCCGTAGAGGAAGAATTGATTATTCAGAACAATGGGGAATACACCCCCGGGTACAAGGCTCTTGTGAAGGATTTCTACCTTTGGGGTTGATAAGGGTTCCCTCCTCCACGCTGCAGCCTCATTATCTGGTTGCGGCGGAATTTTTCCTCAGCCACAAACAATTTCGCGACCTTTTCTCCGGAAATGACTTTCTTGTATTTCTCTACATATTTGGCGTCAATTTCTCCAGAGGTCTTTTGAGCCCTTATGTACTTGTCAAGATAGGCCGTAAGATCCTTGCCCTCTTTGCCGTCGTCGACGGCCTTCTCGAGTTCCATATAAGCTTTCATCACCTCTCCCATCGACTGCTCCTTTTCTTTCTCAGCCTGGTTGTAGATGGGCCAGAACTTCTCCGCTTCCGAAGGGGTGAGTCCGATTTCGGAAGAAAGGAATGCGATCTTGTCGCTCTTCATCTTGTCCATCCAAGCGGAAACCTGACGATTCTGGCGATTCTGGCGGTCACCGGACGAATAGTCCTGCCGCTGTGCAAAACCCGATACTGTGTATGCGGCCAACATGATCATGACCGCGATTGCTGTTCTAACGGTATTCTTCATAACTGGCGGTGTAAGCTAATTGTTCCAACGAGACTCCCGTCTCAATAAGATAATTCACGATATCATCACCCGAGATTTCTTCTTCGCCGTCGGTGTAGCTATCGTTGTAAATGGCATAAGGATCCGTAACGGGAAGAATGGAAGCGATCTGCATATATTCGTCTTCCGACATTGTGATGCTCTTTGTAGTGGTCCTCAGAATCGCTGTTCCGGCCGTCACCAGAATGAGGAAGGCGGCCGCCATCGCGACATACGGACGAACCTTTGTCCATAGAGAAGGCATGGCTACCACTTTGGTGGGAGCGGCGTCCTCACCCTTCATTTCTGAAGGGATAGCGTCAAGGCGGGAGCGGAGGGATTCAAAATATCCTTCCGGCGTTCCATAAGGTCTCCCTTGGGCCTTGAGTTCATCTAATATGTTTCTGTTTTTGTCCATACTCAAATCTTTAGACACGTTCTTGAACAAAAAGTAAAATCGGATTCGAAATAAAGTTCACTTTTTTCAGAGACTTTTTTCAAGTTCTTCCTTCACTTTCCCGTAAGCGATATGATATGAAGCCTTCAGAGCTCCCACGGAAGTCCCCAAAACCTCCGACATGTCTTCATACTTCATGTCATCATAATATCGCATGGTGAAAACCACCCTCTGTTTCTCCGGAAGATGAGCTATGGCTTTGGCCAGGAGCCTTTGTGCCTCATTCCCGTCAAAATACGGGTCATCATCTATCTTCCTCTCAGCAGCCGCATCGATTGACGAGAAAGAAAGCGCCGCGCGCACTTTCTGCTTCCTGAGGAAATTCAGGGTCTCGTTGGTCGCGATGCGGTACAACCATGTGAAAAGCTGCGCCTCCCCCCTGAAAGAGGGAAGCGCAGTCCAAATCTTTATGAAAATTTCCTGAAGGAGATCGTCGGCGTCCTCATGAGAGTTCACAAGGCGACGGACATGCCAGTATAGCTTTTCGCTGTAGCTCCCTACTATACCTTTGAACGCCCTGTCACTTTGTCCCTCATTGTAGTATTCCAGTATCTCCTTGTCGGTCATTATTTACGTTTGATAACCTTGCAGGCTGCCTCGGCGATGTGAGCGGCGTCAAGTCCGTAAACCTCCATCAGCTTGGCGGGAGTTCCGGTCTGACCGAACTTGTCGGCGCCGTTGATGAACTCGATGGGGGTAGGAACCTCACGTGCGAGAACACCGGCGATGAGCTCACCGAGTCCACCTGCCATGTTGTGCTCTTCTGCTACAACAACTGCACCAGTCTTGCGTGCGGAAGCGATCACTGCCTCCTCGTCGAGAGGTTTGATGGTGGCGATGTCGATGACTTCAGCGCTGACACCCTGAGCCTCGAGAGCCTCTGCTGCCTGGAGTGATTCCCATACCATGTGACCGGAAGCGATGATGGTGACATCGGTTCCCTCGTTCATCATGATAGCCTTTCCGATGACGAACTCCTCTCCTGCGGGAGTGAAGTTAGGAACTGAAGGGCGGCCGAAACGAAGGTAAACGGGGCCATTGTACTTGGCGGCGGCGATGGTGGCGGCGACAGTCTGGTTGAAGTCGCAAGGGTTGAGGACAACCATTCCGGGGAGAGCCCTCATAAGAGCGACATCCTCCATGGTCTGGTGTGTTGCGCCGTCCTCTCCGAGGGTGATACCTGCATGTGAGGAAGCGATCTTCACGTTGGTCTCACCGTAAGAAACCTCCTGGCGGATCTGGTCGTAAACACGTCCGGTAACGAACTCTGCGAATGAACCTGCGAAAGGAATCTTTCCGGTGATGGCGAGACCTGCGGCAACACCGATCATGTTAGCCTCGGCGATTCCGCACTGGATGAACCTTTCAGGGAATTCTGCGGCAAAGGCGTCCATCTTGAGGGAACCTTTGAGGTCAGCGGTAAGGGCAACAACCCTTGAGTCGGCCTTTCCGGCCTCGAGAAGGCCTACACCGAATCCGCTTCTGGTATCCTTCTTTCCTGTATCTATATACTTCTTCATGATGTCCTAGGATTAAAAGTCACCCAATGTCTCCTCCAGCTGCTTCATAGCTTCTGCGCATTGGTCTGCAGAAGGAGCCTTGCCATGCCATTTGCATGTGCCGGCCATGAAGTCAACTCCGTGTCCCATGTCTGTCTTGAAAAGAATCATGACGGGCTTTCCTGATCCCTTGAGAGCCTTGGCGTCAGCGAAAGCTTTGAGGATGGCGTCCATGTCATGACCATCGGCTACGATGGTGTTCCAACCGAAAGCCTTCCATTTGAGTTCGAGGTCGCCCTCTCCTGAAACGGATGCTACGGTTCCATCGATCTGCTGACCGTTCCAGTCGGTCATGGCGATGAGATTGTCAAGACCATGATGAAGAGCGAACATTCCGGCCTCCCAAATCTGGCCTTCCTCGCACTCTCCGTCACCGCACATTACATATACGAAATTATCTTCCTTGTCCAGCTTCTTGCCGAGAGCGACTCCAGCAGCTGCGGAGAGACCCTGTCCGAGGGAACCGGAAGCCTGGGTAATTCCGGGAAGACCCATCTCTACTGAAGGGTGTCCCTGGAGGCGGGTACCGAACTTACGGAATGTGTTAAGCTCCTCTACGGGGAAATAACCCGTACGGGCGAGAAGAGAGTAGTAAACCGGAGTGAGGTGACCAGCGGAAAGGATGAAAACATCCTTGCCCTTTCCGTCACGTGTCCAATTCTTGGGGTCATGGTTCATGACCTCGCAATAAAGCGCTGTCAGGAAATCAGCTGAGCTCATTGATCCTCCGGGATGACCGGAAGCTGCGTTAGCCACCATCCTGACGATATCCCTCCTCACCTGGGAGGAAACTTTTTTCAATTCTGCTGATGTAGCCATACTATGATTAAAATGAATATTCGATGATTATCAAGTATCCACAAATATAGTTAATATTTGGCAAAGGGCAATGTGAGCGGGAATTACTGTATAGTGATAATCCCCCAAGTGGCAAAAAACAAAGTTTTTTTGCCAAACATTACGGTTCTTCACTTTTCCAAGCAAAGTATGCAAAGTAAACAATACCGGGGATTTGGCGAAGATCCTCCTGTGGATTGAACATGGAACACAACGTGTATTTCCCCAGGAGCGGGCATAACCGACAGAAGACATTATAAAGTGAGATCGGAACAAACTGAATAAGGTCACGGACCGCATCAGGGGATGACACGCTCTTCTCTGGGAGGGACATCAAGTGCGGCACGAAGTTCGACAACGCATTCCTCAGAAGGTTCACCACCATGCCCTCATTGGCGGAGAAATACTACTCCATTAACCAAAATGCCTATTTCTCGGACAGCCTTCCCGAAAGGACTCCGCTGACCGCCCGGTCAGGCGGTTAACGGAGTCCTACACTTGACGAGGATATATAGCGCAGAAGGCGTGAAACGCTTAGCAGAGCTTGAGGAACACTTCCATTGCCTGGTATTCCGCCATTCCGAGCTTATCGTAAAGATGGGCAGTATTCTGGGTCCTCTCTTCTGCCCTCTGCCAGAACTCCCTCGGGTCATCTCCCGGGAACGGAACAATATCCTTCTGGCTGAGGTGACGGAAAATCGCATGACGCTTCTTTATCAGTTCATCCGGAGACAGGGGGACTGCCATGTCGACCCTTCCGATTTCCCATTCCATCCACGCTCCTCGATAGAGCCATATATTGGTTTTCTCCAACCACGTTTCTCCTTCTTCCTTCAACTGCTCGATCGCTTCGAGTGCGGCCTCGGTACATACCCTGTGGGTTCCGTGAGGATCAGCCAAGTCTCCGGCCATATAGATCTGGTCGGGCTTGAGTTCCTTGAGGAGATTCTTGATTATATCAAGATCGACCTGAGTTCTTGGGAGTTTCAAAACTCCGCCGGACTCATAGAACGGAAGATCGAGGAAGTGCACATTAGTATTGTCGTTCAGACCGAAAGACCTGTCGGCGGAACGGGCTTCGCTGCGGCGGATAGCCCCTTTTATCTTGAGAAGTTCCTTGGGTTCCGCTTCTCCGGGACGTTTGGAATCGATGATCTTCTTCACTTCATCGAACCTGTCCCCGAATCCGAGCTGTCTGGCGGCATCCATATGCTGAAGGACGACATCATCATGGACCGCAAGGTCTCCTGACGTCTGATATGCCACGTGCACGTCATGCCCCTGCTCGACCAGTCGGATGAACGTACCGCCCATGGAAATGACATCGTCATCAGGATGGGGTGAGAAGATGAGGACTTTCTTCGGGAAAGGATTTGACTTCACCGGACGGGTACTGTCATCCGCATTGGGCTTTCCTCCCGGCCAGCCTGTTATGGTATGCTGAAGATCATTGAATACGTCAATATTGATCTTGTCATAGGGACCGTACAGCTCGAGAAGTTCCCCGAGAGAATTGTCAAGATAATCTTTCTGGGTGAGTTTGAGGATGGGTTTGTCCACTACTCCGCAGAGCCAAACGACTGCCTTCCTTATGAACTTGGGAGTCCACTGGCATGGTCCGACCATCCAGGGAGAGACCACCCTGGTCAGCTGCGCGGCCGATGTCTCGTCGGCGAAAAGTGTGATGTTGTCATGCCTCTGGAGATATGACGCCGCATATGCGGAATCGATATCGCCCTCGACCACCTTGTACACGGCATTGGCCTTTTCTTCACCCCAGGCCATGAGAATGATGCGCTTGGCGCTCATCATAGTATCGATTCCCATGGTTATACCGCCTTCCGGAGTATGGGCGATATTGCCGTTGAAATTCGCAGCCTGGCGTTTTCTCGAGCGGTAGGAGAACCTTACAGAACGGGTGCGGCTCTTGTCGGATGTTCCAGCCTCGTTGAATCCGACCTGACCGTTCTCTCCAACTCCTATCACAAGAAGATCGAGTCCCCTGCTTTCCTTTTCGAATTTGGTGCAGAACTCCGTGACGTCTTCATCATGTCCCATGAGGTCGGGGATATGGATATTCTCCCTCGGGATGTCCACCACGTCGAGAAGCTCATTGAAAAGCCGCCGGTTCCTTCCCTGGGCCCTGTCGACCATGGGATAGTATTCGTCAATGGAGTAAACCTCGACATTCTTGAAGGAGATCACCCCTTCCTGATAACGGCGGGTAAGCCATTTGTAGAGGGACACGGGCGAAGCTCCGGTCGTTAGACCGAGCTTGAACTTACGGCCGTAATTCGCGGCCTCGAAGTCCTTGATGGACTTGATGACTATGTCCGCGATGCGGTCGGACGCGTCGGTTGAATCGGAGAAAATCTCTGTCGAGATCTTCTCATAAGCGTGGAGGATGTTACGGGGAAGATTGTCCTCGATAAGTCCTCCGTCTTTCGGTAGAGTGAAATGTTTCATGATGCTTTAGAAATTCGTGAATCCTGTAGATATGATGTTTTCGCAAATGACCGCCCCTGGGGGCGGCCATCACAATACTAAAGATCGTTGTAATTCATGTTGAAGATTTTGAGTCCCTGGTTCACGTCTCCGGACTGAAGACCGGCCGCAAGCCATTTGACTCTCTGCTGGGCGGTTCCGTGGGTGAAGGATTCCTCAACCGCGAAACCCTGAGCTTTCTTCTGGAGGTAGTCGTCACCGATTACGGAAGCGCAGCGGATAGCCTCCTCGAGGTCGCCCTCTTCAAGGGATCCGAACACCTCATTGTCATAGTGTGCCCACACTCCCGCCAGGAAGTCAGCCAAAAGCTCGATGCGGACACTCATCTGATTGGCGGCGGCTTCCCTCATCCTGGCCATCTGCTGATGGGCCTGGCCGAGAACTCCAATCTGGTTCTCCACATGATGTCCGACCTCATGCGCGATGACGTATGCATATGCGAAGTCTCCATCGGCTCCAAGCTGCCGCTTCATTGAAGTGAAGAACGAAAGGTCGATATAAAGGCACTGGTCCGCGGAGCAGTAGAAAGGCCCCATGGAAGCGCTTCCGGTACCACATCCGGAACGGGTTGTTCCGGTATAGAGAACCATTGTAGGGGAAGTGTAGGTTCCCAGACCGGCCTGAGAGAAGTACGCCGTCCAAATATCCTCTGTTCCGGCAAGTATCTTCTTCGCGAAGCTCGCGAGTTCCTGCTCTTCCTGGGAGAACTCGACATTGGTCTGAGTAGTCTGTCCACCCATATCAAACTGACTGGGATCAACCTGCTGACCCGTCAGCAAGTAAATGAGACCGGCTATGACTACGCCGGCTATTCCAAGGCCACCGGCTACAGCACCGCCGCTGGTTCTGCGATCGTCCACATTCGTGCTCTCGCGTCTTCCGTCCAATTGCATAATCCAAAAAGTTTTAATGGCATACAACATCGTATGCAAGGGACAAAATTATAAATAATCCTCAAAAAAATGAATACATGATTCCGAAGAATAGCGGGTCGGTGACGCATAGAGGGATATGAAATACGCAAAAGGCGGTCCCGCCTGACGGGATCGCCCTATCGCACAGTTCGGGATTCCTTTTGGAAATCTCTACTTGTTCTTCGTGACCTTCTCTGTCGAGCCGCCCGGAATAAGTTCCGGTTTGAGGATGATGCTCTCGGCGGGTTTACCGTCGATCATGTTCACCAGTACCTCAACCGATTTTTCCCCGAGCAACTTGAGCGGCTGGACAATGTGGGTAACCGTCGTCGTATAGAGACTGTAGATATCACTCTCGTCGAAACCGACGATCGCAAGGTCTTCAGGTGTCCTGAGCCCAAGTTTCTTCATAGCTGAGAGAACGAGGGCGGAAAGGGAGTAGGTGGGAAGGAAGAAAGCGTCGACTCCGCGGTCAATACCGTTCTTGATGAACTTCTCGACATCGGAAGCCGCATCACCGTAGGTCGTATAATGAACCCTGGCATTGTCATACTTGTCATGGTCCATCATGGCCTTCCTGTAACCCATTTCCCTTTCGGAAAGTGAAGAAATACCCAGCGTGTAGGATATCATCTCTATGTTGCGGAACCCTTTCTTGAGAAGAAGTTCCGTTCCCATCCGGCCGGCTTCGACATCATCGAGGAGGACTCTTCCCACCTGGGGCATGTTCTCGACATCGCGGTCGAGAAGCACGACGGGAACTTTCGAGTCAATCGCCTTGTTGATGGCGGCTTCACCGCCTGTACAGGGCGCCACGATCATTCCGTCAATATTGTGGGCAAGTACCGCATCGATGACGCTTTCCAACCTTTCGGAACTCTCGTCGGAACTGGCGAAAAAGACAGTATATCCCATGGCGCGGGCCTTGTCCTCGATACACCTGGAAATTCCGGCGAAAAACTTGTTTGAGATGTCATTCGGAATCACAGCAATCGCATTGGATTTACCGCTGCGAAGGGAAGCGGCCGCATAATTCCTGCGGTAACCCAATTTCTGGGCGACCTGCAAAACTCGTTTCGCGGTCTCCGGATTGACGGGGCAATCAAGATTCCCATCTTTGTCCCGTTTCGCATTCATGACGAAGGAAACCAGAGTCACTGATACTCCCGCTTCCTTTGCAACATCCCGGATTGTGATCCTTTTCATACCATAAAAATTAATTAGAAAAACGCCTTTTGAGGGTTTGTAGCCCGCAATTTAGAAAATCTTTCGCTCTTTATCAAAAAAATGTCCCCGAAGGGACATTTTTTATGATGAAGTGACATTATCCGTGGATGAGTACCGTGAGTCCGGCCATGACGATGGAGACCATGCTCATCAATTTTATGAGAATATTGAGAGAAGGTCCTGACGTATCTTTGAAGGGATCTCCAACAGTATCTCCGACGATTGTGGACTTGTGGCTTTCCGAGTTCTTTCCTCCGAGATGTCCCTCCTCCACATACTTCTTCGCGTTGTCCCAAGCACCTCCGGAGTTGGCAAGGAAGATCGCCAACACAAAGCCGGCTCCAAGGCCACCGGCAAGAAGGCCGATGACTCCGGCAGGTCCAAGGATGATTCCGACAAGGACGGGAACGACGATCGCAAGAAGGGAAGGGAATATCATCTCATGCTGGGCAGCCTTCGTGGAAATGCGCACGCAGCTTGTATAGTCAGGACGCTGTTTTCCTTCGAGGATTCCGGCGATCTCCTTGAACTGGCGTCTCACTTCGACAACCATCTTCTCGGCAGCCCTTCCGACCGCATTCATGGTAAGACCGCAGAAAAGGAAGGCCATCATAGAACCGATGAACACACCTGTAAGAACCACGGGGTTCATGAGGGTGATGTTGAAGTGTTCTACTATCTGAGGGATATTGGCCTTGGCCAATTCGGCATACTGCGCGGCCAACTCACCGCCTTTATCGGCAAGATGCCCGAAGCCGATTTTGATTTCCTCTATATAGGATGCCAGAAGGGCCAAAGCCGTCAGAGCGGCGGAGCCGATCGCGAAGCCCTTTCCTGTAGCGGCAGTAGTGTTGCCGAGTGCGTCGAGAACATCCGTCCTTTCCCTTACCATGGGATCAAGTTCGCTCATCTGGGCATTTCCTCCGGCATTGTCCGCGATGGGGCCGTATGCGTCAGTGGCGAGCGTTATACCGAGAGTGGAAAGCATTCCTACGGCGGCGATGCTGATTCCGTAGAGTCCCTTGGTTATGAGGGCGGGGTCAAAGGAGAATCCTGTCGCGAAAGAATAGGAAAGGATGATGGCAAAAGCGATGGTGATGACGGGGATGGCGGTGGAGATCATTCCCAAACCGACACCTTCAATGATCACGGTCGCTGTACCTGTCTTGGAACTCTCGGCGAGTTTCTGGGTCGGCCTGTAAGAGTGGGAAGTATAATACTCCGTCGCTTTGCCGATGATGACTCCTGCGAGAAGGCCGCTGAGGACTGAAAGCGACAACTGCCACCAGTTGGAGAATCCGAGCATGTAGAATACCGCGAAAGTGCAGACAGCGATAAGTGAAGCGCTGAGGTTCGTACCGACGCTGAGGGATTTGAGCAGCTGCTGGAGACCGGCACCGTCCTTAGTCCTTACTGCATAGATGCCGAAGATTGAAAGCACGACTCCGATCGCGGCTATCATCATGGGGGCATAAATGGCCCTCATCTGCATCTCGGTGTCCCCGAAGAAAGCGGATGCGCCAAGAGCCATGGTCGCGAGGATGGAGCCGCAGTATGACTCATACAGGTCGGCGCCCATTCCGGCGACATCACCTACGTTGTCACCGACGTTATCCGCGATAGTGGCCGGGTTGCGGGGATCATCCTCAGGAATGTCCTGCTCCACCTTGCCGACAATGTCAGCTCCTACGTCGGCCGCTTTGGTATATATTCCTCCACCGACTCTGGCGAAAAGAGCCTGGGTGGAAGCTCCCATGCCGAAGGTAAGCATTGTGGTAGTGATGACTACGAGGGTCTGTGACGCTGAAGCCTCGTGAACGAAGGCATTGAGAACGATCCACCATATGGAGATGTCAAGAAGACCGAGTCCTACCACGGTAAGACCCATGACAGCTCCTGAGCGGAAAGCGATTTTAAGTCCTGAATTGAGTGAACGGCTCACAGCGTTCGCAGTTCTGGCGGAAGCGTATGTCGCCGTTTTCATTCCGATGAAACCCGCCAAGCCGGAGAAGAATCCTCCAGTAAGGAAGGCGAACGGAACCCACGAATTCTGGATACCGAATCCGTACGCCAGAATGGCGAAGAATACGGCCAGAACGATGAATACGATGACGACCACCTTGTACTGTTGTTTGAGGTAGGCCATTGCACCTTCGCGCACATACTGCGCGATTTCTTTCATGGTCGGTGTGCCCTCGCTTTCCTTCATCATCTGACGGAAGAATAGCCAAGCGAAAAACAGCGCTATCAAAGACGCTGCCGGCACCAGGTAGAATAGGAAGTCCATGGTTATTGATTTTTGATGTTAGATCTTATTGACAAATATAGTCATTTGTCCAATAAATAGAATAATTACGTAGTTAAAGTGTCAAAAATGTGAGTTTTTTGGTCAGCAGTCAATACCGTCACTGATTATATGGACTATAGCCCCGAATAATCCCTCAGGAAAAACAAAGTATTGTCTGTTCACAAGAGGCGGAAAGTATTGATGGGCACAGGAAAAACAATCCCCGGAGCAGTTGTCTACCCCGGGGATTCTGTTCCGGACTTCAGGTCCGGTATGCTGTTTTATTCAGCCTTGGGAGCCTCCTCTGCGGGAGCTTCTGCTGCAGGAGCGGCGGGAGCCTCTGCTGCCTTCTTGGCGCGGCTGCGGCGGGTGCTCTTCTTGGCGGTCTGTGCTGCCTCGAGAGCTGCCTCGTTGAAGTCAACGAACTCTACAAGTGCCATGTCGGCTGCGTCACCCTGACGGAAACCAGTGTGAAGAACACGGAGATATCCACCGGGACGATCAGCAATCTTGGGTGCGATTGTACCGAAGAGCTCCTTCACTGCGAATTTGTCCTTGAGGTAGCTGAACACAATCCTGCGGGAGTGAGTGGTATCCTCTTTGGACTTGGTGATGAGGGGCTCGACATAGCTCTTAAGGGCCTTGGCCTTCGCAACGGTGGTGTTGATCCTCTTATGCATGATAAGAGAAGAAGCCATGTTTGCGAGCATTGCTTTGCGGTGACCGCTCTTGCGTCCAAGGTGATTGAATGCTTTATTATGTCTCATGATTATACGTTAGCCTTTTTCTTTGGTTCGATATTATACTTTCTTACATCCATTCCGAACGACAATTTCATCTTCTCGACGATAATGTCGATCTCGTTGAGTGACTTCCTTCCGAAGTTGCGGAACTTCATGAGCTCAGGCCTTGAATAGGACACGAGGTCAGCGAAGGTGTCGATGTCGGCAGCCTTGAGGCAGTTGTATGCCCTTACGGAGAGACCCATATCTGAAAGCTTGGTCAGAAGGAGGTGCCTCATACGGAGTCCGTCCTCGTCAAGCTGCTGGGAATCCGGCTCGACGGTGTTCTCAATGGCGATCTTCTTGTCGTCAGTGAAAAGCTTGAAATGGTAGATAAGGATGTTGGCTGCATCCTGGAGAGCGGCGTTGGGAGAAATGGAACCGTCGGTAACGATCTCGAGGTTCAGTTTCTCGTAGTCCGTCTTCTGCTCAACTCGCCAGTCCTCAACAGTCCAGTTGACCTTACGGATAGGAGTGTAGATGGCATCCACGGGAATGGTTCCGATGGGTGTGTTCTCATCCCTTTCTTCCTCAGCGGGAACAAAGCCGCGGCCCTTGGTGATGGTGATGGAGATTTCAAGTTTTACAGAGGGCTCCAGAGTACAAATATGCAGCTCAGGATTCAACACCTTGAAAGAAGACAATCCCTTGGAAATATCCTCCGCGGTAAACTCCTGCTTACCGCTAATAGTGATGTTTGCTACCTCGGAATCAACAGAGTCGACTATCTTTTTGAAACGGACCTGCTTGAGGTTCAAGATAATCTCCTGCATTCCCTCGATAACGCCCGTGATGGTAGCGAACTCCTGGTTCACACCGGCGATCTTTATCGAGCTGATAGCATAACCTTCCAGAGAAGATAAGAGGATGCGACGGAGGGCGTTGCCAATGGTCTGTCCGTATCCAGGCTCAAGGGGCCTGAACTCGAAACGGCCGACGGTATCGGTGCCTTCGAGCATTATTACCTTGTCCGGCTTCTGAAATGCTAAGATTGCCATAATTATTCTTTTTAAGGTGTTAAATTTTACTTGGAGTAGAGGTCGACGATGAGCTGCTCGTTGATATTCTCAGGAATCTCCTCACGTGCGGGCACGTTCAGGAATTTTCCGGTGAGAGTCTTTGCATCGAACTCAAGCCATGAGTAACGGGTTGCGTTAGCAACGCTGTTCTGGATAACCTCGAGGCTCTTGGACCTTTCCCTGACGGCGACAACGTCTCCTGCCTTCACATGAGCTGAAGGGATATTGCAAACCTCACCGTTGAGGGTGATGTGTTTGTGGAGAACGAGCTGACGGGCAGCGGCCCTTGTGGGAGCGATACCGAGGCGGTAAACGATATTGTCGAGACGTGACTCGAGGAGGAAGAGGAGGTTTTCACCCTTCTGTCCGGCCATACGGGAAGCCTTCTCGTAAGTTCCGCGGAACTGACGCTCGAGGACACCGTACATGTATTTGACTTTCTGCTTCTCCTTGAGCTGAGCACCGTAGTCAGTGGACTTCTTGCCGCGCTTGCGGGCTGCGCCATGCTGACCGGGAGCATAATTTCTCTTCTCAAAGTATTTGTCGGGGCCATAGATAGGCTCACCGAACTTACGTGCGATCTTGGTGCTGGGTCCAGTATATCTTGCCATAGCAAATCTTCTTTTAATAATTAAACTTTACGACGGCCTTTAGGACGGCATCCGTTGTGAGGCATAGGGGTGACGTCGATGATCTCGGTAACCTCGATACCTGCATTGTTGATTGTCCTGATTGCGGACTCACGTCCTGCTCCGGGACCCTTGACATAGCATTTTACTTTGCGGAGACCTGCGTCGAAAGCGGTCTTGGAAGCATCCTCAGCGGCCATCTGGGCAGCATAGGGAGTATTCTTCTTGGAACCGCGGAAACCGCACTTTCCTGCTGATGACCAGGAGATAACCTGACCAAGATTGTTGGTGAGAGCAACGATGACGTTGTTGAAGGTTGATGAAATATGAGCTTCACCAACGGCTTCGACCTTAACGACTCTCTTCTTTGCTGTTGTTGTCTTCTTTGCCATAATTCATCAATTATTTGGTTGCCTTCTTCTTGTTAGCAACGGTCTTCTTCTTACCCTTACGGGTACGGGCGTTGTTCTTGGTGCTCTGTCCACGGACGGGAAGACCGATACGGTGACGGATACCACGGTAGCAACCGATATCCATCAGTCGCTTGATGTTCATCTGGACTGAAGAACGGAGCTCACCTTCGATCTTGTACTCGTTGGCGATCTCGGTACGGATCTTGGCGATCTGGTCGTCGTCCCACTCGTTGACCTTGGTGTCATAGTCGATACCGCATTTGTCGAGTATCTTCCTAGCTGAGGAGCGGCCGATTCCGTAGATATAGGTGAGGCCTATCTCACCCCTCTTGTTGTTCGGTAAATCAACACCGGCTATTCTTGCCATAATTTATATCTGCTGTTTTTTTGTTAACGTGTTAATCATCCAGAAAATCTGGAATAATCATATTATCCCTGACGCATCTTGAACTTGGGGTTCTTCTTGCAGATTACATAAAGTTTGCCCTTACGGCGGACAATCTTGCAATCCTCGCTGCGCTTCTTGATGGATGTCTTTACTTTCATAATGCGAAAATTTTATTTGTATCTGAAGGATATTCTTCCCTTGGTTAAATCATAAGGTGACATTTCAACTTTAACTCTGTCACCGAGGAGAATGTGGATGAAGTTCTGACGCATCTTCCCGGAGATATGGGCTAGAATGACGTGGCCGTTCTCCAACTCCACCTTGAACATTGCATTGGGGAGTGTTTCAATGATGACCCCGTCCTGCTCTATTGCCTGTTGTTTCGACATTAAAATACCACTTTAAATTTAAACAAAATTAATACTTGTGTCCTTCTCGATATAATCAAAGGTCGACAGCTGCTCAGCTTTACCGTTACGGACAACAACCGTAAGTTCGAAATGCGCCGACTTCTTGTGATCTGAAGTATGTACCGCCCAACCGTTTCTAGCCAAGTACACACCGCGGGTTCCCGCATTGATCATAGGTTCGATGCATATTGTCATTCCGTCGAGAAGTTTCACTCCGTGACCCGGTTTTCCGTAATTGGGAACTCCCGGATTCTCGTGCATGTCCCTTCCTATTCCGTGTCCTTCGAGTTCACGAACGACTCCGTATCCGAATGACTCGCAATACGATTGCACCGCGTGTCCGATATCACCGGTCCTGTTGCCCGCCACAGCCGCAGCGATTCCTCTGTAAAGGCTCTCTTTGGTGACCTGGAGAAGTTTCCGGGTTTCGGCGTCCACTTCCCCGACGGGGAAAGTGTACGCTGAATCACCGTTGTAACCTTTGAACAATGTCCCGAGGTCTACGGAGACGATGTCCCCTTCCTTGAGAACGTAATCCGAAGGAAAACCATGGACTACGACATCGTTCACAGAGGCGCAGATGGATGCGGGGAAACCATCGTAACCAAGAAAATTAGGTACTGCACCATGATCACGGATAAAAGTCTCGGCCACCCTATCCAACTGTTTAGTTGTCACACCTGGGGCAACCACCTTACCGACTTCCGCCAGTGTCCTTGACACCAGATCGCCGTTAATCCTGAGAAGCTCTATCTCTTCCTGTGTTTTCGGTTTTACCATCAAACGCTTTATTATTCCAAAAATTACATTCCTGAACGACCGCTCAGACGTCCGGTCTTCATCAGACCGTCATAGTGACGCATGAGGAGGTAGCTCTCAATCTGCTGGAGGGTGTCAAGGACAACACCGACAAGGATAAGGAGGGAAGTACCTCCGTAGAAGCTTGCGAATGCGTCGGTAACACCGAGGATCCTTGCGAAAGCGGGAAGGATCGCGATAAGTGCGAGGAAGATTGAACCGGGGAGGGTAACCTTCGACATGATGGAGTCGAGGTACTCAACGGTCTTCTTTCCGGGCTTTACTCCAGGGATGAAGCCGCCATTCTTCTTCATATCTTCAGCCATCATAGTCGGGTTGACGGTGACAGCGGTATAGAAGTAAGTGAAGATGACGACGAGGATTCCAAATATAAGATTGTACCAGAAGCCGGTATAGTTACCGAGAGTTGCGGCAAGACCACGGGTAGCATCCCATCTCGAGAAAATGAGGGGGAAGAGCATGAGAGCCTGGGCGAAGATGATAGGCATAACGCCGGCTGCATTGATCTTCAGAGGGATGTACTGGCGGACACCACCGTACTGACGGTTTCCGACGATTCTCTTGGCATACTGTACGGGAACACGCCTTACTGCCTGGACGAGAGCGATAGCCGCGATGAAGACCAGGAAGAGGGCAACGAGCTCAACGACGAGGATGAGGGGTCCACCGTTTGTAGTGGTGAACTTCTCACCGAACTCAGCGGTGAGGGCGTAAGGGAGACGTGCGACGATACCGATCATGATGATGAGGGAGATACCGTTACCGATACCACGGTCGGTGATTCTCTCACCGAGCCACATCACGAACATAGATCCTGCCATGAGGATGAGGGTACATACGATATTGTATGTGAAGTTGCTCCAACCGAGCTCGTTGACGGCCACGAAAGCCTGTCCGGGGATCTGGTTGTGAACCTGTGCCATGTAAGCGGGGCACTGGATCGCAAGAATAAGGATGGTCAGATACCTGGTGAGCTGGTTGATCTTCTTACGGCCGCTCTCGCCCTCCATCTGGAGTTTCCTGAAGTAGGGGACGAACATGCCGAGAAGCTGGACGACGATGGATGCCGAGATGTGAGGCATCACACCGAGGGCGAAGACCGAAGCGTTACCGAAAGCGCCGCCTGAGAACATGTTGAGAAGGCCGACAAGACCCTCCTGAGTGCTGCTCTGCAGACCAGCGAGAAGCGTTGCATCGATACCGGGAAGCACGATGAAACAGCCCAGTCGATAAACGAGGATCAAGAGAACCGTATAAACGATTCTCTTTTTCAACTCCTCGATCTTGAAGATGTTCTGGATTGTCTCGATAAACTTCTTCATCTTTTATTCCTCAACGATAGTAGCTTTACCACCGGCTGCCTCGATCTTGGCGAGAGCAGTCTTTGAGAATGCATCAGCGGAAATCTCCAATGCGGCGGTGATTTCACCGTTGCCGAGAACCTTCACGAGATCCTTGGGGGATACCAGTCCGGCATCTACCATGGTGTCGAGAGTGATGACATTCGTTCCGAGTGTCTCTGAGAGAGCCTGGAGAGCGGCAACATTCACGGGGCGGAATTCAACCCTTGTGGGGTTCTTGAATCCGAACTTGGGAAGCCTCCTCTGGATAGGCATCTGGCCACCCTCGAAACCGATCTTATGCTCGTAACCGGCACGGGCCTGTGCTCCCTTGGTACCACGGGTAGCGGTGCCACCCTTACCGGAACCCTGTCCGCGTCCGACCCTCTTGGAGTTCTTTGTAGAACCTTTTGCAGGTTTTAGATTATGCAGATTCATTTCTTCTTCCTCCTAAAATTATGCGTCAACTTCTTCAAAAACCACGAGGTGGAGAACCTTCTGAAGCATTCCTGTTGAAACGGGGTTCTTCTCAACCTCTACAGTCTGATGGAGTCTGTGGATACCGAGGGACTGGAGATTTGCAATCTGCCTCTTTGTAGCTCCATTCTTGCTGACTACCTGAGTAATTCTGTATTTTGCCATAGCTATCTCCTCCTATCCGTTAAAAACTTTGTTCATGGGAATACCACGGAGACCTGCCACTGTATAAGCGTCCCTCATCTCGGTGAGAGCGGCTACTGTAGCCTTCACAAGGTTGTGAGGGTTGGAAGAGCCTTTTGACTTGGCGAGGACGTTCTGTATTCCGACTGACTCGAAGACAGCACGCATAGCACCACCAGCCTTTACACCGGTACCGGGGGCAGCGGGTTTCATGAAGACCTCAGCTCCACCGAACCTTGCGGTCTGCTCGTGAGGGATGGTCTTGTTGATGACAGGAACCTTTACGAGGTTCTTCTTTGCATCCTCGACACCCTTCTGGATAGCTGCGGTAACTTCGTTTGCCTTACCGAGACCATAACCTACGACACCATTCTCGTCTCCGACAACTACGATAGCCGCGAAGCGGAAGTGACGTCCACCCTTGGTAACCTTGGTTACCCTGTTGATGGCGACCAGTCTGTCCTTAAGTTCAAGATCAGAGGTCTTTACTCTGTTAACATTTGCTTTTGCCATAGTCCCGATTAGAATTTAAGGCCGCCTTCACGGGCAGCGTCTGCCAAACTTTGTACTCTACCATGATAAAGGTAACCTCCACGGTCGAAAGCGACCTCGTTGATTCCCTTGGCGATTGCACGCTCAGCGACTGCCTTGCCGACGATAGCTGCTGCGTCCTTACCATTCTTGCCCTTGCACTCTGCTGCAAGACCTTTGTCATTCGATGCTGCCGCTACAAGAGTGATTCCCTGCTCGTCGTCGATGACCTGAGCATAGATCTGCTTGTTGCTCCTGAAGACGACCAGACGGGGCCTCTCGGCTGTACCGTTGACGTGCTTGCGGATGCGGTAGTGAATCCTTCTTCTTCTTTCTATTTTAGTCAATGCCATAATTCTGTCCTCCTAATTATTTAGCACCTGCAGTCTTGCCGGCCTTCCTACGAAGCTGCTCGCCGACGAACTTGATACCCTTGCCCTTGTAAGGTTCAGGCTTACGGAATGAACGGATCTTGGCAGCGACCTCTCCGAGAAGCTGCTTGTCAGCGCTCCTGAGGATAAGAACGGGGTTCTCACCCTTCTTGACCTGCGCAGCCTCAGCCTTTACCTCAGCGGGAAGGAGAAGCTGGATGTCATGAGAATAACCGAGAGCGAAAGTGAGGAGCTGGCCCTGCACATCCACGCGGTAACCTACACCGACAAGTTCCTGCTTTTTCTCAAAACCTTTGGAGACACCCTCTACCATGTTGTGGATGAGAGCCCTGTAAAGTCCATGCATGGAACGTGAACGGGGTTCGTCATCGGGGCGGGTGAACTTGATCTCATTGTCCTCAATGGTGAGCTTGATTGAAGGATCAACCTTCTGGCAGAGCTCGCCGAGAGGTCCTTTAACCTTTACAACGTTGCCGTCTTCAACCTTAACGGTGACTCCGGACGGAAGGCTTACAGGCAATTTACCAATTCTTGACATTATCTGTTCCTTTTAAATATTAATAAACATAGCATATAACCTCACCACCGACGTTGAGCTCTTTAGCCTCCTTGTCTGTGATAACACCCTTGGAAGTTGTGAGGATGGCAACACCGAGTCCGTTGAGGACGCTGGGCATGTTGTCAACATCAACATACTTTCTCAGACCGGGCTTTGAGATACGGTCGATTCCCTTGATTGCGGGAGCCTTGGTCTGGGGATGATACTTCAGAGCGATCTTGATGGTGTTTCCGGGTGTTCCCTCAATTACCTTGTAGGTGAGGATGTAGCCCTTCTCGCAAAGAATCTTGGTTATCGCAACCTTCAGTTTTGATGAAGGGATCTCGACAACCTTCTTACCTGCGCGGTAAGCATTACGGATCCTTGTTAGATAATCTGCAATTGGATCAGTCATTTCTTTTGTCTTTTGGGGACCGGCGCTTGTGGCGCCCGATATCCTAATTGTTAATAAATAATGTTATATGTTCTGCCGGGGATTCCATCTCGGAGTTTCCCCTGGAGATTCTTCTTTTTACCAGCTAGCTTTCTTCACACCGGGGATGAGACCGTTGGAAGCCATCTCACGGAACTGGATACGGCTGAGGCCGAAAGCCCTCATATATCCCTTGGGACGTCCGGTAAGGGAGCAACGGTTGTGAAGACGGCAGGGAGATGAGTTCTTGGGGAGCTTGTCGAGAGCAGCCCAGTCACCGGCCTCCTTGAGAGCCTTCCTCTTCTCGGCATACTTAGCAACTAATTTCGCGCGTTTTACTTCGCGTGCTTTCATTGATTCTTTTGCCATTGTAACTCTTTTTGATGTTATACAAGCTAGTTGTTATGTTTCTTGAACGGGAGACCGAAGGCCTTGAGAAGAGCGTGAGCTTCTTCGTCAGTCCTGGCGGTGGTCACGAAAGTGATCTCCATACCGTGGATCTTGGGGTTCTTGTCCATGTCAATCTCGGGGAAGATGATCTGCTCCTTGAGTCCGAGGGTGTAGTTTCCTCTTCCGTCCATCTTCTCGGAAATACCGTTGAAGTCACGGATACGGGGGAGAGAAACGCGGATGAGTTTCTCGAGGAACTCGTACATCTTGACGTTGCGGAGGGTGACCTTGGTTCCGATGGGCATGCCCTTACGGAGTTTGAAGTTGGACACGTCCTTTGTTGAAGTTGTGATGACAGCCTTCTGTCCGGCGATCATTGAGAGCTCTTCAGCAGCCTCTTCAACGAGTTTCTTGTCCTGGGTAGCGTCACCGACACCTTCGTTGATGGTGATCTTCACAAGCTTGGGAGCCTGCATCACTGTAGTATAGGAGAACTGCTTCATCAGAGCAGGAACAATCTCCTCCTTATATACCTTCTTGAGGGTAGGAACGTATCCTTCGGGAAGTGCCTGAACCTCTACGGGTGCGTTTTTCTTCTTTGCCATAATTATTTGATCTCCTCTCCTGATTTTTTAGCTACACGGACCTTCTTTCCGTCCTCGATCTTGTATCCGATACGGGTGGGAGCACCAGTCTTGGGATCAACGAGCTGGACATTGGAAATATGGATAGAGCCTTCCTGCTTGATGATGCCACCCTGGGGAGCCTTAGCATTGGGCTTGGTGTGCTTGCTTACCATATTGATTCCTTCAACGACAACGCGGTCTTTCTCTCTGAGAACCTCGAGGACCTTTCCTGTCTTACCCTTGTCGTTACCGGCGTTCACATACACGGTGTCGCCTTTCTTTATGTGAAATTTCTTCATGACTTGCAGTATATTAAAGGACCTCCGGTGCCAGTGAAACAATCTTCATATAATTCTCACGCAGCTCCCTGGCTACAGGGCCGAAGATACGTGTTCCGCGGAGTTCACCTGCATTGTTGAGGAGAACGCATGCGTTGTCATCGAAACGGATATATGAACCGTCGGGACGACGGATTTCCTTCTTTGTACGGACTACGACCGCTTTGGTCACAGAACCCTTCTTGGCGTCACCGCCGGCGATAGCGCTCTTGACAGCCACTACGATCTTGTCGCCTACTGTTGCATAACGGTGGTTTGTTCCTCCAAGTACGCGGATGCAGAGAACCTCCTTTGCACCGCTGTTGTCAGCCACCTGTAAACGTGTTTCCTGCTGTATCATTGCTTACTTGACTTTTTCTACGATTTCTACTAATCTCCACCTCTTGGTCTTGCTGAGGGGGCGGGTCTCCATGATGCGGACGGTATCGCCGATGCTGCACTCGTTCTTCTCATCCTGAGCGACGAACTTGGTGGTCTTCTTGACGAACTTTCCGTAGATGGGGTGTTTCTCCTTTATCTCGACGGCGACGACGATGGTCTTGTCCATCTTGTTGCTGACAACAACACCGATTCTTTCCTTACGAAGATTTCTTTCCATACGGCCTTATTATTTCTGATTTTCCTTTTCGGCCAGAACGGTCATCATGCGGGCGATGTCCTTTCTTGCTTTCTTAAACTTTGAGGTATCCTCCAGAGGAGAGATAGTGTGGTTGATCTTGTCTGTGTCAAGATTGGCCTTCTCAAGGGCAATGCGATCCTTAAGATCAGCTATTGACATTTCGCGAACTTCTGCAATTTTCATTTTGCTACTCTCCTTTAATTATTCAACATAGTCCCTGCGGACAACGAACTTGGTGGCGACGGGAAGCTTCGCAGCTGCCAGACGCATAGACTCCTTTGCGATCTGCAGAGAAACGCCTTCAGCCTCAAAAAGGATACGGCCGGGAGTGATAGGGCAAACGAAACCCTGAGGATCACCCTTACCTTTACCCATACGGGTTGAGAGGGGCTTCTTTGTGAAAGGCTTGGCAGGGAAGACCCTGATCCAGATCTGGCCCTCACGGTTCATGTGACGTGAGATTGCCTGACGGGCAGCCTCGATCTGCTGCGCAGTAAGCCAACAATTTTCAAGGGTCTTGAGACCGAAAGATCCGAAGGCGAGCTGGTTGCCGCGCTGGGCATTTCCCTTCATCACACCTTTCTGTTCCCTTCTGAATTTGGTTTTCTTCGGTTGTAACATTGCTGTATTACTTTTTAAATTTTATTCGCTTTTCCCGTAAATTGTTGAGAATCAGCTGGTTGGGCGAACTTCTCCTCAAATTTGGGACTGCAAAGATAGTCATTTTTTCTGGATTTAAAAGAATATTTCAAAAATTTTTCAACTTTTTCGACACGAAAATTTGCATGTCATAATTCCAATTTTCAATCACTTACAACATGCGGCAAAATTTTTTCGCATG
Source organism: Bacteroidales bacterium (assembly GCA_017469845.1). Taxonomy (GTDB): domain Bacteria; phylum Bacteroidota; class Bacteroidia; order Bacteroidales; family UBA932; genus Cryptobacteroides. Next base: position 49,521 of record JAFUFP010000018.1, on the reverse strand, counting down.
CATTTTCGACATCGGGCAGTAACGGCTAACATACCCTTCCGGAAAACCGACCGCAATATTTGAAACAGACCCTGTCACCGACGTTCACCGACAACCGGAAATGATTTCAGCACATTATTTGCATATTCCTCCCGCAGTGACAAAAAAACAGTCATATCTCATCACCTTGACCGTGACTTTGCTGGCCATCCTCGTGACCGGCGGCAAATGCCATGCGCAATTGGGAGGCAACTTCATGGAATACCAGGTTGTCGGTCAGGATACGGTATATTTCGATTTCCTCAAGCCGGCCAGGGTCTGGCAAAGACAACCCAAGCAGAAAGGAAGGGAGTGGAGGAAATACTACCGTCTCGTGCACAACTTCAGCAAGGTTTATCCCTATGCCCTCGAAGCCAAGGACCTGATGACAGAGGTCGACAAGACCTTCGCTGAGAACGACATGTCCCGAAGGAAGAAGGACAAATACATCAATTCGATACAGAAAGACCTTCTCGACAGGTACGAACCCGTTCTCAAGCAAATGACAGTCTCCCAGGGCAAGGTTCTCATCAAACTCATTTCAAGAGAGACCGGTATCACTCCTTATGATATAATCAAGAACTACAAAAGCGGAGTTGCCGCTGGCTTCTGGCAGGGAATCGCCAAGATGTTCACCGGAGACCTCAAAGTCGCTTTCGACCCGTCAAGGGACGAGGACAGGGCGATTGAAGAACTCGTGAAGATCTGGGAGACAGATGATTTCGCCGGATTCTACTGGTCGATTTTCGGGGAATATCCCAAAGTCCCGGTCCTTCCCACGAGCAAAAAGAAGGGAAAAGGCTGATTTCTTCACGAAAAAAGATTACTTTTGTACCACCGCGGCAGATGAATCGCTGCGGTTTTTATTATTGTCCCGGAAACGAACATAACAAATATATCCCCGCAATGTCTCTCTACATTCCAAAAGACTACAGGAATCTACTCGGTTCCGTGGAAAGCACAGAAAAGGCCATCAAAGCGGTAAAGGACATGTTCCAGGTGAATCTGTCCGCACAGCTCGCTCTCCTCAGGGTCACCGCCCCGATGGTGGTGCTCTCCGGTACCGGACTCAATGACGATCTCAACGGAGTCGAACGTCCGGTCTCCTTCCCCATCAAGAGCCTGTCCGAACAGAAGGCCGAAGTGGTACACTCCCTCGCCAAATGGAAAAGGGTGAAATTGGCGGAACTCGGTATTGAGCCCGGAAGAGGAATCTATACCGACATGAATGCGCTCCGTCCCGATGAAGATCTGGACAACATCCATTCAATTTATGTCGACCAGTGGGACTGGGAGAAAGTGATCCGCCCCGAAGACCGGAATCTCGATTTCCTCAAAAGGACCGTCAAGAGAATCTACGAGGCCGTGAAGGTGACGGAAAACAAGCTTTATGTGGAATTCCCTCAGATTGTCCCCCAACTTCCCGACGAGATCCACTTCATCCATTCCCAGGAACTGCTGGACATGTACCCGGGGCTTTCCCCAAAAGAAAGGGAAAACGAAATCACCAAGAAATACGGCGCCGTATTTATAATAGGTATAGGAGGAAAGCTCTCCGACGGGACCATCCACGACGGAAGGGCCGCAGACTACGACGACTGGAGCACACCGAATTCGGACGGTTTCGAAGGACTCAACGGAGATATTCTTCTATGGAACAATGTGCTTGATTCCGCATTCGAGATTTCCAGTATGGGAATAAGGGTCAATGACTCCGCCCTTACCAGGCAGCTCGCCATAAGGGATCAGGAATGGAAGAAAGACCTGTATTTCCACAGGCGTCTACTGGAAGGGAGCCTTCCCCAAACAATCGGTGGAGGTATCGGCCAGTCAAGGCTCTGCATGTTCCTTCTCCGGAAAGCGCATATCGGAGAGATCCAGTCATCCATCTGGCCGGATAATATGGTAAAGCAATGCCACGAGGCCGGAATAGAACTCGTATAGAACAGCAGAGGCGCGGAAAATCCGCGCCTCTGACTATTTTACACTCTGTGAATGATCCCCAGGAAGCAGTATCAGCGGACTCTGTCAGGATGGTAGACAATCGTCGCTCTTCGGAGCGTAGTCATCCTCACCGGTGAGGATTCGGCCGAACGGTTATGGTGTTCGCTTTGGAAGTTTCCCTCGAGCATCATTTTGGCGAGAGTTCCCATATCCTGGATGTAGTTTATGCCGTAGTTGCATTCCTCTTGACCATAATGTCCCGTGTAGATATGGGTTATGTGCCTTGTCGCCATGTAGCCGAGCATCTTGTTGATTTCGGAGAGATAAACCGAAATCGGATTGTCAAAGGCTGTGAACTGCAGCCAGACCTGGCCGGTGCCGAAGCAGTCCCCGCTGTAGCAGTTGCCCGTATCATAGTCGCAATAAATCATGCCACCCGCCGTATGGCCGAGAATTTCCAGAGCCTGGATACTCCTGCCGCCCAATTTGAAGATGTCGCCGTCTTTGACATAATGCACCTTCCCCTTGTAGTTTCTCTGAATTTGGGAAAGATTCTCCTTTTCGTTGACGTACAGTTCATCGAACTGGTTCATAGCTCCCAAATGATCACCGTGCGTATGGGTGAGAAGAAGCACGACCGGTTTGTCGGTGCATTTGCGGACGAGAGACATAAGATCGTAATCTTTGTCCCCGGCATCGATGACAACGGCTTTCTTCTTGCCTTCAATGACATACATGGATGACATGTTCGGGGCATCCCTGTAATTGATCTTGTATGTACCCTTTTCAATCTTGTCGACCGTGACCTCGTCATCGTGATAGATGTTCTGGGCGCATAGTGGCAAGCTTGCCGCTACCACGCATAAAAAAGCTGTAATCCGTTTCATAGTATTTTTTACTCCTCGGAAAATCCAACAATAACATAGAATATATCAATGCGTAGCCTCATGAATCATATCGAGAAGGCCATTGACGATGGCACTTTCCGCATAGCCTTGTTTGAAGCGTGAAGTGAGGACCTCGAAAGTCTCCGCACCGTAAGATTCGTCATCGGGAATATAGCCGCCGAACCCGGAACCGGGAACATATGAAAGAGTGGTCATCATTGTCCTCGCATAGGGAGACTCCCTTTTTAGACGGACAGCTATGGGGTTGTACACTTCACCGGCGACGGCGGTTACGGGAATATCATCCAGCATCAGCAGAGCCAGTCCGATAGAAACCGGATCGGAATCTTCATACTGTCCGGTATAACCCGCCCTACCCTCATTGTTCAAAAGTCGTCTGCCAGGAACGGAGACGGTCCTTCTGGCCGCATTGATGGTGACAGAAGTCTCAAAACGCCTCATCTGCTGGATGACGTATTTCACTTCCTCTCCGAGTATCTGCCCATAGCTCTCGATCATACGCTCCTGCTCACCGAGAAGTCTCTGGACTTCCGGTTTGGTACGGTCGAGTCCCTGACCTCCGGGAGGCATCTTGTTGGAGATGTCTTCACCACGGGCGGCGAAGTCCGCTATCCTGATGTCGCGCAGATCGAATGTCTGCTGGAAATAGATCGGGTTCTGGTCACCTGCGGCTCCGGAAGCGAAGCTTGCCACGAAGTCATCTCCGTACCTGCTTTCTATATACCTTTCGGCCGCACCCGGGAAATCCGCACTGACCTTGTCGGTATTGCCGGTGATGACGGCATGCATGGCATAGTTGAAGTACGTAGCGATGGGTTTCCCGTCCAATCCTTCGAAATAAATGACCGCAACGGTCTTGTCAGACTTTCCGTCATAATCCGGACCTTCCCACCATGTTCCCCTTTCCGCATCGAAAAGGTCCCTCTTTACATTGAGGTAGGAAACTCCGCTACCGTAGCCGACCTTGGAAGGAACCATTCTTGAGACCGCATCCTTGAGTCCCGCGAAAACCCTTTTACCTGTCTCATCTGCCGAAACCGACGCACCGGAATGCGTATGGGTTCCATTATAAAGGATATTGCCGACAGGAATGCCCAATTCCTCTGCCGCTTTGCTGTCGACATATGAAGCCACCTGTGCGTTGACCCCTCCCGCGTCAAAAGTTATTAATGCCGCAGTCGTGGAACCGTTTCCGAAAACTATGATTCTGGCATAACAGTGATCAAGTATGCCCTGTGATGTTGAGGGCAGGTCTTTCTCCAAAGGAGTTATGTCAACACGGGATGCCGCTGCCTTGAGTTGTCCCCTGGGACCGTTCTGAGCATTTGAAGATAAGCCTGGTATCAGCGTAAACACCAGGACAAGTAATGAGATGACTGATCCGCGCATGAGATAGTAACTATTGGTTACTGCAAATATAGCATTTTCATAATCCGTTTTCGAAAAAGTCACAGATTATCAGAATGCCGCGGTCTCAGGAAAACATCGGATTATTTCTCAACGACCATCTCGTCGGCCGCGGAATCGTAAACCATATACGGCGACGAATCCATCCAGTCCTTGAGGATGAGAAGTCTTCCGCCTTTGTCAACCGGCATGTCGACAGAAGTGTGATAATGCCCGAAAATGAAATAGTCCACCCGTGAACCGGAAGGCCTGCCCTCCTGGAAAGACTCCGCCCACTTGTACAGCGGTTCATCTTTTCCGCGGAAAATGTATTCCTTGCTTTTTGCAAGGCGGCTGCTCTTGGACCATCCTTGTCCCAGACGGAACGCGAACCAGGGATGAAGCCCGCTGAAAAGGGTCTGCAGAAAATGATTGTGGAAAATCCACCTCATCACCTTGTAGCTCCGCATTCCCGGTCCCAGGCCATCGCCATGTCCCAGGCAGAAAACTTTTGAACCAATTGTCCGGACATAGGGTTGTTTCAACTTCACGAACCCCATCTCCCCGAAATAACTGTACGTCCAGATATCGTGGTTCCCTTGGAAGAAAAAGATCTTGACGCCTCTGTCTTTGAGGGAAAGCAGCGAGGCGAAAACCCTCACATACCCCCTGGGCACAACGTCGCGGTACTCGTACCAGAAATCCCATATGTCACCCATAAGATAGATGGCCTCCGTTCTCTCGGCGGGAACTGAATCGAGGAAATCCACGAAACGCTTCTCCCTCCCCGCCTTGTCCTTTACGTCAAGGCCGAGGTGGACATCCGACACGAAATATGAGAGTGTCCTTTCGGGCATCCGTACTTATGCGAAGATGAGTATCAGCAGAGCTACGATGAGGCAGTACAGGGAGAACCAGGAAAGACGGGCTTTCTTCACTATCGCTATCATCACCTTGCATGCGAACAGACCGGAGATGAAAGCGAAAATGAATCCGAGGACCAAAGCCACCGGCCCAACTCCTCCTCCGAATGATGCTTCTCCTGTGGCGACTTTAAGAAGATCCAATGACTGTTCACCGATTATCGGGACGAGGACCATGAGGAAGGAGAACTGTGCCATCACCTCTCTCTTCACTCCGGAGAGGAGACCTGTCGCGATTGTGGTTCCACTTCTTGACACCCCGGGAGCGACGGCGAACGCCTGGCCGATTCCGACGACGAAAGCCTGCCAATATGAAATACCGTTGCGGTAATTGTTCTTGGCCGTCCAAGGGAAATTGATCTTCTTTCCGACCATGTCCGAGAAAAGCAGAAGGCAAGCGGTTATTATAAGACCATAAGCGACATGGGTAAGGGTGTTCCCGAACATCGCTTCGACCTGATCCTTGAACGCGAAGCCGACGATGGCAACCGGAATCATCGAGACGGCGATCTTGAAGATATAATCCGTCTCATCGTTGTATTTGAATTTGAAGAAACCCTTGAGAAGGTTCCAGATGATAGCCCAGAATACGACGATCGTACTCAGCACCGTCGCGAAATGCACCGTTACGGTGAAATCGAGGAACCCTTCGGCGTCAACTCCGAGGAGTTCTTTGAATATCATCAGATGTCCACTGCTGCTCACAGGGAGGAATTCGGTCAATCCCTGGACTATTCCAAGGAGAATAGCTTGCCACCACTCCATATGTTTTCAGAAAATTAATCGGTTCTATTTCTCTTTTTTGTCTCCGGTGCCTTCACCCTTGTCGGTAAATGAACCCATAATGGCGATGATTTCTATGACAATTCCGCAGAGGATGACGAGCGGAGCCGCTACGAGCCTGCGGAAATCGAACATGTCATAGTTGAACACTGCCGGGTCTGAACTGCCGCCTCCGGCCATCAGTATGAATCCGGCGACCATCACCAGAAAACCGATTATAAGAATTTTGACCCCTTTGGGAGTCATCGCGAACCTTTTGTCCATTGGTCAGAAATTATCTATTTCCATACGTGTCCTCAAAATCAATAGTAAAGCTCATCATTGGAAAGGGACACCAGCTTTCCGACTACAAAATACGTGCTCACAACGCATATGACCAGTCCCGAGACGACCACGATGCCGATCACAAGAAGCAGAAGATCGAGCCTGAATATATCGAACAGCTGCGGGAACTGGTTCCTTATGTAGAAAAGGATCCCCAGCAGCATTATGATCGCAAGGAATGCGGAGAACAGTCCCATTATCGCGGATCTCAGAAGGAACGGCCCCCTGATAAAGGACTTGGTGGCTCCCACCAGCCTCATGGTATGCACCGTGAATCTTCTTTCATATACCGTCAGACGCATCACGTTGTTGATCAGGACGAACGAAATGAAGAGAAGCAGCGCGATACCGATGCCAAGGACAAGGGATATTTTCCGGAGATTGGCGTTGAGTTTCTCCACAAGGGACTGCTGGTAGACGACTTCCTCCACAAGAGGCGACTGTCCCACCACCTTCTCGACAACGGCCAGACTGTCCGAAACGACATAGTCAGCCTTGAGAGTCAGATAGAACGAAACGGGAATCGGTGAAGTCTCGAACACCCTCAGGAAATCTTCCCCGAGCATGTCCGCCATTTCCTTCTCCCCCTGTTCACGGGAAACGAACTGGGTCGCCTTTATGAAAGGGAGTGAATCGAGGGTGGACTTGTATTCATATGCGGCATCTTCAGTCACCTCCGGTTTCATGAGAACAGATACCTGCATGTGCTCCTTGAAATAATCCGATACGCTCTCCGTATTGACCAGAAGCATCGACGCAACTCCCACCAACAGAAGCACCAAGCTGATGCTTATCACCGATGAAAAGTATGCGTTAGCTATTCTCCTGCGGATTATTTTCCCTTCACCTCGCATAATTATATCCATTTGAGAAAGGACACAGTCCTCCAAATTGACCTCAAAGATAGTGAAATATCGAAATATCGAAAAAATTTCTTATCTTTGTTGAGATTTTTTGGGGCGTTCCTGCATGTAGGAGGAACGAAGAGCAAAAGTCAACGTCAACCATGGGAGAGTCCGCTAAAAGAATACTGTTTGTCAATTCGGAGATATTCCCTTATCTTCCCGGTAATCATATCGCTGACATCGGAAGATATCTTCCGCAGGGCATACAGGAAAGACGCAAGGAGATACGCTCATTCATGCCCAAGTACGGATGCATCAACGAGCGCAAGAACCAGCTCCACGAAGTGATTCGCCTTTCCGGAATGAACATAATCATCAACGATGTTGACCGCCCGCTGATCATCAAGGTGGCGTCGATATCCGCGGCGAGGATGCAGGTCTACTTCATCGACAACGATGATTACTTCAAGCGCAAACAGACCTATGCCGACGAAAAAGGCATCTTCTTCGCCGACAATGCCGAAAGGGCCGTATTCTTCGCCCGTGGCGTCCTCGAAACCGCGAAAAAACTCCGTTGGACACCCGACATCATCCACTGCCAGGGATGGATATCGCATATTCTTCCCCTGTACCTGAAGAAAGTATACAGGGAGGACCCCATATTCGCCAACACAAAAGTCGTTCTTTCGCTCTACGATGACACTCCGAAGGATATGTTTTCCAGCGACTTCGCCGCCCTCACAAAATTCGGTCAAGTTTCAGATCAGGATGTGGCCATTCTCGATGAGCCCACTGGCACAAATCTTGCGAAACTTGCAGCACAGTATTCGGACGGCATAATCCTCGGATCGGAGAATGTGGACGAGGAAGTCGTCAAGTACTGCAAGGAACTCGGTCTCCCCATTCTTCCGTACAACGGCAAGTCATATGAGGACGGTTCCTACATTGACGAGTATAATGGTTTTTACGAACAGTTGCAATGATACATCTGAACATTAACCGCAGGGTCTCCGGGCTCCTTGCAGCATCCGTTGCCGCAATCTGCCTCGCCTCCTGCGTCAGTGTCAACAGCCGACTTGGCGAAGACTACATCGCCACCAATCAGAAATACGACATTTTCACTTGCGATATAGACATTGACGACATCGAAATGCGCCAGGCTGACTCCCTTTCGGGACTCAGCCTATACCGTTTTACTTTCGGCGCACTGAGGGATGAACTCTTCGGCCTCACTACAAGGGCGACCACCTTCACCCTCGTTCCCCTGATGGACAGCCTGGATTTCGGTATCCCCGGAACTCAGGTTTTCCGTGAATTCCATTTCTCGGCAGTGAGTGACTCCACTTCCTACAATGACGATTCACAGGCGAACATCCTCCAGAAGGTGAACGTATATGAGATTGACAAGCCGGTATCGCTCACGAACAACAACCCCGAGATATCCTACATCAAAAAGAGGATAACCGACGGCGTTCCCGTGTACAACGGAAAGGACTCTCTCTCTTTCAACTTCTCGAAGGAGTTCGGAGAAAAGTTCTTCGGAATTACGCAGTACGATCTTGACACGATTTCCAACTACGTCAAGAAGTTCCCCGGAATCTACATCTCAACCGATGAACCTTCAGGAAACGGAGGCCGAATCAACATGTTCAAGCTTCCTCTGGATGTACAGGACGGTTATATCTACGGCAGTACCGCTACACTCAAATTCACCGCCGATTATAAAGGAAAGGGAACGGTTGACACTTCGTTCGTATTCTATTTGGGACCGACCCAGATATTCGATATGAAAGACGTAGAGGATACCACCCCTTCGACATATCCCCAAGCGGCATACGATGTCTGCACACATGAAAGCAAAGGAATGGAAGGCCCCGCAAGTGACGTCATCTATTTCGAAGGAGGGAAGGGACTGAAGCCGGTAGTCAAAGCCGCATCCCTAAGAAACAAGATAATCGAGGAAATCTCCAAGCACGGTGATCCCAACTCGATAATCGTAAGCAAGGCGACGATTACAATGCCTTTCGATTTCCCCGACGATTACACCCTCCTGGACAAATACCCTAAAATACTGAGTCCTACGTGCCGAATCGTCTCGGACAAGAACACCGTCTCCTTTGCGGGAATCACCGACGCCTCAGTCTCAACCGAGAACCAGGGCAACATCAACCGTTCACTCGGTCTTTATTCCCCGGACATTTCCCATCACATCCAGGAGATGGTTAAACTCAAGGACCTCGACAAGATCGAGAACTACGATGTCTGGTTCCTGGCGACAAGGGAGGAAGTCATTACGGAAAGCAACGGTGATTCGTCAAGCGACATGAGCGACTTCTACAGCCAGATGGCCTATGCCAGCTATTACAATGACATGTACGGATACGGAGGTTACGGTGGATATGGATACGGAGGTTATGGTTATGGGGGATACGGCAGTTCCTATTCCAACTATTACAGCTATCTCATGATGGCACAGATGTACAGTTCCGCCAATTCCGGAACACAGCAGACGACCCAGACACTGATGGATTTCCACAGATACTACAAAGGTGTTCTGAACGGCCCGGCATCAGAAGGACAGAAGCCACGTCTCTCGCTTACATACGCAGTGCCGTCTGAATAGTCTCTGAACACAGACAATCTACAAAGCCATCCGCCACACACGGATGGCTTTCTGTTTTGTTACGGTGTAGTGATCAAATATGGAAAGGCATACCTGCCTAAAGCTCTAAGGCTCTCCTTAAGATTCAAAGAAAAGCCGACCGTAAAAAAAAGGTCTGATCCGGGTGGAATACGAAATGGTTTGAAGCGGCGACTCTACCATATAATCGTACGAGTCAACATTCAGGATATTCTTGAGATTGAGCGAAAACAATAGTCTGGATTTCTGGTATATGACGGAGAAATCCCAAAAATTGATTGACTCAACAGCACCGCCTTTTTTGTTTCCGTAATTGTCAAGAACCGTCTCAACGTGAACCGGAAGATTCGCAAAAAAAGTAATCTTCATACTGTTTGTCCATGAGCAATAGCCATCCGAAGACCACGCGTCATCAATTCTGAAACGGCCAGCTCCCGTCACTGATAATTGAAAAGGGAGACTCCGCTTTCTTGCTATTGTGTCCAATTTGGAATACCTTTGCCCCGAAAAACATACATATCGAGTTATGAAAAAAACTATTTCCATCATCATTGCGGCTATTGCAATGCTTTGCCTTGGCAACAAACTCTCCGCGCAGACAAGCATAGGACTTTATTCCGGCGCTAGAGCTTACGTTGACATATTCAACGGTGATACCGATAACAAAGAAAGCGATGCGGCATATGCAGCCGGCCTCAGTTTCGAGCAGAACGCACGTCTTGCGAAGATTTTCGGTGTTTCCGTCGGTGCGGATCTGGGTCTGGTAGCAATGAACGAATTCAAGGGCGTCAAGGACGCTTCTTTCCTTGAGTCATATCTTGACATCCCCGTCCGTGCGAAAGTTTTCATCCCGTTCGGAAGCGCTGTTGATTTCTCGATTTTCGCGGGAGGCGCACCGTCATTCTGCCTCAGTTCAAACACGAAAGTTGGAGATGCCGACCCCATCAAGAATCTTTCCGACAGCGGATATCAGAGCTTTGACATGATGATCGGCGGCGGTATCGGACTTGATATCATCGACCACATCAAGCTCGCTCTCAGCTTCGATTTCGGCTTGCTCGACAGGAACAAGAGCGACATCATCGAGACTCACAGCGGTGTTCTCAAATTCAAAGCAGCCTACGTCTTCTAGCTTTTCGGCAAGATGTATCAAAAAGAGGAGATTGTCCCCCGGTGGGATAATCTCCTTTTCTTTATTCTTATATGACTATTATGGAAAATCAAGGGGCCGACCTTAATGGTCAGCCCCTCCTGTAATCTTGACTCTTTCGAGGATTATTTCTCAGCAAGCTTGCTTGTGACATAATTGACTGCATCCTGAACGGTAGCGATGCTCTGAGCATCCTCATCAGGGATCTTTACGTCAAATGCGTGCTCGAAAGCCATGAGAAGCTCAACGGTATCGAGTGAATCAGCACCAAGATCGTTGGTGAAGTTAGCGGTATCGGTAACTTCTGCCTCGTCAACACCAAGGTTGTCAACAATGATCTCCTTGACTTTCTTTACAACTTCTTCCTGTGTCATAACTAAGATTTTAAAGTTTATGTTTTAATAATACACTGTTTTCTATTTTACCTGTCGCATACTATGCAACATATAGAGTGCAAAGTAAGTGAAAAAATCCGAGAAATGAAACTTTTTGCCTAAAAAGCGACATCGTTGAAACTCAACATATCATCATCTTACGACCCGTTTGTTCCGGATTCCTTCCACCTTTGAGATAGCATTAGCAACAACCGTTCCGTTCTGTCGCGATTTCGTCATGTCCCTCCTTGGAAAGCTGCAGCCAAATCCGCAATCCGTTGATGGAATTGAGCAGATAGAAGCTGTACTTGATCACCATCACGATGGTGTAGCTGCTTGCCTGGTCGCTGAGAAGACGGTTCGTCCACAGCATGATGGAGAAGATGTTGACAAGATTCCACAGGTACCACTGGTCCGCATAAGCGAAGGACATGAGAACCTGACCGAGGATATTGAGAACGACAACTGTCGCATCAAGCAGGATCTTAGCCTTATCGATTTCCTGGATATAACCCTTGTTCAGCTGGGCGAGATCAATCCAATAAAGGATGCCGTATGCCAATGCGGTACCGGCGACAAAAGCGGAAACCACATAAATCCATTGCTTCCCTGTCAGCCTTCTGGCCTTCACCTTCTCTTTCGTTCCGGCTCCGCGTTTTCTCCACTGCCAGAAGCCCACGAACTGCATAGGCAGGAAGTACAGAACGTGCTGCAGGAACTGACCCATGTTCCCGGAATCCAGGTTGGCATATGAACATATGCACACATCAAGGACTCCGAACAGGAAGGTCCAGATGTTTCCGTTTGCCGAGAGGACCGTGTTCACGACTCCCATGACAGCGCCAAGCGCTATTATTATCTGCTTCACGGTCTGGACTTCAGGATCCTGAAGCTTGAAGATGTTCACTATGATAACAGCCGTTGCCATCCCCACGAGGATGAACATGTTGAACCAGAAGTTGAATCTGTTTTGCGACTTTGTCATATTATTTCGAATGTTATATGAACTTTATTGCGTATCGGCATCTCCTTCCGATGGGATGTCTTCCCCGTTAAGGTATGCGTGTATCTTTTCGGCAAGGGAATCATTGCCGAGAAATTTCTTGAGATCATCGAGAGGAGCCGCCGCTATGCGGGCGACGGACCCGAAATGAAGAATGAGCCTCTGCTCGGTTTTCTCTCCAACACCTTTAATTTCCCTGAGAGCGGACTCGACCTGCGCCTTGCTCCTGAGACTACGATGGAAAGTGATGCCGAAACGGTGGGCTTCGTCCCTTATCTGTTGAAGCAGTTTGAGGGCCTGGGAGTTTCTGTCGATGAAAAGGGGATACGGGTCTCCGACCCTTATCACTTCTTCCAGGCGTTTGGCCAGGCCTACGACCGTAAGTTTATCCGTGAGGCCCAGCTCGGCAAGAGCCTGGAAAGCGAATTCCAGTTGACCCTTACCGCCATCAATGACTATGAGCTGGGGCAAGTCTTCCGGGTGTTCTTCCAGCATCCTGGAGTACCTTCTGTTGACGACTTCCTTCATGGAAGCGTAGTCGTTGGCTCCGATGACTGTCTTTATCTTGAATTTGCGGTAATCCGATTTTGAGGGCTGTCCGTTACGGAAAACGACACACGATGCGACAGGGTTCGTTCCCTGGATATTCGAGTTGTCGAAGCATTCCATATGGACCGGTGGAACCTCCATTCCGAGTGCCTTCTGGAGGTCTTCAACGGCCTTACGATGATATTCTTCGGGATCCGTATGTTCCCGCTGCTTCATGGCGTTGAACTGCATCTCCTTGGCATTGCGGCGGCTGAGTTCCAAAAGCGCAAGCTTGTCCCCTTTTACCGGTATGCGGAACTCGACTCCGTCAATCTCCACGTCGGGAAGGAAAGGAACGATGACTTCTTTTGAGAGGTCTCCGAACTTTGATTCGATTTCAGCGATGAAAGTGCTGAGCACAGAAGAAGGCTCTTCCTCGATGTTCAGTTTGAACCCAAGATTGAGGGACTGGACGATCGATCCTCCCCTTATTCGCAGGAAATTTCCGAAAGCCTCGCTGGAATCCATCACCAGACAGAAAACGTCCAGATCTGAATCGCTTGCCGAAGAAATGATGGACTTGGAATAGTGTTTCTCCAGAGAAAGCATCTTGTCCTTGTAAAGGGCCGCCTGCTCGAAGTTGAGCGACTCCGCAGCTTCCTGCATAAGGGACTTGTAATGCTGGATCATATCCCTTCCGCCACCTTTCAGAAGGCTGACGATTTCGGATATGTATTCTCCGTATTCCTGCTTCGAAACTCCGCCTACACAGCATCCCTTGCACTTTCCGATATGCATCTCAAGGCACGGACGTATCTTGTGACGGAGAATGGCCGCTGAATCTATCTTGTGGTTGCAGGTACGCAGTGGATAAAGCTCCCTGAACAGGTCCACAAGGTTGCGTGCGTGCATCACGGAACTGTACGGCCCGAAATAACGCGACCCGTCCTTAACCACCCTCCTTGTCAGGAACACCTTCGGAAAGTCATCCGCTGTCACACATATCCAGGGATACGTCTTGGAGTCTTTTAGCAGTATATTGTATTTGGGTTTATACTGCTTGATGAGGTTGTTCTCCAAAAGAAGCGCGTCCGCTTCGGAGTCCACGACCGTGAACTGCGCATCCGCAATCCTGGAGACAAGAAGTCTTGTCTTGCGGTTCAGCCTTTCCGGATCCACGAAATACTGCGCCACCCTCTTATGGAGGTCTTTGGCCTTTCCCACGTATATTACCGTTCCCTCGGCGTCATAATAACGGTAGACTCCGGGGGAATGGGGGAAAAGGGCTATTTTATCTCTGACTTCCAACTTATTCGGGTTGATTTTAGCGCAAAGCTAACACTATTTCACCGAAAGGCAATAACGGCATCCTTTCAGTTCTTTGCCGCCAGTATTTTCGAGACCTCATCCATGATGGCTTCTCCACGGAGATCCCTCCGGAGGATTGTTCCGTCCGGCCCGAAAAGGATCAGATAGGGAATATTCTGGACGCCGTAAATGTCCGTAGGAATGCGCTGGGCGTTGAAGATGTTGTTCCATGGGGTACCGAGTTCCTCCGCAACCCGGACGGATTCCTGGGGATCTTCGTCCCAAACGGCTACAGAAAGGATGTCGAAGTCCTGCCCGTGGAAGCGGTCATACACCTCCAGGAGATTGGGGACTTCGTTTCTGTAAGGAATGCACCAGGAAGACCAGAACGCGACGAGCGTATACTTCCCGTTACCGACATAGTCGGAAAGCTTGGTCTTCTGTCCCTGGGTCTCCTCTATCTCGAAATCGGTGAACATTTTTCCTTCGGAAGTCGCGATCTGGGCATCGGCGGCAGCTGAAATCAATTCCACGAACTCGGACTTCTGAAGATCGGGACCCAATGAAGAAATCACCTTTTTCAGATCTTCCGGAGAATAATCGAAGTACACGTTCTGAAGCGCGTACAGACCTATGAAATTGTTTCCGTTCTCGCTGATGGTTTTCCTCTGGAGAGCCATATACTGCTCGTAAGCCCTCTTGGATGCGTCATCCTGTCCCACGACCTGATTGATCAGGGAAACCGACTTGTCAAGATAGGCATTGAAGGCTCTGGTAAGGGACTTGGTGTTGTCGGAAAGCACCCTCGGCCTCTCGCCCGAGAAGTCCGCGGTCAGAACCGAGCCGTCCGGAATGAACTGAACCCTTCCGGCATCACTTTCTACTAGGCCGAGTTCGTAAGGAACGACCGGAACTTTGATGCTGAATGTTCCGTCCACGACGGCCAATACGGTATCAATGTCAGCCACGGAGAGGTGGACTTCTGAAGGTACTTCTTCGCCGAATTTTCCTTGAACGGTGGTCCAGGAACTCCTGCCGCAGGAGAAAACGGCAGCGGCACATGCGATGATGGAAAGTGTTCTGATTCTCATGGGTCGAAATTGTTGTCGGTAGTATATCACTTAGCCTGCCCCTAATGGGACAGGCTAAGGAATTTCAAAAAGCTCTTGTGAGCGGGGAAGAATTACTCTGCCCTGTCACCGCCACGACGACGGTCACGGCCTCCACGACGGTTTCCGCGGTCTCCACCACGTCCGCCACGGTTCTGGCTCTGACCCTGTGCTGAAGCGGCTGCTACACCGGCGTTGGGAGAGAGATCCTTCTTTCCGTAGACCTCACCGTTGCAGATCCAAACCTTGATACCGAGGCAACCTACCTTGGTGTTGGCGACTGCGAGTGCGTAGTCGATATCGGCACGGAATGTATGGAGAGGAGTACGTCCTTCCTTGAACATTTCGCTGCGGGCCATTTCAGCACCACCGATACGGCCGCTGATCTGAACCTTGATACCTTCTGCACCAACCCTCATCGCGGTAGCGACAGCCATCTTGATGGCCCTACGGTAAGAGACACGGCTCTCAATCTGACGGGCGATGGAGTCTGCGACGATACGGGCGTCAACCTCAGGCCTTCTGACCTCGAAGATGTTGATCTGAACGTCCTTGTTGGTAACCTTCTTGAGCTCTTCCTTGAGCTTGTCGACCTCCTGGCCACCCTTTCCGATGATGACACCGGGCCTTGCGGCCTGAATGGTGACAGTGATCAGTTTGAGTGTCCTCTCGATGACGATCTTGGAGATGCTGGCCTTTGCCAGACGGTTCTCAAGATACTTGCGGATCTTGTAATCCTCTGCGATCTTCTCCGCATAGTTATCACCACACCAGTTAGAGTCCCAACCACGGGTGATACCGATTCTGTTGCTTATAGGGTTTGTTTTCTGTCCCATAATTTATGCCTCCACTGCTGTTGGTTTCTTGACATCGAGGATGACGGTGACATGATTGCTGCGCTTGCGGATACGTCCGGCTCTACCCTGAGGGCAAGGACGGATTCTCTTGAGCGTACGGCCTTCGTCAACCATGATGGTCTTTACATATACATTGCCGTTATCGAGCTCTCTCGCATCCTGGGGGTTCTTTGCCTCCCAGTTGGCGATAGCGCTACGGAGAAGCTTCTCAAGACGGACTGAGGGTGCCTTCTTGGAATACTTCAGAAGATCGAGCGCATGGTTAACTTCCTGACCCCTGACGGTATCAGCGACAAGGCGCATCTTCCTGGGAGAAGTAGGAACATCATTGAGCTTGGCTATAGCGGTCTGCTTCTTAGCCTCTTTCAGCCTATCGGCCATCTCTTTTTTACGTTTTCCCATAATTCAATCCGTTTTGTGAATTACTTCTTATTGTTGCCGGAGTGGCCTCTGAAAGTTCTGGTGGGGGCGAATTCGCCAAGCTTGTGGCCTACCATGTTCTCAGTAACATAAACGGGGATAAACTTATTGCCGTTATGAACTGCGATTGTGTGGCCGACGAAGTCAGGAGAGATCATGCTTGCGCGTGACCAAGTCTTGACAACCTCTTTCTTCTTGCTACCATCATTCATAGCAAGAATTCTCTTCTCCAGGGCTTCCTGGATATATGGACCTTTTCTTAATGAACGACTCATAATCTCTTAAGTTTAATTCCGTTTATTTCTTTCTTCTTTCAATGATGAACTTGTTTGAAGTAGCCTTAGGATTACGAGTCTTGTAGCCCTTAGCAGGGAGACCCTTGCGGGACCTCGGGTGACCTCCGGAAGCACGACCTTCACCACCACCCATCGGGTGATCTACCGGGTTCATGACGACACCACGGTTGTGAGGACGACGTCCAAGCCACCTGCTACGACCAGCTTTACCATAGGACTCCAGATTGTGTTCAGGGTTGGAAACCGTTCCTACGGTAGCACGGCAGGAAACGAGGACCATCCTGGTCTCACCGGAAGGGAGACGGAGAACGGCGTGGTTGCCTTCACGTGCGGCGAGCTGTGCGAAAGTTCCGGCTGAACGTGCCATAGCGGCACCCTGGCCGGGACGGAGCTCGATGTTGTGAACGAGTGTACCAACGGGAATCTCACCAAGAGGGAGGGCGTTACCGAGATCGGGAGCGACACCGCTACCGGAAGCGATAACCTGTCCTACCTTAAGTCCGTTAGGGGCGATGATGTATCTCTTCTCGCCATCTTCATATTCCACAAGTGCGATACGGGCGCTACGGTTCGGATCGTACTCGATTGTCAAAACTTTTGCAGTGCAATTGTCCTTGTCGCGGAGGAAGTCGACGATACGGTACATCTTCTTGTGACCGCCGCCGATATAACGCATGGTCATCTGACCAGTATTGTTGCGTCCACCGGTTCTCTTGAGGGGCTCAAGCAATGCTTTGTGAGGTTTCTTGCAGGTGATGTCATCAAAAGCGCTGATCACCTTATTTCTCTGACCAGGGGTCGTCGGTTTGAATTTTCTTACTGCCATTGCCTAGTCCTCCTTAAATGTTAGCATAGAAATCAATCTGATCACCGGAAGCGAGGGTAACGTATGCCTTCTTGAAGTGGTTCATACGACCACGGAGCATACCGGCCTTGCTGTAACGTGATTTCCTCTTGCCGTGGTAGTTCAGAGTATTGACGGACTCGACGGTCACGTTGTACATCTGCTCAACCGCGTTCTTTATCTGAATCTTGTTTGCAGAACGGTCCACTACGAAACCATAACGGTTCAACTTCTCGCCCTGAGCCGTCATTTTTTCTGTAACGATTGGCTTAATTATAATTCCCATCTCTCTGTCTTTTTAGCTGTTGACTCTTGAGGCAAGGATATCCTGAACGCCATCGACAAGCACCAGTGAATAAGAATTCATGATGGTGTAGGTGTTGATTTCGTTGACAGTGATGACCTTCACCTCAGGGAGGTTACGTGATGAAAGGAAAATGTTGTCAGAATTCTCGGGGAGAACAACGAGGACCTTACGGTTTCCGGCCTTGATGGCGTTCATGATACCGAGGAACTCCTTGGTCTTGGGGGCCTCCATTGTGAAGGGCTCGATGACCTTGATGGCATTCTCCTGAGCCTTGTATGAGAGAGCTGAGCACCTTGCGAGCTGTTTGAGCTTCTTGTTGAGCTTGTAGCGATAATCGCGGGGCTTGGGACCGAATACGCGGCCACCACCTACGAAGATGTTCGCCTTGAGGCTACCGTGACGTGCGCCACCGCCGCCCTTCTGACGACCGAGCTTCTTGGTGCTGTAAGCAACTTCGCTTCTGTCTTTTGTCTTGGCAGTTCCCTGACGCTGATTTGCGAGGTACTGGACAACGTCGAGATAGATTGCGTGATCGTTCGGGGTGATACCGAAAACCTGATCATCGAGAACAACGGTCTTTCCGGACTCGGTTCCGTCAATTTTCAATACGTTCAATTCCATAATCTTATGCCTCCAAAATCAGATAAGAACCCTTGGCTCCGGGAACGGAACCCTTTACTACGAGAATGTTGTTCTCAGGAATCATCTTCACAACGGAGAGGTTGAAGACCTTCACCCTTTCGTTGCCCATGTGACCTGCCATGCGCATTCCGGGAAGAACGCGTGAAGGCCATGAAGATGCACCCATTGAACCGGGGTGGCGAAGACGGTTGTGCTGACCGTGGGTACGGCCACCGACACCTGCGAAGTGGTGACGTTTCACAACGCCCTGGAAGCCCTTACCCTTGGATGTTCCGACAACGTTCACGAACTCTACGCCTTCGAATACGTCAGCGAGAGAAAGTGTGTCGCCAAGTTTGAGCTCTCCCTTGAAGTCTGTCGGGAATTCGACAAGCTTGCGCTTGGGAGTGGTTCCTGCCTTTTCAAAATGCCCTTTGAGAGGGGCGCTGGCATGTTTCTCTGTCATTTCGTCATAGGCAAGCTGTACAGCGGCATAACCATCTTTCTCAACTGTACGTACCTGCGTAACAACACATGGACCAGCTTCAATGACGGTGCATGGAATGTTTTTTCCATCAGCACCGAAAACGGAAGTCATTCCGATTTTCTTTCCAATTAATCCAGGCATTGGTTGTTAATTGTTTGTTAATTAATATTTTAATCGATTCCGCCCATTTTTAGCGGACTGCAAAGGTAGTACTATTTCTTTAATTTTCAAGCACTTTTCGGTAATTTTTCCAACTTGAACCGTTTTAACCATAAAAAATCGCAAGATGCAGTGCATTTTGCCAATGTGATTTATTTGCACTACTTTTGTATACTGATTATATATTAGGATAAGGCTTCGCCATAAAAGCGGTGCGTATCCGGATGAATAGCACATACTGAAGACACAACTCCGATTCTTTTCATATGGTGCCTCTGGAACTGTTCGGATTCTTGAACCTTTCATTCACGGACTTGGTGGACGTCCTCCTGGTCGCCCTCATCATTTATTTTGCCTTCCGTTGGATCAGGGAATCTTCCGCACTCAACATATTCGTAGCGATTCTGCTCATCTACGTTCTCATGGTCATCGTCGAAGCGTTGAACATGAAACTGATGTCGAAACTGATTTCGACCTTCATCGATGTCGGTGTAATCGCCCTTATAGTCATCTTCCAGCCCGAGATAAGGCACTTCCTCATGAAATTGGGAGCCACTTCTAAAATAGGTTCCAAAGGATTGGGCATATTCAACCGCCTTTTCGGAGAGAAAGGCAAGAATCTCGACTCTGTCGCTGTCCAGGAACTCTCCGAGGCGTGCCGTACCATGTCAAACCAGAAGACCGGAGCTCTGATTGTGATTCCGCATGAAGTGAATCTCAATTACATAATAGAAACCGGCGACAGGATAGATGCACTGATAAACCGAAGGCTCATCCTCAACCTGTTCTTCAAGAACTCTCCCCTCCATGACGGCGCCGTCATAATAAGCGGAGACAGGGTTGTGGCGGCCAGGTGCACGCTGCCGATAACCGAAAAGACAGACATCCCGGCGAGTTTCGGAATGCGTCACAAAGCCGCGATCGGAATCTCGGAGGAATCGGACGCCGACGTTATCGTCGTTTCGGAGGAAACCGGAAACGTCTCTTTCGTGAAAGAAGGGAAAGTGACACCGATCAACAACATGAACGAGCTGAAACTGCTCCTGGGAGCGGCCTTCTCCCAAGAAACCAAATAAGGCCGCAACATTTTAGAAAAGACATTTACGATGGCTGAAACTCATAGGGACATAAAGCTTGAGGCGAAACTGGGATTTGACAGGGTAAGGAAAGCGATACAGGACCGCTGCAGTACCGAATATGCTGCGGACCGGGTGTCCCGGGAAGAGTTTTCATCCTCGCCCCAGGAAATCCGTCACCGCCTTCTGCTGACGGATGAGATGAGGCTTATCCTCATGTTCGAGGACAGTTTCCCCACAAGCGGGTATATTGACACCCTTCCTTTCCTCCGCATTCTCGTACACGAAGGATCAAACATAGACCTTCATTCTCTGGGCAAACTCCGCACGATGACAGAAACGTCGAGGAAGGTTCTCCATTTCTTTCTCTCGATAAAGGACGGGGTATATCCGGCTCTCAAGAGAATGTGCACCCAGATGAACGTCTTTCCCGAAGTGTCCCGAAGGATCGACCTCATCCTGGACAAGACCGGAAACGTCAAGGACACCGCTTCGGAAACCCTTTACGAGATACGTCGCCAGATCAAAGAAAAGGAAGGCGCCATCTCCAAGAGGATGAATTCCATCCTCAAAAAAGCGCAGCAGGACGGATACGTCGACAGTGACGCCGGAATAGCGGTAAGGGAAGGCAAGATGCTTCTCCCGGTGAATTCCGCATTCAAGAGGAGAGTCCAGGGATTCGTGTTCGACGAATCTTCCACGGGCAAGACTTCGTTCATACAGCCCGCGGAAATAGTCGAGCTGGAAAACGAAATCAGTGAACTGAACTTCGCCCAGACCAGGGAGATCGCCAAGATTCTGTCGGAGTTCAGCGACTTCCTGAGGCCCTATGTGCCGGAGCTGATATCCGCCGCTGAATGTCTCGGTGAAATAGACTTCATTATGGCGAAGGCACAAGTCGCCCTCGACTATATAGCCGGAATGCCGGTAATCGCCGACAACGGGGAGATGAATCTCAGGAAAGCCAGGCATCCTCTCCTTGAGAAAGCCCTCAAGAGGGAAGGAAAACAGATCGTCCCCCTCACCGTCACGCTAACGCCCACCAAACACATCCTTCTGATTTCCGGACCGAACGCCGGCGGGAAATCCGTCTGTCTCAAGACAACGGGTCTTCTTCAGTACATGTTCCAGTGGGGAATGCTCATCCCGACCTCCGAGAGTTCGGAAATGGTCGTCTTCGACCGGATCATGGTTGATATCGGTGACGGACAGTCCATAGACAACGACCTCAGCACATACAGCTCCTTCCTTGACACAATGAAAGAGGTCCTCGCCACCGCGACGGACCGCACCCTTGTCCTCATCGATGAACTCGGCTCCGGAACGGAGCCCACGGCCGGAGGCGCCATCGCCGAAGCTATCCTCGCCGAACTGGACCGAAGGGGCACTTACGGAGTCATCACCACCCATTACACGAACCTCAAATTGTACGCCTCCGGACAAGGAAGCGGAGTCATCAACGGAGCGATGCAGTTCGATGCGAAGAACATCGTTCCACTGTTCAAACTCGACATCGGACTTCCGGGCAACTCATTCGCATTCGAACTGGCCAGGAAGATGGGACTGCCCGAGGCGATCGTCAAAGACGCCGAACAGCGTGCCGGGGATGAATTCGTCGGCATGGAACGCAACCTCCGAAAAATCGTGCGGAACCGCCGCGCCCTCGACGAAAAGCTCGAGAAAATACGCAACACCGACCGCACCCTGGAAAATATAACGGGCAAGTACCAAAAGGAACTTGAGGGCATAAAACAGAAGAAAAAGGAAATCCTCGACCAGGCCAGAAAGGAAGCCGAAGAAATTGTGAAGGGTGCCAACAGGCAAGTCGAGAACACCATCCGCACCATAAAGGAGTCCCAGGCTGAAAAGGAGAAGACTTCCGAAGCCAGGAAGGAGCTGCAGAACTTCCTCGGAGCCCTCGCCCAAACAAAACAACAGGAAGAGAAAAACAGGGAGGACTACCTCGAGAGCAAACTGAAGAAGCTGGCCGAACACCAGAAAAAGGAAAAGGAACGCAAGGCGAAAAGGGGAGGCTCCGCCAAAGACGCCAAATCCTCTTCCGCTGAAGAGTCTCCGGCAGAAAAACTCAGGACCGGACCTCTCAATGTGGGAGAAAAAGTCCGCATCAAAGACAACGGAATGGTCGGGGAGGTTTCAATGGTATCGAACAAAGCCGTCACCGTCATCGTCGGGAACATAAGCACGAAGATGCCCCTTTCAAGGGTGGAACGGATCAGTTCGAACGAATACCGGAACGCCGTCAAGGACATTCCCGGAACGAGTTCTTCCGCGGCAGTCCAGGACACGAGCATAACCGAGCGCAAGCTTGCGTTCAAGCCCGAAATCGATGTCCGGGGAGAGAGAGTGAGCGATGCCCTTGAAATCGTCATGAAATTCATTGATGACGCCATAATGCTGAACATGAGTTCAGTCAGGATTGTCCACGGGAAAGGTACCGGAGCCCTCAGGGATGAGATTCAGCGTTTCGTCAAGGCGACCCCGGGGGTCGCGTCAGTCAAGGACGAACACATACAATTCGGCGGGACGGGGGTGACGATCGTCACCTTCGAATAGCCGACGAGCAGCAACACAAAGCACAAAAACACAAACACAAGCCACATAATTCGAACACAAAGCTTATGAACAGACATCACTACTGCGTCATAATGGCCGGAGGAAGCGGGGACCGCTTCTGGCCTCTGAGCAGGGAAAACAACCCGAAGCAGTTCCTCGACATGACGGGGGACAGCGAGTCTTTCCTTGTGAGGACATACCAGATGTGCCAAGGGATCGTCCCGAAAGAGAACATCCTTGTCATCACCCTCGGCAAATACCGCGAAATAGTCGAAGAACAACTTCCGGAGCTGGACAGCGCCAATCTGCTCCTCGAGCCTATCGGGAAAAAGACCGCGCCCTGCATAACTTACGCGACATATGAGATTCTGAGAAGGGATCCCAAGGCCGTCATGGCGATGACGCCGTGTGACATGATAATAAAGGATTGGGACGTGTTCAGCAAAGCTCTCTGCAAAGCCCTTGATTATGCGGAAAAAAACGATGTCCTTATGACCCTCGGCATAACTCCGACTCACCCCGATCCCAATTACGGATACATTCAGATCGCCGGAGGTGCCGCAGCCATCAAGGAAGATATTCCGGTCCAGGTCAAGACCTTCACCGAGAAACCGCCCCAATATCTTGCCGAGATTTTCTGCAACAGCGGAGAATTCCTGTGGAACTCGGGAATATTCGTATGGCAGGCCGCCGTTATCCGCGAAGAACTCGAGAAATACCTCCCCGAGATAACGAACCTCTTCACCGGCTGGGAGACCGCTCTCGCATCTGAGGATACGAAGGAGGTCTTCCTTGAAAGAGTCTACGCGGACTGCAAGAAGATTTCCATAGACTACGGTGTGATGGAGAAGACATCCCGGGCCTGGGTGCATCCGGCCAAATTCGAATGGTACGATATCGACAACTGGGATGCGCTATATAATTACTACCCCGACAAGGACAGCAAGAACAACGCCTGCAACGGAACAAGGCCGTATTTCGAAGACAACAGGGACAGTCTCATTCTCACGACTTCTCCCGGTAAGCTCCTTGCCATAAAGGGACTGAAGGACTACATCGTCGTCGACACCGATGACGTTCTCCTGATATGCCCCAAGGATGACAAGGATTACAAGGATTTCATAACGGGACTCGGCATGCCCGGATTTGACGACGTCAGATAAGGGCCGCTCCCCACTCAACACGCAATTCAACATTCAAAAAACACACAACCATGGCACTCGAACAACAAATTCAGAAAGATATCATGGCTGCCATGAAGGCCCATGACACAGTAAGACTCAATGCCGTCAGAGGCATAAAATCAGCCATCCTCCTCGCAAAGACATCCGGAAACGGAAACGAACTGACCGACGGAGACATCCAGAACCTCATCCGAAAGCTCGTCAAGCAAAGGAAGGAAGCCGCCGAACTTTATGTCCAGGGAGGACGACAGGAACTTGCCGACAACGAACTCGCTGAAGCCGCATTCATGGAGGAATATCTTCCCGCTGCACCAAGCGAGGCCGAACTCGAGGAGAGAATCGGCAAGATCATCGCCGAGGTAGGAGCATCCAAACCCTCCGATATGGGCAAGGTCATGGGAGTGGCCACAAAAGCCCTGGCCGGCTTAGCCGACGGCAAAACCATTTCCGCAATCGTAAAGAAACTTCTCGCCCAATAAAGCCCACCATCAAAAAAGATAATCATGAGCAGGACTGACACCTTCCTTTCTTCAATTCGCACAACCCTTTCAGAAAACATCCTTCCTTTCTGGAGGACAAAGATGCTGGATCCCAGAGGGGGATTCTACGGGAAAATGTCCGGAGACGGAAAAATGGATTACGACTCCCCCAGGGGAGCGATTCTGAACGCCAGGATAATCTGGTCATATTCGGCTGCATACAAGGCATCCAAAAAAGGAGAATACCTTCTTGCCGCAACTCACGCCAAAGACTATTTTCTGCAGAATTTCATGGACCACAAGAACGGTGGCGTTTATTGGTCGGTGGATGCCAACGGAAAACGTCTTGACACGAAGAAACAGCTCTACGCCCAAGCCTTCGCGATATACGGACTGAGTGAATACTATTCCGCATGCGGAGACGACCAGGCGATGAAAGCGGCCAAGAATATTTTCCAGATCATCGAAAAGCGTTTCGCGGACAAAGAAAACGGAGGATATGTCGAAGCCCTGTCAAGGGATTTCTCTCCCCTGGAGGACATGTCCCTCAGCGCCCATGACATAAACGCAGACAAGACGATGAACTCACATCTTCATCTTCTCGAAGCTTATGCCAATCTCTACAAGGTGTTCCCCGATCCGCTGCTCAAGGAGAAAACGATATCCCTGCTCGACATCCTTGTGGGCAGGATAATGGACAAGGAGACCGGACATCTGAACCTCTATTTCACTGCCGATTGGAAAGTCATTCCGGGAGGTTACTCCTTCGGCCATGACATAGAAACCTCCTGGTTGGCCCTCGAATCCGCTTTCGCAGTAAAAGACATCGACATCATAAACAAAGTGAAGCCCGAATGCCTCAAGATGGGCCTCGCCGGCTTGGAGGGACTACAGGAAGACGGAAGCCTCATCTACGAGAAAAAAGCCGACGGCTCGCTCGACCTCTCCCGCCAATGGTGGGTCCAGGCGGAGACCGTAGTCGGTTTCCTTTGGCTGTGGAAGTACCACAACATCCCCGACGCCGCTTCAAAAGCCATCGAGGCTTGGGACTATATCAAGAGCCATCTCATTGACCCGAAGAACGGGGAATGGTATTGGAGCATAGAGCCGGACGGCTCCGTCAACACCGAAGACGACAAGGCCGGCTTCTGGAAATGCCCCTACCACAACTCCAGGATGTGCCTTGAGGTACTGAAGATTTTCGGATAAAAATTTCGGGGGTTCTGTCTGTATTCATCAAAAGAAAAAGGCCATGAAAAAACATCTTCTCCCATTATTTCTTCTCCTTGTTCCGGCTCTTCTCGGCGCCCGCGAGGTGAAGCCCCTGAATGACGGATGGACTTTCGTCAAAGGATTCGTAAAGACCGGACCGGTCGCCGGAACCACTTTCGGAGGTTCAAAGGCAGGAGATCCCGTCACCCTGCCCCACTGCTGGAATGCCGAGGATTTCCAGACTGAAGGAGAATATTATAGGGGATACGGAACCTATACCCGTACACTGGATATACCCGAGGACGTCATCGGAAAAAGGGTATTCATCAAGTTCGAAGGTGCCGGAAGCCATGCAAGCCTCCTGGTGAATTCCTCTTTCGTGGGAGAACACAAAGGGTCCTACAACGCTTTCACCTTCGAGATCACCGACTTCATCAAACAAGGAGAAAACGCCCTTACCGTTGTATGCAACAATGCCCCCACTTTCGAAATCGCCCCGTTCGGAGGTGACTTCAACATCTATGGCGGATTGTACAGGGATGTTTGGCTGGAGATAACCGATCCAACATGCATTTCTCCCTTGTATTACGGTTCCGAAGGCGTGCTCATCTCCCAAAGGACAACCCGCGAGAGAGCCGACATCACGGCCAGAATCCACCTCTCCACTCTCTCCGATTACGAGGGTTGTGAAGTGAGGTTCTCCCTGTCGGACGCCTCCGGGAACAAAGTCGCCGAAACATACTACGACCGTATCTTCAACGACATCGTCGAATGCAGCCTCGGAGTGGACAATCCCCACCTGTGGAACGGAAAAGAAGACCCTTACCTTTATACTGCGGTGACTACCCTTCTCAAGGACGGGAAAGAGATTGACAGGGTTGAGGACAGGATCGGCTTCCGCTATTTCCACGTGGACCGTGAGAAAGGATTCTTCCTCAACGGCAAGCACCTCAAACTCCAGGGAGTGTCCAGACACCAGGATTGGGACAAGAAAGGCAATGCCCTGACGAAAGAGAACCACCTGACGGATTACGACATGTTCGATGAAATGGGTGTCAATTCACTTAGACTCGCCCACTATCCCCAGGCGCACTTCATGTTCGAAGAGGCGGACAGAAGGGGTTATGTCGTATGGGAGGAGATTCCGTTCGTGGGGACCTGGGTCTCCAATCCCGCCTTTGAAGACAATCTTGAGCTCCAGCTGCGGGAAATGATAGCCCAAAACTTCAATCATCCCTCAATCTGCTTCTGGGGACTCTACAATGAAATCCAGGCGGGAACTGACAAGATCGTGTCACGTCTTCAGAACGTCGCCAAATCAATGGACCCGGGAAGGCTCACCACCTGTGCCGTTTACATCGACTCCTCCAATGAGTTCATTCCGGACGTAATGGCATTCAACAAGTACTATGGCTGGTATTACGGCAAGAAGAACGACCTGGGGCCATTCCTTGACAATTGGCATGCCGAGCATCCGAGCGCATCGATCGGAATAAGTGAGTACGGAGCCGGTGCAAGCCCCATCATGCACGTAGGGCAATACAACGAGGATGACTTCACGGTTTATGACTCCATGGGGAAGAACCACCCGATGGAAAGGCAGACCGACATCCATAGGGTGCAATGGCCTGTCATCGCCGAAAGGGATTGGATTTGGGGATCCTATGTCTGGAACATGTTCGATTTCGGTGCATCCGGACGATTCGAAGGAGACAGCCCCAACCAGAACGACAAGGGTCTCGTGACTATAGACAGGAAGACAAGAAAGGACGCCTTCTATTATTACAAGGCAAACTGGAACAAGTCTGTCCCCACCGTACATCTGTGTTCCAAGGGTTATACAGACAGGAAGGAAGACATTACGGACATTATCGTCTTCACTACGGCTCCTTCCGCCACTCTCTATCTCAACGGCAAGAAAATCTCACAAAAGAAAACTGACGGCTATGCGACCGTCGAATGGAAGGATGTCAAGCTGCAGAAAGGAAACAACAGCATAAGGATAGTCACTCCTCAGGGAGAAGAATCCGCCCAGTGGAATGTACTCTAGCGTTCCGTTCCCCTGAAAAGGTAATCCGCACTCTGAAGGATTTTGTTCTTCATGATTGAAGGATAGTCCGGTCTCTCCGAAAGGAAAGACTGGACTTCTTTTACCGCCTCCGGGGAATCATGCTGCGAAAGTACGGCGGTTATCCAGTTCTTCGGGAAGAAGATATCGCCCGTCTTCTGGATCTCCAGCAGTTCCTCGAGCGCAGGACGTATATACTTGACCGCATCCCCCTGGCGGAGCGTATGGTTCAGATACCCCAGTGCCGAATTCACCCATGGTTCTGAAGTCCTGTTTTCCCTCTCAAGGAAACTTTCCATCAGGGCATCCCTCTTTTCCTTATCCGGATCAACAGCCCTGAACACGAAAGAGAACTCCCTCTTCCTGTCGGGATCACTCATATGGGAAAGTTGGATATCCCGTATTCTTTCCGCCTTTTCCGGAAGCCTTATCGCCAATTCGTACGCCATGGTCATTTTGTCCCTCTCGCCCAAGTGAACACCTTGGAATGATTCTTCATTTTCCCAAGCGGAATACAATTCCCCCGTGATTTTCTCCGAGCGGAACACTCCCAAAAGCGCCCTGAAAGCGGACAAACGGCACTCTTCAGACAACGCCCCTACGGAAAGGTCGTATAGTTTCTTTTCGACAGACTGGCTTCCCGACAGTGTTCCGTGAAGCGAAAGACTCTTCAGATATGACACTGCCGCACCAGCGACAAGGGGATCTTTCTCGGACAACGCCGCAGCGCTCAGGAAGTCCGCAAATTCAGCCGGATCCATCATTCCCGCCAAATAATTTTCATGGAAGGAGGCGAGAACCGATATCCGTTCCGCGGCTACCTCAAGAAACGGATAAGAGTCGATCGCACCGAGAATATCTTTTTCGTCCATCTTGAAGAAGCCGTATGCGGTGGCGGAAAGATTCGGAACGACATACGCGTCTTCAGGAACAGCCTCACTCATGGATATATTCTTCATGGGCTCATCCATCCATACGGAAACCGTTTCGAGTTTCTTACCGTCTTTCATGATGGTGAAATCCACTTCCTGCGGCCAGACTATTCCCCTCCCCAGCGGATCTTCCTGGGAAACGATAAGGTTTTGTCCGTCAAGACGGGCGGAGATATGCGGCATTCCTTCCGAATGGACCCAACTCCCACTCCAGGAAACAAGGTCCCTTTCCGAACACTTGTCCAGAATTCCGATAAGGTCATCCCACGTGGCATTGGAATATTCGTATGTCCGAAGATACTCCCGGATCCCTTCTCTGAAAGGCTCTTCCCCCATCATCGAAGAAAGCATCCTCATCACAACAGGAGCCTTGTCATAAACAATATTCCCGTACACCAACCCGGCGTCCTGCAAATTCCCGAGCGGCTGGGAAAGCGGAACCGTCCCCGCCGATCTGTCTTCGTTGTAGGCCAGGATGTTGAAGTTCGAGAAATCATTGACCGAAGAGTCAATTTCCCCGAACCTTTTGGCGGAAAGAAGGGCCGCGAAATGGTTGGCGAAGACCTCCTTTGTCCAGACATCGTCGAACCATTTCATCGTGACAAGGTCCCCGAACCACATGTGGGCCGTTTCGTGTGAAATCAGTTCAACCCTCGATATCCTTTCGGACGTGGTAGGATGCTCCGGAAGGAACATCCTCCTGTCCGTGAAGAATATCGCCCCCGGATGCTCCATTCCTCCGAACTGGAACCCCGGCAATATCGCGAAGCCGTATTTCCCGAAAGGGTAAGGGACTCCCGTATAATCCTCCATGAAAGATATGGCTTCGCCCACTTCGGAGAAGATATCCTCCATCTGGGCGATCTTTTTCGGGTCAGTCTCCCGATAAAGCGCAGTCACGTCCCTATCCACGATCTTGGCGGTATACTCATTGAACACGCCGGCGGTGAAGGCGAACAGATATGTGCTTATGAGCCCCGAATCGCCGAAAGACAATCTCTTTCTGTTCCCGCCGACGGCTTCTTCCCCAATCAGTTCACCATTAGCCAAAGCCTTCCACCGGGAAGGAATCTCCAACGAGAGGAAGAAATGGGCTTTCATGTCAGGCTGGTCGAAACACGGGAAAACGGTCCTTGCCCTGTCCGGTACAAGAAGAGTATACAGGTAATCGGAATTCCTGTTCAGTGACTGATCTTGGGAAATGAACGAAACTGATACGGCATTATGTCCTTTGTGCAACTTGCCGGACGGAATGACGATGTGCTCGTTTCCGACAAGCGCTTTCACCGGGCGCCCGTTCGCCATCACAGAAATCACATTCTCTTCACCCGGACGGAAATCAATCACGACATCTCCCGTTCCCGAAAACTCGAACCCTATCTCAACTTCTCCGAGAACCGGAGAATCATCCTCCGGGATATTGAACTTCAAACGGTACTCCACCTCCGAGATGATCTTTTTCCTGGATTCGGCCAAAACGAGGCTTACACCGGTTTCTTCCCTGACAGCATCACGGCAGGAGAGAAAGAAAGGGAAGAAGAGGCAAACGAGGGCAAATGCCGCAAAAGGGGATTTCGGGGAAAACATAAGATGAAGAAGTTCCGATTGGTGAAGATAAGATTGTCCGTGGCGGGATCATTTCCGGCCTTTGCCGTCTATCCATACCCAAAGTCTGTACATCAGCCACCCCCAGCAAAGGAAGAGGACTATATGTATCCACATGGGCACTTTCGTTGAATAGGATGCCTTGTCCACGATTTTGTCGAACCCCGGAATGTCCGCATAATAATATGCTCCCGCTCCGAAGTCCAACTCATCCGAAAGCCCCATCCTGTGGGCCATGATGTACACTGCGCAAAACAAGGTGGCAACAACCACTATGATTGTCACCACCTTGATTATGGTACGTTTTTTCATTATCGCTATTTGTACAGATCCAGCACGGGGATGTCAAAGACGACTCCCGAGAGAAGGAACCATACGGCGAAGAAGGTGAGGGCGATATTGAAAAGCTGCCCGATGATGTAGAGCCAGAGAACTTTTCCTCCCTGCATCTGCTTGGCGATCTCCTTGAAGTTGGTGTCAAGTCCGATGCTCGTGAAAGCAAGGACGAACGCCCAGTTCTTGTACTGGTCAAGCACTCCGTTGATGGCGGCCACCTGAGAACTTCCGGCAAGAGGAAGTATGATGAATGACGCCACGAGTGAAGCCACGAAGAAACCGATGATGAACTTGGGGAAACGGTACCAGATTTCACCGGCGCCTACCTTCTGGTCCGAATTGCGGTCAACTCTGGTTGCGAAGAAAACCGCAACGAAGAATGCGATGAAACCGATGAGGATATTCTGGATTGACTTCACGAGAACAGCAGCCTGCTCAGCCTCGGGTCCAAGAGCATTACCGGCGAGAACCACCGCTCCGGTGGAATCGACTGTTCCTCCGATGAGCGCACCGCCCATGAGCTGGCTCATTCCGGTAGCTTTGATGATCATCGGTTCGAATACCATCATGAGGATAGTGAAGATGATGGAAATCGAAATGGCCACGCTCAGGTCATCCTTCTTAGCCTTCGCCGCCGCTCCGGTAGCGATAGCGGCTGAAGTACCGCAGACAGATGTCGCGGCCGCAAGCGTGATGACCAGAGGTTTGTTTTCCATCTTGAAGACCTTGGTACCGAGCCACCACATGAAAATGATGACGATAGGAGTCACGATCCATGCGATTCCCAGGCCATAGAGTCCGAACTTGGCGATGTTGGAGAAAAGGACGGAGAATCCCATGATCACGAGTCCGGTCTTGATATAGAACTCGGTGCGGATTGCGGGTTTGAGCCAGTCGGGAACTCCCACCGTATTGGATATCAGAAGGCCGACGATAAGTGCCCAGAAAGCCCACTCAAGATAACGGTTGAGGGTGAATTCGGCACTGATCAGGCGTACGATGACCGCAAGAACAAAAAGGCACAGGAATGCCGGGACGAATTTCTTGATTTCACCGCCCTGAAGTTTCACTCCGCAGGCGAAAAGAATTCCGAGAACGAGGAAGGTCTTGAGAAGTTTCAGCCAGAACGCCCCGTTCATCTGGGCGAAAAGGGACTTCTTCTCGGCGACATTCTCCCAAAGATGCCAAGTGGAGAACTTGGCCGCGGAGAAGTCGAACCATCCGGTGAGAACTGCAACGCATCCTATGAGAATGACGATGAAGCCAATCCATACGGCTAGCCAATCCTCTTTTTTCCAAAGATCAGAAATGTTTGATTTCATGATATTTAAATGGTTATTTGGTT
The DNA here is from genome assembly GCA_017469845.1 of Bacteroidales bacterium. Classification (GTDB taxonomy): domain Bacteria; phylum Bacteroidota; class Bacteroidia; order Bacteroidales; family UBA932; genus Cryptobacteroides. The sequence goes on along the minus strand of JAFUFP010000018.1, from coordinate 17,475 downwards.
TAATACACGGTACAAAGATAAACATTTTATGGAAGATTGTTCATCTTCGTCATCATCAAGTGGCAAATACCGTCTACAAGTCAATCCTGAATATGGCCTCAACATATGTATGGTCCACATCATATCCGAGCTGCCCCAAAGTGTCGAAAGACTTGCCTCCGTTATACCCGAAGGAGAAACCGAATTCCGCCTCATAGGGAATCCACAGGAAATTGCCCGAAACCGCCGTCAGCTCCATGCCTGCCGTATACAATCCTCCCAGACCATTCTGGCCGCTGACCGAGAACAAGGAATAATCGAAGTACGGTTTGAACACGAAATTCTTGATCATCACAAGAGGAGAGAACCAGGAGATGTCGCCCGCATTGACCGGGATTGCATAATCCACCGTGAAGTTGGCCTGATTCTTCGAATAGGCGGAGAGATATGAACTGGCTTTCGAATCTCCATACCCTCTGGGGAGAGTGCTTATGCTGTTCTCCCACTTGGCGCTTGTTGTGCGGAGCATATGCTGGTATGTTGCGGAAAGCCTCCATCCCTGCTGAGGAACGAATCCGGGAAGATACCCGTAAGTGAAGGCGTACAATCCCGCCGTATACAGGTCAGCGATTCCGGCCCTCACCCGGTAACCGGTCTCAAGGCTGATTCCCCAACGGGGATATTGTGCGGAAGACGCGGCAGGAAGCATCGTATATGCCCTCACATTGGCTCCGAACATCTGCATGGGAACATTCTTATCGGTTATGCTGCCGCTGAAAATCGGCATGGAAGAACCCTCAAGATTATAGCTGTAATCGAGTACGGTAAGCGACTTGGAGAACCTGTCATTTGATATCTGGTACGTTACTCTCGGAATCACTCCTCTTGTCCAACCTCCTGATGAGAAATTGAGGGGAACATACACTTCCATGTCGGCGGAAGCATAAGGGGCATCAAGGCGGAGAGCTCCTACCTGATCTATCGCAAGAGGACCGGACTCACTCCTCTTCCTGTAATATTGACGGGCATTCCTGCGCCCGACTTCAGCAGTGAGATGGAATACTGGATACAGCCCCGAATAGGTAAGATCCAGCTGTCCCCCGTGACGGAAACTCTTCGTATCGGAATCCTTCCCCACGAAATACCCCAAAGTTCCTGTCATTGTCGAGAGATGGTCCTGGAAAAAGAGTGTCGCTCCTATTGCGGACTCGTCATATATTCCCTCGAAACTTGCATCCGCAATGGCATCCCCTTGTATGAAAAGTGGAGCCCATGAATGTATGTGCGGGAAGTGGGGAACTTTATGATAACGCTTGGGAGAAGAAACTTCGATCTCCGCGCCCTCGGTTTCAAGGTCTACGGGTATCGTTCCTCCTGCGTTCTGGGCGATAGCCGCCTCCTGGCGCGACAGTTCGTCCGCAACCGGGTAATGATGCCGCTCGCTGAAATCAACCTCTTTCGGGGACATCTCCGCTTTGGAGAGGAGATGGCCGGCGGCCGTCACCTGGGAAACATACAGATCCTCTCCGGAAAGGTGCGGAAGGTCTACGCCATATTTAGAGGAAGTGAGTTGCATGACCTTACCGGAAGAGGGGTCTAGGGTATAGATTTCATCAACTCCCGTTCGGTCGCTCGAGAAGACAAGCTTTCCGCTATCGGAACTCATCGCATGAATCGTCACAGGGCTCGGCGACAATATCTTCTCAATGGCGCCGCTACTGCCCAGGCGGTATATTCCGAACCCCTTGGGTGATATTCCGCTGAAATATATATCGTCCCCTATCCACGCCGGCTCAACAGCCTGAAGAGTGTCGGGAACCGCAGCTTTACGTACAGTTTCCCCTGTATCGGCGTCGAGAATATCGACCCACGTTCTTCCGTCAAGCGGATAATCCACAACGGCAAGGTGCTTCCCGTCCGTGGATGCCGCCGGATTGAAAAGTCTTCCGTCTTTCGTGAGATCATGGATTTTTGGATGCTTCTCCCCTTCGCTGACATATCGGATTCTGGAAGATCTCTTGAGTCCCCACCTGGGATCGGGAACGGACTCGCTCCAGAAAAGTTTTCCTCCCGACTGTACAATGGCGCTTGAGCTGGACGTGAACGGACGGATTTTCAGTTCTTCCCCTGAAGGAGAGACTTTCACAAGATAGGAAGACTCCCGGAGAGAACTCTTGACAGCATACAAGTCATCCCCTCCCTTGGAGACCCGTCCATATTCCGTATACCACGAAGGAATGGGCATCAACGGTTCCACGGCAGTGAACGGGGCCCTCAAGGACGCCTCCTCCTTCCAGATGCGGTCAAACTCATGCATTATGTCCGAGAATGTAGCGGAAAACTTCTTTCCGGAGGCCGCTTTCATCTGCCGCTGGAGATTGAAAAGCCTCCAAGGCTTGCGTGAAACCTGGTCGAAATACCGCTCCATGAAAAGCGGATCGTCATAAAGATAGCGGGTTCCGGCTATCGTGAGATATCCGAGAGCATAATGGTCAGGGGCGTATCTGCGGTAAGACCCCCATCTCCATTTGTGCCAGTTGCGCCAATCTCCGGAATCGAATGCAGCCATATAATATGACAGGAAGTCGGCATTCCTGCCCCTTCCCATATCGGTCAGACCCGTTTCGGCCACAACGGCATCGCCTTCCAGCAGATGGGTGGAAGGATATACGGCGGAAAGCCCGGATGCGGCCAATTCGCCTGTAAGCCAATAAAGAGGTTTGAACACATGGGTATGTCCGAACTGCATCTGTCCGACGTGGCGGGACTCGTGAACGGCCAAGGACTGTATCCACGGCATCGGTTCCGGCATATAGGGATCCTGGATCGTATAAAGGTCCATCCTGTGCGGAGCCCAGGCGACAGAGCCGTTGGACACGGAATGGAAAGCATGCAGAATTACCGGCGTTGGCTTTTTGAAGGCAAGTCCGGGAAGAAGGCCTATACTCCTGGAGACAGGCCTACGGTACAGTTCCAGCTGCCGTCCGTACACCCCTGCCAAAGAATCCAGGCCCTCCGGATATATTATTTTATATGAGGGGGTTGTTATGGAATACCATTTCGCGGAAGCGGGATCACCCCCGGTTGTATAGAACTGGGCTGAAGCTTCCCTTATTCCGGAAAAAAAGAAAACAAGGATGATAGAAAGGATATATGGTTTCTTCTGTGTCCGCATTGATAATGTCATTTTCACCGGATACAAATATATAAATAATACGCAGAGGAACGGTGAAAAAATAAGTTGGTGCATTTTTTCATCTGGGCGTTTCACCTTTCGGCTCCCGCCTATAATCTCGGGTTCCGCCGGGATGTTTATTGCTTGATAGTTGTTTTCGCCTACGTGGCCGCCTCTGCTGTTTTGCTCCGCGTACCCTCCAAATGGATTCGGAGACCTTCCTTGAGGATGTTCACAGAGGCGTTGAGGTCACGGTCGAGCCGCGTCCCGCATTCCGGGCATGTCCATTCCCTGTCGGAAAGGGTGAGGTCGGGGTTGTGGTAACCGCAGACGGAACATGTCCTGCTCGAGGGGAAGAACCTCCCGATGCGTATGAGGTTCACGCCCTTCCACTTGCACTTGTAATCCAGCTGCCTCTCGATCTCACCCCATGAAGCCGACTGGATGTGGAGCGCGAGGTTGTGGTTCGACATCATCCCCTTGACGCTGAGGTCCTCGATCACGACCGTTGAGAAGTTGTCCGTGAGGGCGCAGGTCATCTTGTGGATGTAGTCCACCCGGCAGTCCCTCAGCTTCCTGTACAGCTTCGCGAGCTTCCGTCTCATGGCTTCATGTCGGTTCGAACCCGCCTTCGTGCGGGAGAAGGCCTGCTGGATGACCTTTATCTTCCCCAGGAGCTTTTCCATGTACCTGGGGTTTTCGTAGACCGTGCCGTCTGACAGTATCGCGAGGTCCTTGAGCCCCATGTCGATGCCCACGGCACCCTCCTCCGATACCTTGGCTTTCGGTACCGGGGACGAGCCGTCCTCGACAAGGACACTGACCCACATGTCGCCGCAGCGGTCGCGGGTGACCGTCGCGTTTATTATCTTGGAACCGGAGGGGAACTCGCGGTTCCGGAGGAACTTCACCTTACCCACCTTCTCCAGATTGATGGTCCGTTTCACGAAGTCCACCGCCACGCCGTTGACATACTTGGCGGTGTCTTCGCTGCGGTGTTTGCACTTGAACGCGGGGAAACCTGCTTTCTGTCCGCCTTCTCCGGCGGCGGCCTTCTTCCTCGAGTTGAAGAAGTTTGTGAGGGCACGATCCAGATTAATGACCGCCTGCTGGAGAGGGACCCTGCTGCAGTCCCTGAGCCAGGGGCGCTCATCACCATTTCGGAGCGCCGTCAACATCTTGGACATGTCTTTGAAACGGATGAACTTCCCTGTCTTCGCGTACTCCTCCTTCTGTTTGCCGAGAAGGTAGTTGTACACGGAACGGCAATTCCCGCAGGTCTGGCTCAGAGAGTGGTACTGTTCCGGAGTCAGATCGAGCTTGTATCTGTAACCCTTCAGCATGGTGTTTGACTTTATCACCTGCAAATATAGGACACGCTTGTGCCATAAAAAGGGTACAAGCTTAATTTTTTTTCAATTTTTTTTGAAAAATCCGGAAAAGTACGGATGATTGTACAGGCAGGTCGTTTTTGACGCGGATATGCCCAAGCGGAACTACCTCGTCAAAACCCTATAATTGCACCAACTTATTTTTTTACGATTACAGAATTGGGTAGAATTGACGTCCGGAAGCCCTGCGCCCCCGAAGATGATAATCGAAGAACAACGTATTGACCGCTCTCCTTTTATTCGTTATATCCGGCAAAAAGGTTATTTTTGCAACCGCAGTAAACATCTCCAAACAACAATGAGACCTCTCTTTATTCTCAACATATCTTTGACTCTGGTCGCTGGTGCATTGATCGCTTCATGCGCTGAGGGAAAGAAAGCCCCAGCACCCGTCACTGCGGAAACATTTCCCGCCCTTACTGTTCCCGGAATGATTTCGGACCCGACCGAAAGGGTCGAATACATGGTGGAGCACATGTGGGACGCTTTCACCGATCCTTCCAGGAAAAAGCATTGCGACTCGACTATGGTTTCCGGGGTAAGCAAAGAAGACGTCGAGTCCCAGGTAGGCCTCTATGCCACCATTCTGCAGAATGTTCCAAGGGCAAAGGGAGAACAGTCCATCGCCCATCTTTTCAACAGAATTGAGGCATGCGAAAAGGCCGACACGAGTTCGAATGTATTCGAAGGAATGACCGAGCTTGTCACCAAGTACCTCTATGACCCCAATTCTCCGGTCAGGGACGAAGGATTCTACAGGCCTTTTGCCGAAGGACTCTCAAAGTCGGAATTCGTATCTGAGGGAATGAAAATGGCGTACGCTTTTGACGCTTCGATGTGCGCTCTCAATGCCATCGGAAATAAAGCCGCCGATTTCAGAATAAAGGACCGCAACGGGAAAACCCACAGCCTGTATGGGATAAAGGCCCCCCATACACTTCTTTTCTTCACGAATCCCGGATGCCAGAACTGCAAAGAGATCATCGAACAGCTCAAGTCAAACCAGAATATCTCCAATCTGATTTCTTCGGGAAAACTGGCCGTCATGAACGTATACATCGACCAGGACATCGACTATTGGAAAGATTACTCAAAGGAGTATCCCTCGTCCTGGACGAACGGATACGATTACGATTATACCATAAGAACTGAAGTCCTTTACAATGTGAGGGCAATCCCTTCCCTGTACCTTCTCGATGCTGACAAGCGTGTCATCCTGAAGGATGCGCCACCAGAGAGGCTGTTCCCGATACTCATGGAACTATGATGCCGTAAAGTCCGAAAAAACAGGTTGGCAAATTCAAGGTTTAACGCTAACTTTGGAATCCGCATCCTCCTTCAATAGGAGCGGACAGGAAAAGAAACAAAAAAACATTCGATATGGATATCAAGAAAATTCTCTGGGGAAAGACCCCCGACGGAAAAGAAATCTACAAATACACCCTCACCAACAGCAAGGGCGCTTTTGTTGAACTCGGTAGCGTAGGCGCAGCGATTGTCGCAATCGGTGTACCCGACCGCGATGGCAAAATCGGAGACGTGGTCATCGGATACGATGACCCCATGTCATATTTCGCTGACGGTCCCTGCTCCGGAAAATGCCCCGGAAGATATGCTAACCGCATAGCCAAAGGCCATTTCACCCTAGACGGAAAAGAGTACACCCTTCCCATCAACAACGGACCCAACCACCTTCACGGAGGACCGAAAGGCTTCCAGAATCAGGTTTGGGACAGCCGTAACGGTGAAGATTGGGTTGAGTTCATGTATTACTCCGAGGATGGTGAAGCCGGATATCCCGGCAACCTGAAAGCTGTGGCAAGATATGAGTGGGGTGATGACAACGCCCTCAAACTCACTCTCACCGCACAGTGCGACGCTCCCACAGTCGTGAACCTCACCAACCACGTTTACTTCAACCTTGAGGGGAAGGGAGACATCAAGGAGCATATCCTGAAGCTCAACGCTTCCGAATACCTCCCCACCGACAGCACCCTCATTCCTCTCGGAGAAAGTGAGCCTGTGGCCGGAACTCCGATGGATTTCGTGACGGAGAAGCCGATAGGAAGGGATATGTTCGCCGATTTCCCTGCGCTCAAGTACGGTAAAGGATACGACAACTGCTTCTGCATCGACGGATACGAACCCGGTCAGATCCAAAGGGCGGCGGAGCTCTACAGCGAGCCCAGCGGAAGATTCCTCGAAGTGTTTACCACCCAGCCCGGAGTACAGATCTATACCGGCAACTGGCTGAACGGATGCCCTGTCGGCAAGGGCGGAGCCGTATATCATGATTATGACGCAGTCGCCATCGAGTGCCAGCATTTCCCCGACTCTCCCAACAAGGCGGAATATCCGACAACTGTTCTCCGTCCCGGAGAGACATTCCAGGAGGCAATAATATTCGCATTCTCGACAAAGTAACAGACGATGAAACAGTACCTGGACCTGCTTCGCCACATAAGGCAGAACGGAGTGATCAAGCATGACCGCACCGGAGTCGGAACACAGAGCGTGTTCGGATACCAGATGAGATTCAATCTTGAGGATGGATTTCCTCTTCTCACAACGAAGAAGGTGCATCTGAAATCCATAATCCACGAACTTCTATGGTTCATCTCCGGCGACACGAACATCAAGTACCTCAAGGACAACAAAGTCACCATCTGGGACGAATGGGCTGACGAGAACGGAGACCTCGGCCCGGTATACGGCCATCAGTGGAGAAGTTGGCCAGCCCCGGACGGAAGGTCGATTGACCAACTGTCACAGGTCATCGATATGATCAAGAACAACCCCGACTCCAGAAGGATTCTCGTATCCGCGTGGAATCCCGGAGAAATCGATAAGATGGCCCTTCCTCCCTGCCATTGCCTTTTCCAGTTCTATGTAGCGGACGGCAAGCTTTCCTGCCAACTGTACCAAAGGAGTGCGGACACCTTCCTCGGTGTTCCTTTCAATATCGCATCCTATGCCCTTCTGACCATGATGATGGCACAGGTTTGCGGGCTGAAGCCGGGAGAGTTCATCCACACGACCGGAGACACGCACATCTATCTGAATCATTTCGAGCAGGTGGACCTTCAGCTTTCAAGAGAGCCGAGGCCCCTCCCCACGATGAAACTCAACCCTGAGGTAAAGAGTCTGTTCGATTTCAAGTACGAGGACTTCACCCTTGAAGGATACGACCCTTATCCCGCAATCAAGGCTCCCGTGGCCGTTTAATACATTTAGAATAATGGAAAAAAGCCTTATAGTGGCAGTTGCCGACAACTGGGCCATCGGAAGAAAGAACGCCCTCCTTTGGAATCTTCCCGGAGACATGGCATATTTCAGGAAAAACACCACCGGATGCCCCGTCATAATGGGATATATGACATACCTTTCCTTAAGAGGACCGCTCCCCAAACGGCACAACATCGTGATATCCCTTTTCCCGTGGCCTGATGCACCTGAAAGGATAACCCTTGCATCGTCACTTGAAAACGCCTACGAGATCGCCGAAAAGGATTGCGACGGAAGCGAAGGTGCTCCCTCGAAATGCTTCGTCATGGGAGGAGCATATACATATAAAGAAGCGATGGCCTATTCGGACACCCTGTACATTACACACGTACATGATGTCGTTGAAGACGCTGACGCTTTCTTCCCGGTAATTGATCCTGACATTTGGGAGGTAAGTTCACGTTCTGAGATGCAGACAGATCCCGTATCCGGCATACAATACGAGTTTGTCGTTTACAAAAGAAGGGCTGCGGAACAGTAAGACAAGACCTCGCGAAAGACCGCTCTAGCTCCATGCCCGGCATGGGGCTTTTTTTGTCCAAAAAGACAAATTCTTCCTTTCTGGCGCTGCCAAAAACGAAATCATCCGACATGAAGTGTCATTTCTTGCTTTTTCCGTTATTAGTCCATAACTTGCATGCCGTAAGACAATGAAGACTGCTTTTTCTCAATTTTTATTCAACACATACAACCCCAAAACGCTTGCTTTATGAACATCAAAACATTATTCAGATTCATTCTGACCGGACTTGCGATCCTTGTATTTGTCGGGTTCTCCGACATCTCCCGGGCTCAAGGAAATTGTTCACTGAGTTGCAGGCTTTTCATCAGGACCGTTTTTGAGAGTGCGCCTTTGGAAGGAACAAATCTCATGCTTCCTCCTTCCGTTTATGACATGCCCGCAAACGCCAAAGTTTCTCTTATTCATGGGCAAGAAACGCTCTCTGTCAAAGAGAATGGTAATCTTGAGGATTTCGTGTATGAGGGCTTGGAAAGCGGGGAATACACCCTAAAAATTGAAGTTCCAAATAAAGAGCCACGTGAACTGTTCTTTGATCTATCAGAGGGAAAGAACGCCCTCCTGGTGGATTTGGAAGACAACAATGAAGAGGGACCCGATCTGCCCTTAGGCCTTAAAGGTGCAACGTTGGAGGGGGACATTTTCACTTACGACGCCGTGGGTTTCGGCATCCAGATGCAATCCCCTACAATAGTGCTCCTTGCCAATCTGCCCATATCGAAAGTTGAGAACAAAAAGCTTATTGTCGACATCAGCGATATCCATACAACTTTGATGGAGGGTGCGATGCTATTCTCCCTGGGAGAACTGTAAAAACCCAAAAACCTGTCCTTTCTTATGTCCAGTCCCGCCAGAAGATCCTTTGGATCCCGGGCCGTCGGAAACGGTGCGGGCTGGCCATTGCTTTTTCTGAGCCTTATATTATTATTGTTCCTGCCGATACAGCCTGCCTCAGCACAAGGGAGCGGCGGAGCGAAGGTCTCCGGGAAGGTAATAAGCAGATTCAATCTTGGTGGTGAAGAAATGGAAGGATCGGAGAATAGTCCTGGGCTTTCACTCGAAATACCTATTTCCGATGCCAAAGTCACAATCACGGCGGGAAGGCAGTCTTTCAAACTGAAAACCGGAATTGCGGGAAATTTCAGCTGCAGGGGGTTACCCTCCGGGAATGTCCATCTTTCTATTGTGAAAGAAGGGTACGATGAGTTTTCAGAGGATATTGTCCTGACCCATGGAGACAACGTTATAATCGTTGAGCTGAAGAAGGAAGTCGAAACCCTCAATCCAGCCGTCAAAACAGAAGATGTCCCTCTCGTATCCATGAGAGGAGATACGCTTGTTTTCAACACTGCAGACATTCCGCTCCAGGAAAGCGACTATGCTATAGATCTTCTGCGGCAGTTCCCCGGTGTAGAAGTCAAAGACGGACAAATCGCCGTCTACGGCAAATCCGTATCACGGACCTACGTCAATGGAGCCCTGATCTTCGGATCCTCTCCCATGGCCGCCATGGAGAATATCAAGGGAAGTGAAGTCCTTACAATGGACGTTTACGATGAAAAGGGGGTCATGGAAAGGAAAGACGGGGTAGAACGTGAAAAAGACAGGGTCATCAACGTAAAAACCAGAAATCCCATCCTTTCGGCAACTGATGTCAGAACCATGGCTTATGCCGGAGTCGATGAAAAGGAGGAAAAAGGAGGATCTTCCCAAGCACGGTATTCCCTCGGGGCCTCCGGAAAATTCTTTTCGGAAACTTTCCAGATGACAGGAGAGGTCGTTGGGAGCAATATGGGAATGGCCTCGACATCCTCCCGCCTCCCCTTCGTGATGCCGAACTATCAGGAAAACAAGAACGCGTCCTTCTCCATGGAAAAGCATTTCAAGGATGCGCTCATGGGAGATGCCCTCAGACTGACATTCTCCTATGGGGACACCTGGTCAAAGAGGGAATCTGAAAAGGATACGGAGTATTTTGCGGCAGGTGACCTTCCGGGCAGAAACGTCTACTCCTCATCCAGGTCAAGAATAAAACAATCTTCCCACAATTTCAACGTGAATGCCAAGATCTGGACAAATCCCAAGTTCGAACTTACGGCGTCTTCTTTCCTGTCTTTTTCCGATTCTTTCAACAGGACGGACCACACCGAGAAGACTGCGGTCGGAGACTTGAGCATGAGCCAGAACCCTCTGGACAATTCTGAAGAGCATTCCTGGAGGGTCGGAGGGGATCTTTCCTTCACACCCATTTCAAGAAAGAAAAGACTGTTTACCGTTGACGCCAGTTATTTGAGGGAAGAGAACAAATTCCCCTCTTTCCAACTGGACACACTCTCCACTTCCTATGTGAAACGGCACCTGGTGAGAGAGGGTGAGGGAAAGACAGAGAACATCTCCTTGTCCGCCAGCAAACATCTTTTCCAAAAAACATCCGAAAACGGGAGCTTCGGCTTGAGGGCGTCTTATGGGTGGTCACATTCGACAAACGGGAGGGACCGGCTTTCGTACAATCTTTTCCCCACAAGGATGGACGATGCGGCAGGCACATTTGACTACACATACAAAGTGACAAGCAACAGGGCAGGGCTGGAATTCAATTTTTCAAAAGGCTCCAAAAGCAGAGGGAGCATCTCCCTTGCGGCTGTCGCCCATAAGGTCAGTGACCTTGAAAGAATTCCCGAATCCAAGACAAGCAAAACTTACTTTTCCTTGCTCCCGGGCGCATCCGTAAGCTTTTCAAGTGTAAGGTTTTTCACCTACACCAGCTCTGTGGAAATCCCCATTGTGGAGCAGATCCGCGGAAGAATCGAAGACAGCAATCCTCTCCACCTCATCGCCGGAAACCCTTCACTAAAGCGCAGCTTCAGCCATAATGTGACGATCCAGGAAAGATTCAAATTCGCAAGCCGGTTCATGCTGTCCGCCAACATCGGAATAACCACTGACCCCATCGTCCCGAAAGTACTATTCTTCCCCACAAGGACAATCCTTCCAGAATATGGAGATTATCAAGCGCCGGCGGGAGCATATCTTTCAACCTATGACAATGCCGACTATTCCCTTAATGCGCAAGTACTTTTGAACGTCTTTCAGTCCGAAATGAAGTTATTCGGGAGGATATTCACATTGACGATGTATCCTCAATTGTCTTTCTCAAGTGTCCCCCAGTACTATTCCGAGACTCTCGACCATAACTTCCTGTTCGGTCCTTCTTTCAGGTCATCTTTCACTTACACCCCGTCCTCGCTCCTTCGCATCATCGGCTCTGCGGAAGCATCTTACGGACACAATTGGAATGGACTCGGGACAATCAAGGTCGACCAAATCCTTTCAGACATCAATCTTGAAGCAAGGGGGGATTTCCTGAAAAGGGGATATTACGAAGTTTCATACCTATGGAACGGGCTGTTCTTCATAAAACAGCCGGACTACAACCGGAACATCCACCGTCTGAACCTCTCCGTCGGTATCGCCGTCGGAAAGGGAAAGGCCTTCAGAATAGGGCTCCATGGCGTAAACCTTCTTGACAGCGGTTCGGACTACACCACGTCCTTGACCGGATCGTACTTTTCGAGGACATGGAATCCGGTTCCGGGAAGATCGTTTCTTGTGAGCTTCACCTACCGGTTCAACAACACTGCAAAAAGGCCTCTCCCCACAATAAATTTCTGAGAGTTTCTTTTCTTTGGCAAGAAAGAAATTTTAAGCAAGCCAACTTACGTCCAAATAGGATTTTAAGCCCTTCATTTTACGAAATGAGGTGTAATTTGATTTCGGATTGTAATCTTTTTTTCGTTTCTTTGTACCCCAATATCTTCCGGATCCCCTATGGTGATTATCTCCACAATCCGGAAGAAAGGAAAACGGACTACAAATATGGCAACGGAAAGAGAAACTTTCGGTGGAAGGTTAGCGGTCATCATGGCCATGGCGGGATCCGCCATAGGGCTCGGCAACATCTGGAGATTCCCGTACATGGCGGGAGAATACGGTGGTGCCGCCTTCATTTTCATATATATTCTCGCATCTATATTCCTTTCTCTCCCCATTTTCGTGGCGGAGTCGATAATCGGTCGAAGGAGTGGGGCGAATTGCCGCGGAGCAATGAGGAAACTCGCTCCCGGTTCCCGTTGGAAATGGCTCGGTTACCTGTCGGTTTTCACCCCGATGGTGATAGTATCCTACTACTCCGTTGTCGGAGGGTGGTCTTTGGATTATCTTGTACAGGCTCTCGGAGGAGCCTTCGTACGCAATGATGCGGAAACCGTCTCGAACACTTTCTCCAACCTCATCACCTCCACCTGGACGCCGGTCATATGCCATCTGGGCTTCCTGGCGATAACCGTTCTGATCGTAGCTGCCGGTGTAAAGTCCGGAATAGAGAAATTCAGCAAATTCTGCCTTCCGGTATTGTTTGTCCTGGTTGTCGCGATCATGATATTCTCCATTTCACTTCCGGGAGCCAAAGAAGGTATCAGTTATCTTCTGAAACCCGACTTCTCCAAAGTGACCGCAAAGACTTTCGCATTCGCCTTGGGACAGTCTTTCTACTCTCTCTCCCTTGGAATGGGAATCATCATCACTTATTCATCATATGTGAGCAAGAAAGAAAATCTCTTCGTTTCTGCTGCAGGAACCGCATTCTTCGATCTCTTGTTCGCTGTTTTGGCGGGATTCGCGATAATGCCGGCGGTGTTCGCGGCGGGAATTGAGCCCAGCAGTGGGGCGGGGCTCATCTTCCAGACCCTCCCGTTCGTGTTCAACAAGATGGGAATGGCCATGCCATGGCTCACTTCAATCGCGGCAATCCTTTTCTTCCTCACTATTCTCTTCTCGGCACTCACTTCTTCAGTGTCACTGGTCGAGGTGGGTGTTGCTTATCTGATCGAGGAAAAGCATATCAAAAGAGGATGGGCCTGTCTATGGATTTTTCTGATAACGGGCGCCCTTGGAATCCTTGCGTCGCTTTCATTCGGCCCGTTGAGCAATCTGCACATTTTCGGAAAAGGAGTATTCGACTTCCTTGACACGTTCTCTTCGAACTTCCTTCTCACTATAGGAGGATTCCTGTGCGTTGTCTTCGTCGGCTGGAAAATGAGCAAATCCGATGTACAGGATGAATTCACCAACGGGATGACGAAGAAAAGGAACAATAAGATATTCGACGTGGTATACTTCCTGATGAAATACCTCGCTCCGATCGCCGTCGCGATAATTTTCGTCACGAATCTCATTCTTTAGCCATGGAGAAGACAAGGGAAACATTCGGAAGCAGGTTCGCCGTCATTATGGCCATGGCAGGTTCCGCCATTGGGCTAGGAAACATTTGGCGCTTCCCTTACATGGTGGGTCAATACGGAGGAGCGGCCTTCATCATAGTATACATAGCATGCAGTTTCCTGCTTGCTCTGCCGATATTCCTTTCCGAAACGATTATCGGAAGACGGTCGAGGACAAACACCTTCGGTGCAATGGAAAAGCTTGCACCGGGAACTTCATGGAAGTGGCTTGGGCTTCTGACTGTGATTTCACCTGTCATTATCCTTTCCTACTACAGCGTTGTGGGTGGATGGAGCGTGGAATATCTTTTCAAGTCGCTTTCTTTTGAATTCACCGACACCGATGCCGGGAGCATACAGTCCCTTTTCGGGACTTTCATTTCCTCGACGTGGGAACCGCTCATAACCCATACCCTGTTCATGCTCATGGTCGCAGGTATCATTCTCGCAGGGGTCAAAAGCGGAATCGAGAGATTCACGAAAATCACCATGCCTGTTCTATTTGTGCTGATCGTGGTGATGATGATATACGCCATATCCTTACCGGGATCAGGGGCGGGTGTCAGCTATCTTCTCAAACCCGATTTCTCGAAACTCACCATGTCCGCCGTTGCGGCGGCAATGGGACAGGCCTTCTTCTCACTATCGCTGGGTGTCGGCACAATACTCACTTACGCTTCATACGTGAAGAAGGATGAGAACATCTTCGCTTCAAGTATCGGTACTGCGGTATCTGATATCCTGTTCGCCCTTTTGGCGGGATTCGCGATAATGCCGGCGGTATTTGCGTCCGGCGTCGAGCCGGGTGCCGGACCCGGACTTGTATTCCAGACTCTACCCTTCATCTTCAACAAAATGGGAACAGCGATGCCGGTTGTCAGCTCTCTGGTTTCCATCATATTCTTCGTGACCATTCTGGTCGCCGCCCTGACATCGGCGATTTCGATGATGGAGGTCGGGGTTTCTTATCTCGTTGACAACAAAGGAATGTCAAGATTATGGGCAACTGTGACTGTTACGGTCTTCGCCTGGGCGGTCGGTATCCTTTGCTCTCTTTCCTTCGGTCCGCTTTCAGAAGTCAAGATTCTCGGAAACAGCATCTTCGACTTCCTGGACAAGATGTGTTCCAACTTCCTTATGGCTTTCGGCGGCCTTCTGTTCACATTATTTGTAGGATGGAAAATGGACGAAGCTTCAGTACGGGACGAATTCACCAATGGTGGAACCAAGAAGAGGAACAGCCGGTGGTTCAAAACTGTATATTTCCTCATAAAATACGTGGCTCCCGTGGCTATCGTGCTCATCTTCGTTACGAACCTCATCATTTCATAACAAAGCTATTACCGCTTATGATACCGGGGCATTGTGCACAATGTCCCTTATATATTGCACTATCGTTTCAACCATCATGCGGATAGCGCCCCCGGACTTGTTTGGTTGAGGATTTTTCCGTTACTTTGATAGACGAAGAAGAACTCAAAACAAAACACTCAAAATATGAAAAAGATTCTCTCAACTGTAGCAGCCGCATTGATGGTACTCTGCGCTGCAGCTCAGCCGGGCGGATTCCCCGGCGGCGGACAAGGAAGACCCGGAGGACAGGGCGGACAGAACGGACAGGGTGGCAACCCCTTCGGCAATATGACCCAGGAACAGATGCAGGAGATGTTCCGCAGGATGAACGAGCCCCCGACAGACGATTCTTTCGAGATGAAAGAAATCTCATGCATGAGCGCCGGAAAGAAACTTTACGGAGAAGCGTTCTTCCCCAAAGCTCCCGGAAAACATCCCGTGATCATCATGTCGCACGGATACAACGGTAGCCACACTTCTTTCTACCAGATGATTTCCGAGTTCGCGAAAGAAGGATACATCTGCTACTGCTATGACTTCGCTGGTGGTGGAGCAAGGAGCAAGAGTGAGGGCAGCCCCATGGAAATGTCCGTAGCTTCCGAAAGGCAGAATCTTATCGATGTCGTGAACATGGTTTACGAATGGGATCAGGTGGACAAGAAGAACATCTTCATCCTCGGAGAAAGCCAGGGAGGATGCGTTTCCGGAATCACTGCACCTTACGTCCAGGACAAGATCAATTCCGCAGTTCTCGTCTATCCGGCATTCTGCATCTATGACGACATCCTTGCACAGTACAAGACATACGAGGAGATTCCTGAGGATTATACCCTCATGGGACTCAAAATCGGAAGGGAGCAATACAGGTGCTTTTTCAAGGAAGGACTTGACGTCTACGAGGAGATCGTGAAATACGACGGAAAATTCCTGATTCTCCACGGCACGAACGATGGACTCGTCAAGCCAGAATACTCCGCAAAAGCGGTTACCGCTCTGAACGAGCATGGAAAGAAGTTCGAGTTCCATCTCATATTCGGAGCAGGACACGGTTTCCAGGGAGAAGCAAGAGACCTTTACTACAATTATGTAAGGGACTTCCTGAAAAATAACCTCAAATAAAATTCAAACAAGTAGCTTCTCTGGCATCGTTGTACGTCAGAGAAGTTTTCTTTTGGCTATGAAATACATGTCGCTTAGTTCCCCCTTCGGAATCAGAATAATCATTGTCAGCACCTGTATATTGGTTGGTGCCTTAACCGTTTGTGCCCAGGACTCTTCCGTTGACCGTATTGGACCTCCAGACACCCAGTACGCTCCCAACGCAGCAGCGATCGGACAGTACGGGAAGGTCCCCGTCAGCTACTTCAACGGACTACCGAACATCACCATACCGCTCACCGAAGTCAAGGGCAAAGGGATAACAATCCCATTACAAGTTGGTGGTTCACTTCTAGGAATCTCTCCGGAGCAGATAGAGCAACTTATCTTTTCACATAACATCCTTTTTGTCGATGAATAAGTACTTATTATTTGTTGCTCTCCATTTTATTGTCATTTCCTGCAACTGCAATATTAAAAAACAAAACAACGTCAACGTAACATTATCAGATACTTCCGTTGTTTCTGGGACATTATTCTATTTTAACGATGTCCCATGGTTGTTTAATCCCATAGGGGCATGGACGCCCGAAATCTTTTTTGATAAAGAGAACATACAACTGGATAAAGTCAAGGTTATTCAGCTTTCAAACACTCGCGCTTTATCTTTATTTAACATGGCTGATTCTTTGATCAAGGTTCAAAAATCAGACCCTCGGAGTTTAGATGTAAGGTATGCCATAGTATTTGAAAAGAATTCCTCCCGAGATACCTTATTTTCCATTGGCGATGAAGAAGGGCATTGCCTATTTCTGGGAAATTTCTTTGCAGACAGTTTACTGATAAAAAGAATGATTAATATAATTGCTGACGAAGACCCTAAATGGAAAGAAGAATATGATAAATATTTTTATGACGGGCATCAGCAACCCTATACGAAAGAATTCATGATTGAACATGGCGTATTGTAATTATCGAAGATCTTGACCTCTGAGAGGAAGTGAGGATTGACGTGTGTTAGCGAGCCTTGTGGCATGTTTATAAAATCCATCAGACGTACTCAGCAATCTGAAGAAGACAGGAATATCCTGCTGCCCTACTTCATCTATCGCTCATCGAATCGTAAAATGAATCCTGAGGAATGGAATAAGTGCTTGATATCATATTGCTCAACTGTCGCAAGTGCCTTGAGTCACAGAGATGGCCCATTGGCCGCCCTGCGAAGGTGGTTAGCCGGAGTCCCCGCCAATAATAGGGAACTACGTTCGGAAGAATACTGCAAAGGATAGGCACTCCGGGATGGTCGCCCTAGTCCCGGACACTGCGGGTCGGAGTTAATGGAGCGAAAGCGACGGTGCTCCGTCCACGAAACCTTACCGAACATCGGCGAAGGGC